>JBBDJF010000074.1:0-94344 GCA_040880045.1 Sneathiella sp.
AAAAAGACCTGATTGACCTCCTGCGCGCCTTTGATGGGCAAATCAACGGTCTGGATCGGATCAACGGAGACACCTTCGGATTTCATGTCGATCAGAAGGAAAGAGATGCCCTCCTGCCGTTTGCCTTCATTGGATGTCCTGACAAGACAGAAGATCCAGTCTGCATACTGAGCGAGTGTTGTCCATATCTTCGATCCGTTACAGAGAAAATGGTCGCCCTTGTCTTCCGCCTTCATTTGCAGGCTGGCGAGATCAGAGCCCGAACCGGGCTCTGAATAGCCCTGACACCACCAAACCTTGTTTTCCTGAATATCCGGAAGGAATCGCTTTTTCTGCTCTTCAGTGCCAAACTTCATAATCACAGGAGCACACATGCTGATCCCGAAAGGCATGATGCCCGGCGCGTTGGCATTTGCCATCTCAGTCTGGAATATATATTTCTGAGTTGTGTCCCATCCGGGTCCGCCGTATTCCACCGGCCAGTCCGGTGTCAGCCATCCTTTTTTGGCGAGAGAATCTTGCCAACGAACATGATCAGCCTTCGGCAGGTAGCCGTTTCTGTTCTCCGTCATTTTTTGTTTGAGGTCGTCATCGAACTCATCTGCCAAAAACTGCCGGACTTCGTCGCGAAAGGCATTATCTTGTGTGGTGAATGAAAGGTCCATTTTCTCCCTCGTATTATTTTTATCTCGACGGACGCTATGGGCGCCATGTTATGCTAAATTCTAACATCATGTATAGGGCGAAAGACAAGACTGTTTTCGTCAAACCGGCGATTAGGAGCAATATAATGAAAAAAACCGTGAAACAGCTCGTCAAAGAAGCAAACGGTGAAATTGAAACTCTCACTATTGAGGAAGCGCGCGCACTTTATGGACAGGAGAATGTGACTTTTGTCGATATTCGCGATATCCGGGAATTGGAGCGTGAAGGACAGGTGCCGGGGGCTGTTCATGCACCGCGCGGTATGCTGGAATTCTGGGTCGACCCGGAAAGCCCCTATCACCGGGATCTTTTTGCCAGTGGCAATCGTTTCGTCTTCTTTTGTGCGTCAGCTTGGCGATCAGCGCTGGCGACCAAGGCCGTTCAGGATATGGGCTTGCCAAACGTTTGCCATCTTGAAGGCGGGTTTAACGCCTGGAGAGAAAATGACGGGCCCGTAGAAGAAAGAAAACCCCGCAATGGTTGATAGTGCCATTGCAGGGTATATGCGGGTTGGTATCTGACTTAAATCACTCTTTTTTCTTGCCGAGCAGCCCGCCCGCTGCATCAAGCAGGCCTTTTACGGCTTCCGGGTCCTTTTCCTTGACGCCTTCAAGGGTCTCCTTGATGCCATCGCCGGAGCCTTTTACGCCCTCAAGCAATTGCTTGGCCCCTTCAGGGTTGGCGACGTTCTTGAGAACACCGGCGAGATCGGGCGCAAATTTCAGGTTGTCCCATGACCCGCTGACGATAATCGGAACGGCGACGCCGCTTGCCTGAGAGCCACCCTGGCCTTCTGTTGTCGCGACGACTTTCGGCTCAATTCGGTAGGTCAGGGTTCTTGGTGGCAATTCCACTGTCCCTGCGCCGGACAAGCGAACGAAGGGGTTCAGCATTGTCAGGTCGTCATTCATGAGGATACCACTCTTGATCTGATAAGTTCCGGAAATCTCCGCGAAGTCTGTTTTTTGGGCTTCACCGCTATCGGTAAAGGCACTCGTCACATTGCGCGCCATCGCCGCAAGGTTTATGCCGGAAATGGATCCGTCTTCAAACAAGATCTGGCCATCACCACCAAGCGCCCCAACCAGATCCGCCTGTGACTTACCGCTCGTGGACAGGCTCGTCTGGAACATTCCTTTGCCTTCAAGTTTATCGAAATCTGCGGCGTCCGTCAGCAGGGGGAGAAGCTGGATATTCTCAATGGTCATATTATTCGTGATTTTCAGTACCGGGTCCTGGGCGTTGATTTGAACTGTCGCTTCTCCGGTTCCGTCATACAGATTCATTTCACTGAGTGTGACATCGAGAATTCCGCTTTTCAAAGCAGTTTGAAGGGCGCTGCTGCCGATCTTGATTTTCTGGAACAGGATTTCCTGCACAGAAAGATCGAACTTTGCGTTGACAGTTTTAAGGACCGATAGATCGATTGGCGTTGTATCCCATTTCTCGGCGCCGCTTTCTTGTACGGGCGCTGTTGGGGCCTTGCTACCTTCCTCTGCCTTTTCTTCCGGCAAGTAAGGATTTAGATCGAGTGTCTCAAGCGCGAGCTTGCCGACGATATCCGGAACTTTTCCGCCGAGGTCGACACTGAAATTCCCAACGCCGACAATATCATCAAAGGCAATATTCGCCTTGGAAAAACTGTATTTCGTGTCATTGACGCCAAGTTCTCCGGTGATCTTGAGCGGGCCAAAACCGCTGCCGGCCACTTCAAGCGATGTTCCCGTCCAGGCCGCTAGATCGCGTACCGAGGGAATATCCAGACTGGTTGTACCGCCAAGTGCAAGCGGTTTGGTGCTTTTGACGGAGCCGTCGAAATCGAGATTGATATTCTTTGATGCAACATTGACCGTTGCTGTTGTCTCTTGATTTTCAAGAATTGCCCGAAGCGCCGCGACATTGACATTCAGGTTAACTTCCTCACTGTTCCAGACGGCGCTGCCCTTTGCTTCAAAGGGTTCGTCGAGCCCCAGCAGGACAAGCACAACATTGATTTTATCAAGATTAATGTCAGTGTTACTTTGCTGGTCGACAAAATTCACGACGCCATCAACAATTCTTACATCGCCGAGGTTCAGATCAGAAATCCCGAGATTCGGTGCGCCGCCGTCTTCACTGCTTGTTTCCGCCGGTTTGGAAGCCTCGGTGCTATCGAATACCCAGCTGCCCTTGCCGTTCTTGTCGACCTCCAGGTTAATAACCGGGTTTGTCAGCACAAATTCGTCAACCTGTACATTCCCGGTAATCAGGGGCAGCAGGCTGAGCTTGATCACAAGGCTTTCGATGGCCGCCATATTCGCATCGCGCGCGCCTTCTGCGTTCGAGAAAGTCACGGTATTTGCCGTTACGCCTAAAGTCGGAAAGACGGAAAGGCTGAAATCGCCATCAATTGCGAGATCACGTCCAGTGGCGTCCTGGGTTGCCAGAATCAATTCCTGTTTAATCCGGTCTGTTGGGACGAGAAACGGAAGGGCTACCACCACTCCGACGATGAGTACTAAAAGTACTGCGATTGCAATTACAACTTTTTTCATGCGCCCAGTCTCCCACCAGTTTGTGACTATTTTTTGATCATGCCACAAAAGTTTTTCCGGGTCATGGTCCTTCCGGTTTTTTGCCATACTTTTGACGTGAATTACATTAGACTTTTTTCAGAGTGGTAATTTCACCGGTTGGAGAAACAGGTTATTCAATGAAGTGGCTGTCTGTGTTTGTTGTTTCGGTTTTCGCATTTGCCGTGGCGGCGACCGCGAACGCCGAAGAGGTGGATATGCAGCTTGTTCTGGCTATCGATGTTTCCTCCAGTGTGAATTACGATGAATATAACCTGCAAATGCGGGGCTTCGCGGCTGCGTTTCGTGATCAACTGGTGATAGAGGCCATTGCCGCAGGCCCGCGTGGACGGATCAGTATTGCCGCCACCCAATGGGCGGGACTGAACGAGCAGCAAACAATCCTCGATTGGCAGATAATTGCGTCCGGCGACGATGCCCGTGCCTATGCCGATAAACTCGATAGAGTGCCGCGCAGCTTCCCTTATGGCGGAACGGCGATTGCCGGAGCGCTTGAGCATGCGTTTTCCCTCTTTGCCGGAGATCGGAATCAATCGACACGTCAGGTAATTGACATTTCCGGTGACGGCGTTGTTTCCATTGGTCGCGCCCCTGAAGTCGCGCGGGATCGTATCGTTGCTGCCGGCGTGGTTATCAACGGCCTGCCTATCCTGAATGATGAGCCGGAGCTAGAGACCTACTATCGCGAGCGGGTGATTGGCGGTATCGGATCCTTCACCGAAAGGGCCGAAGGATATGACGATTTTGCCCGTGCGATTGCCGAAAAGCTGGCGCGAGAAATCCGGGGTGCCTGGCAGGGCGTTTAACAAGGCGGCGCGAAAGAATATGGTCAGACGACAGGCCGCTTCATTGAGAAAATTTCATCTACATAACAGTAGTCCATATAGCCCAGCCGGGCGAGGGGCTGGTATTTTTGCATATCGATCATGCCATCAACAATGATCTCATCACTGATATGGATGCCGATTACCTCGCCGAGAAGCATGGAATTGACATGATCGGGATCGGTTGTCGGCAGGACAAGGGTTTTGTAATGGACGCATTCGAGATGAGCGAGACTTTCCTTGACGCGCGGCGGTTTCACGAGAGTTGAAGGCTCCTTGGTCAGTCCGGCAAGGTCAAATTCATCGACTGCGTGAGGTACCATTGCGGAGCTCGCATTCATCTGCTCCCGCAGGTTATAGGATACCATGTTGCAAACAAATTCCTTCGTTGCGTGAATATTTTCCAGCGTATCCTTCGCCCCGCCCTCACTGTGAGTGCCATTAATGCCCATCGCAACGATTGGCGGATTTTCGGACATGGCATTGAAGAAGCTGAAGGGCGCCAAATTGACAGTACCGTCTTCTGCAAGGCTGCTGATCCAGCCGATGGGACGCGGCGCTACTATTGCCTTGAAGGGGCCATGCTTAAGGCCATGGGGTTCGGAAGCTTTATAAAACATTCAAGAATTCTCCAGCGGGATAGAGGGTTGCGCGCCCGGTTCACTTCAGGTGAATTGAAACCTAGTCCGTGGATTTGGCGGGGGCAAGCGTTGATTTATTTTCTTTCAATGCCTCCATGCTTGTGATATCTGCGACTTATGAACATGCAATTGATCATACGACGACGACAGGCCGCTGCCCTTTTTGGTGCCGCCGCTTAAGTTTGCCTGTGCTTTGGTCATTTGATTATTCGTGACGGTTCGGGGCTTCATTAAGAGGCGTTTTCGTCCAGCCCGATTTTTATACGGAAGCCCGTCATGCCCCAGATTATTCAAGAACGCCCCGGTGATGCCGCTCTGATTGAGCCGTTACTCGACGAATGTTTTGGTCCTGATAGATTTACCAAGACCGCCTATAAACTCCGCGAGAATATTCAACCGCAACCCGAGCTGAGTTTTGTTACAATTGATGGCGACAGCCTCCTTGCGACCATACGGTATTGGCCAATCACCATCGGTGGGGAAACATCTGCATTGCTTCTCGGACCTATCGCGGTATCTCCCGGGCTTCAGGGAAAGGGGATAGGAGTCGGTCTTATTCGTAAAACGATGCAGGTTGCAATGGAGCTTGACCATCGGCTCATCGTACTGGTCGGCGATCCGGAATATTACGGTCAGTTCGGATTCCAGAATGCGGCCAAGCTTGGCTTCAAGTTACCGGGACCGGTGGAGGAACGGCGGTTTCTGGTAAAGGAATGCGTGCCGGGCGCATTGAAAGATGTGTCAGGAATGCTTGCCGGGGCGTCGCTCACGCCACAACCACCCGGGCGTATTGCAGCACAATCGAAAACGACTCTTCTGACGGATAAGCTAGCGGCCCTCTCGCCACCAGCCGACGCATAAGAATGTCAGTGCAAGCAGAAGCGCGACCAGGGGAGGCAGCATTGCCTGCCGATTGTAGCCAGTCACTTCATAATTCTCGTTTGCGCGAAGGCCGAACCAGTAGTCAGCAGACTGTCGGTTATCCGGCCTCGTGCGCCGGAAATCCGGCAGTCCTTCTGTCTCCAACCACCGGATGCCGCCATCCGTTGCCTTTGACATCGCCATAATCTTTTCGGTGGTTGCCCTGATCTCGTGAAGCTCTTTCGGGTTGAGAGCTCCCACCGCGATCAGGGATTTTTGTGCGCCATCATCAAGAACATGCAGACCACTTATTTGCAATGAAACCGTTCCTGTTTGCATGCCGTTTTCACCTTCGGACAGATCGACATTAGTTACATTTCCATCCGGATCGGTTATGGCCACACTGGCCGGTGCTATTTCAAGAGACCGTCGCTGGATTTTTAGCAGGTTTCCGGCAACAACGGCTTTCAGCTGCTCTTCCTCCAGTTCAGGCTCCTTCATTAACCAGTGTGATATTCGTCGCAACAATTCAGATTGTGGCCCCCCTCCTTCATAACCCCGCCCCCAAAGCCATGCATGATCAGAAAGGAGTTGGGCGACGCGGCCCTCGCCGCTGCGTTCCAGAATAAGCAAGGGTTGCTGTGAAGGGCCTGTCATAAGGGTGTCCCCGCCAAGCGCTTCCGCCTCGATCATGCGAAACCAGCGACCCCAGTTTTCATTAGGGGCTGCTTTCGCTTTTAGAAGGCCTGTTACGGGATGCCGCTTGCCGACATCACTCACAACTGGCACATATCCTTCATTAAAGACATAGCCCGTGGGGCGACCGGGAAGGACTTCCGACAAGGGCGTCTGGTAGAGGCTGAGCGGGGTGGCGAAGGCGGGCCCCGCCGCCTCCAGAAGGGCGCCGCCCTGGGTCACATAGCGGGAAATATTCTGAAGATAACTGGAGGGAAGAACGCCGCGACGCCGATATCGGTCGAAGATAACCAGGTCAAAATCATTCAGCTTTTTTTCAAACAAGTCGCGGATCGGAAAAGGGATCAGGGACAATTCCGTTATCGGTGTTCCATCCTGCTTTTCAGGCGGACGTAAAATCGTGAAATGCACAAGATCAACGGATGGATCAGACTTGAGAATATTTCGCCATCCCCGTTCTCCCATATGCGGTTCCCCCGACACCAGCAGTACTTGCAGCCTGTCGCGAATGCCGTTGACGGTAATATAGGCGCTGTTGTTCTTTTCCGTGAGTTCTCCGTCCAGAGGATCAACGGTAATCTGGACGAAATTTGCCCCGGCGTGGGTAAGGGTAAGATCAACTGATAGCTCTGTGCCAATTCTCGCCAGTTCCATCGCGAGCGGTTCCCCATCAAGCTTGATGGATACCCGTGCGGCCTCAATCGGTTCAGTAAGCCCAAAATCCTCCACTTTGAGCGTAAGCTGTAGCGGCTGATCGACAATACCAAACGCAGGCGCCTTCACAATCCGGAGTACACGGTCCTTTTCATTCGGGTCGCCAGACAGCAGGAAATGGACCGGTCCTTTATTTTTCTGGATATTGTCATCTGTGGGCGCGTCATGAATCTGGCCGTCTGTAATGAAAATGGTCGCTGCGATCCTTTCGGGCGGAATGTTCTTCAATGCCTTTTCACGGGCGGCGAATGCATGAGTGCCATCCTCCTCACCAAGCAGGGAATTTGTCTGGTTCCTGACCGTTATTGTCTCAACTTGAAGGTTCCCCATGGCCGCAAGTCTGGCTTTCAGTTCCTCAAAGGCGGAATTGGATGTTTCGCTTCGAACGCCAATTTTCTGGCTGTTGGTTTCATCCAGGACAATAAGTGCAACGTCCTCCAGAAATTTGCGCTTCTCGGTAAGCAGGACCGGGTTGGCCAGCATCAGCAAGAGCAGGGAAAGCAGAGCGGTTCGCAACAATGTCCCGCGACCGCGCCGCCAAAATGCAAAGAGAACTATAACCGCGGATATTGCCGCCAGCGTGATCAGCCAGCCAAGCGGGAGGTAAGGATTGAAATCAAGTGCGGAGACGAAGCTTTCTTCCCTCATTGTCCCAATCTTTCCAGAATAGCAGGAATATGGACCTGGTCCGCTTTGTAATTACCAGTCAGGGTATACATCACAAGATTAATGCCAAACCGATAGGCGAGTTCCCGCTGCCGCTCATTTCCCGGCGGGGTTGCGGCCTGATAGCGGCCATCGGCGTCGATCGCCCAGGCGGCGGCCCAATCATTACTGCCGATTACGATTGAGGCAACACCATCGTTGCCTTGATTTCCAATAGTATCTTCAATCCACAGCTCGCCGCCGTCATACCGACCGGGGAAAGTCTGCATCAGATAGAAGGAGCGGGTCACGACATGATCCGGCGGCACCTGATGCACCCTAGGAATATTCAGCCGCGCCGTCAGCTGTCGAAGCCGGATATTTTCCGGGCTGTTATAAAGATCCATGCCAAAGCTGCGCACGCTATTTTGGTTGCGTGTGTCAAACAGGATCGTGCCACCGCCATTGAAATAGTCATTGAGCTTGAGGATGGCCTGTTCGGACAAGGCAGGGAAATCAGGAGTAACCGGCCAGTAGATGAGGGGGTAGAAAATCAGGTCGTCCTGCTCAATATCTATGGCAAGCGGATCCTTCGCTTCCACCGCAGTACGGTTTCGGAGTTGCCGGCTTAACCCCACCAGTCCGTCCCGGCTCATCGTGTCAATCGTTTGATCATTTGTGAGAATATAGGCAAGGCGTGTATCCAGGGTGGCCGCCAATGCTTTGGCATCGCCACTGAGGCTGGCGTTCTGAGCTTCGCTGCTGAACGGGAAGGCGATCAGGCCAACCCCAACGACAACGAATATAGCAGAGGCTTTGCCGGTAACTCTAAAGACGGGAAGCCTGCCCTGCAAATAGAGTGAAATGATCTGGTCAAGCAACACCAACAACATCGCGGCGATCAACAGGGGCATCACCAATTCAATAACTGCGGACTTATCGAAATACTGCACTGTCGCCGGGAATTGACTGGTGTCTATCACGGAATAGACTGTATCGAACTGCCCCACATTGACGGCAATACTGAAATTCTCATCTCCATAATAGCCGGGCGGATGACTTGCATTTAATGACACTTCGTCCATTTCTGTCATATTGAGAGATTCAGCGATTCCGGTCTCAGGAACCAGTCGGCCAAATCCATCCAGCATTTGAAATGGGGGCAGGTTCCGCTGTTCCGCCATATTCTGGCTTGTGAACTGTCCAAGGTTCCCAATTTCGCGAAGCATTTCAACGAACAGGCCGGAAAGGGCCAGGTTCGACCATTCCGGCGTTGCGGTTGTGTGAAATAGTACGAGCCAGCCTGCGCCTTCTTTCGCGGCAGTTACCAAGGGAGTACCATCTTCCAGCTGCGCCCATGTCTTGTCGAGAAGGTCGGGGGACGGGTTCGCCAATACTTGCTTTGTGACTGTAACCTCGGTGGGAATATCCAGGCTAATGAACGGGCTGTTCTGCGGGACCGGACCAAGTGGGGCAGGCTGGTTCCATGACATGGCGCCCTGCAGATTGCGGTTGCCGGAACGGAGGTCGACAGGGACCAGACCGCTGACGGAGTTCGCAAGCTTGGGTCCGGCGAAGCGAATAAGGACACCGCCCTTTGCGACCCAGTTGGCAAGCGAACGTTCAATGCCCTCGGGTAAATTTGCCGTATCACCAAGCGCAATAAGGGACTGCTCCTCCTTCAGAAGCTCCTCAACCGTTCCCTCAGTTATATCAAAAAAAGGAGCTAGTGCCTGAACAAGGTAATGTGTTTCGTTTAAAAGGGGTTGATTGACTTGTGTGGAATCACTGCTGACTAATCCAACCTGCCGTCGCTGCCATCGCTGGTCCAGCAGGAACAGCGCGCCGGCATTCCGGCTATCGGCGACTTCAAGACGGCGGATGTCGTTACGAACCTTGTTGGGCACATTGAGAGCGACAGACACATTGTCTTCGTTTTCCGCGAATTTGAAAGGAGCCGAGGCGAGAATTTGTCCCGATGCAGCCCGTGCTGTTAATACACCGCTGGTTCCCGCTGTGCCAGTTGGCAAGGTAAGCGGGATGTTGAGCTTCTCCCCCTCGATATCCGGTGTCCCAATAATTGGTGAAGCGACAAGGGTCTCGGAATGGAAAATAGTGAGGGGGCCAAAATCACGAAGATCTTCAAAAAACTCAGTCAATCTCGCAATTTCGCTGTCCGGCAGGATGCCACTGGAAAGCCAGATAAATTCCGGATTGTCGAGCGATTCAATGCGGGGCAGTAACTGGGGCAGATCACGATAACTCGAAGGCCAGGATTTTGGCTCAAGCGATGTCGCGATGCCCAGCGCTTCCCGATCGGCAAGGGGTTGCAGGACGGGGAGAATGCCATCTGCCAGGGCGGAGGTGGTTACGACATAGATTTGCCGCTCCTGTCGGTTAGTCTCTGTTACCAGCTTACTGAAGGTGGCTTTCAAACCGTCCCAGCTTTCCGCGGCAGTCCAGCCATCGTCAACAATCATCACAACATCGCCGGAGCTTTTTCGTTGTTCAGGGAGGTTAACAACTGGGCCCGCAATTGAAATAATGATCAGCGCGGCAAGCAGGAGACGCAGCAGTAAAAGCCACCAAGGGGTTGTCGCCGATGACTGTTCATCCTTTTTCAGGTGATAAAGAAACTGGATTGCCGGGAAGATAACGAATTTGGGCTGTGGCGGGACAATGCGCAATAACCACCAGATAAGCGGCAAAGCAATCAGAGCTGTCAGGACCCATGGATAGAGAAAAGTGAGGGAGGAAAATGCCGCCATTATGCGCCCGCCCCCTTTATGTTGAGGGTTTCATATAACCGGGCAAAGGCATCACTTGCCGGCATATCCGTTCGGTGGAAGGCGTAATCCCACGAAATATTCTCCGCCAGAGACATGATCGCCGTTCGGTGCGCTTCGAACAATGTCTGATACTCCTCACGCACAGCTTCTACACGCCCCAGAGTCAGGCTGTCTTCCGCGGTCATCGAGAGAAATCGGGTGCGGCCTTGAAACGGGAGGTCAACCTCTGCCGGGTCAGCAATATGTAGCAGGTAGCCGTTACAGCCGAGATCTACAAAATGACGGATAGCTTCCGAAATGCCCGGCAGGTCATGAAGAAAATCACTGATGAGGACAACAGTGGATTTATTGGAAAGCCGGTTGGCGGATGATAGGTCGCTAAGTGACGGGGTTTGCATCTTGCCAATGCGGTCAACAAATCGGTTAAAAGACGAGGTGCCGGTGGATGCTTTTTCTTCCTGCCCAAGCAGGCCAAATTTCTCTCCACTCTTCGAGAGCGACAGGGCGAGCGCGAGGCTTAAAATGGTTGCGCGTGAAAGTTTTGACGGCCTGCCCGCTGTCGATCCGTAAGCCATGGTTTGCGCATTGTCGCACCAGATCCAGATTGTTTCGGCAGTTTCCTGCTCCTTCTGGCGGATATAGACATGTTCCCGTTTGGCGCTTTGGCGCCAGTCTATGCTGGCCGTCGAATCATCCGGCCCATAACGCTTGAACTGCCAGAAGTCTTCCCCTGTTCCGGCGCGGCGGCGCCCATGAACACCCATGTCGAATGCATTTACCAGATGCTCGGCGGCCAGTATCAACGGTGGAAGTGTTTGCGCGAGGCTCTCGGCGCTATCCCTTTCGTCCGGAGTTCGGGCTTTTACAGGGCGCGGCTTGAACATTGCTCACTCCAGTGGGGCGATAAGTGAATCGATGATATTTTCCATCGTGATATTTTCGGCCCGTGCAGCGTAGGAAAGTGCCATGCGATGCCGAAGGATTGGCTTCGCCAATGCAACAACGTCGTCGATTGACGGGCTTAATCTTTTCTCGAGCAGCGCCCGCGCACGAACGGCGAGGATGAGGGCTTGGCTGGCCCTTGGTCCCGGACCCCAGGAAACATATTTATTCACCAGCTTATTTTTACTTTCGCCCGGTCGCCCTTCCCGTACCAGTTTTAGGATCGCGTCAATGACCGCATCGCTGACCGGCATTTCACGAACAAGATGCTGCGCCTCCATCAACTCTTGCGGCGACAAGACCTGCGTCGGTCGCGCTTCTTCATTAACTGTTGTTTCAAGCAGGATACGCCGCTCCGTCTCCCGATCCGGGTATCCGACATCGATTTGCATCAGGAAGCGGTCAAGTTGCGCTTCTGGTAACGGATAGGTACCCTCCTGCTCGATCGGGTTTTGCGTGGCAAGGACGTGAAAGGGCGTCGGCAATGGATAGGTCTGTCCCGCGACGGTGACCATCTCTTCCTGCATTGCCTGAAGCAGTGCCGATTGTGTTCTGGGGCTCGCCCGGTTGATCTCGTCGGCCATCAGGATCTGGCCGAAAACCGGGCCCTTCAGGAATTTGAAATGGCGGCTGCCATCTTCCATTGTTTCCAAGATTTCAGACCCGAGTATATCTGCAGGCATCAAATCGGGTGTGAACTGCACCCGCTTGTCATCAAGGCCAAGAACGCCGCCGAGCGTTTCCACAAGCCGTGTTTTCGCAAGCCCCGGAACCCCGATCAGCAGCGCGTGACCGCGTGCCAGAAGTGTGATCAAAGTCAGCTCAACAACCAGGTCCTGACCGAATATGAATTCACCAATACCAGACTTCAGAGTGGATAGTTTTCCGGACAGGTTGTCGACTTTTGCAAGGATTTGCTGTTCCGTATTGCCAGAAGTATTCATGTGAGCCTGTCATCCTCAGCGAAAAATGGGTAAGCTAAACTGGCGACTTGGTAACCAGCGACGACTAACCTAAATATAGTATCAAATTATGAGGATTTAAGGCCAAAAAATATGACATCAATAGACACAAGAGACGGATTGGGAGCTATCATTAAGCAGATAGACGGGCAGAAACACCCGCCCGTCCATCTATGGAACCCGGAATTCTGCGGTGATCTGGATATGCGGATTGCGCGCGATGGGACCTGGTATTATCTGGGCTCCCCGATTGGTCGAAAGCCGCTGGTCAGGCTGTTTTCCGGGGTTATTCGGCTTGATGAGGATGAAAAATACTATCTGGTAACACCGGTTGAAAAGATTGGTATTACCGTAGAAGATGCCCCATTTGTTGCTGTTGAAATGGTTGTTGAAGGGGAAGACCGCGACCGGGTGATCAGTTTTCGGACCAATGTTGACGATTTCGTGATCATGGATGAAGATCACCCATTCCGTCTTGAAATCGATCCGGAAACGAAGGAACCGTCACCCTATGTGCGCGTCCGGGCAAATCTTGAGGCATTGATCAATCGACCGATTTTCTATGATCTTGTCAATCTTGCAGGAGAAGAGGATATTGACGGGAAGGCCCGTTTCGGATTTTGGAGTAGTGGTCAGTTTTTCGAACTCGGGTTGGTGAATGACATTTTTGATAAATAAAGAGCGGGGCCTGGAGACGAAGCTGCGCAAGGGGCTGGGGCCCGTGCCAACGGAATTGTCACCGGCGCTGAACCTGGAAGGATTGGTGCGCGGTGACCATGATCTCAACCCGGCGAGCGCGCCGTCGCGGGATTTTCCGTTTATCCCGGCCGCTGTTCTGGTACCAATCGTCTTGCATGATACGGGGCCGACAGTTATTTTGACCCGCCGCGCAACGCATCTTGCCAAGCATGCCGGCCAGATCAGCTTTCCGGGCGGACGGGCGGAGGCAGAAGATGACAATGCGGTCACAACAGCGTTGCGTGAATCGCAGGAAGAAATCTCCCTCGATCCCAATCTGGTGGAAGTGGTGGGCTCCTTGACGACCTATATCACGGTGACGCGATATTCCGTGACACCTGTTGTTGGATTGGTGCGACCTTCCTTTAAGCTGCGTCCGGAGGCAGGGGAGGTGTCCGAGATTTTTGAGGTCCCACTCGATTTTCTGCTGGATCACCAGAACCGGGAGAGACATAGTGGTTTTCATAATGGGATCGAAAGATTCTGGTATGCAATCCCATTCGGAGACTATTATATCTGGGGCGCAACTGCAGGGATGATCAAGGATTTGTCAGAACGGATAGTATTGAAATGATCAGGGCGATACTCTTTCATATAATTCCGCTTCTTCTCCCTTTCGTTGTTTACGGTGTTTACCTGTATTTCAATGCCCGGGCAGGGGGCGATAAAAGCTGGGGGAAAACCTCTCTTGCCATTACCACCATTTCCGGCCTTCTATTGATGGCGATTAGTCTGATAGCACTTGGGCTGGTAAGTGGGGAATCGAGTGATGGTACAGTCTACGTTCCACCCCGGTTTGAAGATGGCCGTATTATAGATTCGCAAATACTCCCGGCTGACAAGAAGGATTGACGGCTTAATGCTGGTATCAAGGAGACTTGTCGATATCCGGCAATATTCGCCAGCGTGGCGCCTTTGGCCAGAAACGGATGCCGTAATTGCGGCACTGACCTGTGATGGTGGCAATGTAAGGTTCGTTGGTGGTTGCGTTCGCGATGCCCTGCTCGGCATTGAAACAGAGGATATCGATATGGCGACAGACCTGCTGCCTGATGCCGTTGTCACATGTCTCGAAAAAGCAGGTATCACAGCTATTCCCACAGGAATTGATCATGGGACCGTGACTGCAGTCCTGAAAAAACGGCACTTCGAAATAACGACTTTGCGGGTTGATATAAAGGGCCATGGGCGACATGCGGATGTTGCCTTCACACAGGATTGGGAAAGCGATGCGGAACGGCGTGATTTTACGTTCAATGCATTGTATCTGGATCCGAAGGGGAAGCTGACAGATCCTGTTGGCGGACTTGCAGATTTAAAGACAGGCTATGTTCGCTTTATCGGGAGCGCAGAGGAACGCATACGCGAAGATCGGTTGCGTGTGCTGCGCTTTTTTCGCTTTTTTGCACGTTTTGGTGCTAATAATCCCGACGAAGACGCGGTGCAGGCTTGCACTTGCGCCGCAAGTGACTTGTGCGACCTGTCGGTAGAACGGGTGCAGAAAGAGTTAACGCTTCTACTTGCCGCGGAAAACCCTTATCCGGCATTGGTTCTGATGAGAAAAACAGGTGTTCTGGAGGCAATTGTCGGATCAGTGGATATGGCGAAGCTTAAATCGTTGCTGTCCCTCGATATAAAAAGCGATGCTTTGCAACGGTTCGCTGCTCTTCTTGGCGGAAATCATGAGAAAGTCCTGAAACTGGCAGACAAACTCCGTTTTTCAAACAAACAGAAAGAAAGGCTTGCTGTGATGTGCGCCGGTCAGGTTACGGCAGATATGTCGTCGCAGGCGCGCAAAGTGGCGCTGTACCAGCTTGGGCGACAGGGCTTCATTGATCAGACATTGCTGCTTTGGTCAGATCTCGGGCGCCAGCATGATCTTGCGTCTTACTTTGAAGATGCCGCGAACTGGGCAGCTCCGGTTTTTCCAGTCACTGGCGGGGACCTTCTCAAACATGGTATTGCAGAGGGCGAGGCGCTCGGTCGTCTATTGAAACGAATGCAGGCGCGCTGGATTACCTCCGGCTTCAATCTCACCAAATCAGAGCTTATTTGTGAATTTTTATCGGACGCCTAGTATCCATCCTTCCTCGATCCGGCATTTTTCCTCGTCGTCTGCGGCCAGCCACCCAGGTGCGGAAAATGCTTCCTGCGCCGTTCCTTCGGCGATTCTATCCAGCAACCAATCCCGGCAGGCAAGAACCTGTCGGGCATCCTTTATCGGGTGATCATAAGCCGCCTGATTATTCAGGCTCGGCCAGATTTCCGCCAGCACAATCCCGTCAAGTGCGGCATCCCAGTTTGTTTCGAATGGCCAGAATTTCACGCGATGGGCGATTCCCGGGAGTCGAGCAAGGTCATTCAATTCTTTAAGGCCGGTAAGTGACTGGCTGCCGACAGAGCCGGTTGTATAAAGTTTCCACACGGAAGAAATTGTTGTTTGCTTCTTCTCTTCGCGAAGAAAATTTTCGACGGTACGCCATTCACTGAAACCACGATGGGCGAATGTTGGCTTTTTTGCAGTCAGATGGATTGATTCCTCGGTGGCCGGACATCCCCAGAACGGACCCGGCATGTCAGAAATCTTGGCATTCAGGTGGGCTGCAACATCAAATCGGTTATTCCTGTCTCGTGGGTCTGAATATAGATCATGTGCAATCCGCGCCGCGGCGGAACGCCCACCACCGATGCCACATCCGGTCGGATAGCCAAAGGGAAAATCGAA
Organism: Sneathiella sp.; assembly: GCA_040880045.1. Lineage (GTDB taxonomy): Bacteria > Pseudomonadota > Alphaproteobacteria > Sneathiellales > Sneathiellaceae > Sneathiella. The sequence goes on from JBBDJF010000074.1 coordinate 15,816, forward strand.
ACCAACGCAGGCGGTACCGTCATGACTGACAAGCAGCTCACGAATACGCGCCATACAGTCGCGGCGGGTTCGAAAATATTCTGCTTCGGAACAAACTTCGTCTGTCGACCAGGCCAGCCAGCATCGGTCCGGCGACGGTTTGACGGGGCCGGGCGATGCCGCCGCCGACCAGTCCACCATGATAACAAGATCAAACATCGTGATCCTCTGCTGGATAGATGCTGTAATAAAGCAGGGAAATTATGTTATGATAAACAAGTGAATTTGTCTCGCAAGTAACTACATTAGTGTGAAGAAGACTTCACTCAACCGCTAAAGGAATATGCGATGAAACATGTCATGCTGGCATCTGCGGTGACAGTTTTTGTCTCCCTTGCCCAACCAGTTCTGGCGAATGACAAGGAAGGCGACCCCGGAAACCTCGCCATTGAAGGGATCACTAGGCTTATGGATGCGCTGGGCGCATTTATCGCCTCCATACCACAGTATGAAGCGCCAGTGATGAATGAGAATGGCGATATTATCATCCGCCGCAAGAACCCCGATATGGAGGATGAAAAGAAAGCCCCCAAGCTCGAGGAAACGTCTACTTGATCCAACTGGCGCAATGAGTTGATATTCGTCGCGGAAAGCGGATAGTTGATAGCCGCCGATTCCCCTATTTTCCTCATAACGACGAATCAGATGGAGTTACGAGATGACGGAAGGTGCAAAATTGCAAGCGATCATAAATCGGGATGGTGAACAAGATGGCATATTTGTTTATGGCGTGAAAACGACAGGGATTTATTGTCGGCCATCTTGCCCGGCGAGGAATCCAAAACCGGAGAATATACGCTTATTTGAATTACCGGAGCTCGCGGAAGCGGAGGGATTTCGCGCCTGTCGCCGCTGTCGGCCGGATCTTGTGAAGGTCGCCGATCCGGGAGTGTCTCTTACCCGTCAGGTTTGCCGATTGATTGAGCGTCACGTGATGGATGAACAAAGTAGCAGGGTCACATTGGGCTGGCTCGCGGAGGAAACCGGCTATAGCGAGGATCATCTTTCCCGCAGCTTCAAGAAAATTCTCGGCATATCACCCATCGATTATTACGACAACCGGCGGACGTCGCTTTTCAAGGAAAATGTCAAAGCGGGAGACAGTGTCGCTGCGGCCGCGTATGGGGCGGGGTTTGGCTCGGCCTCCCGGCTATATGAAAAGTCCCACGCCCGGTTTGGGATGACGCCGGCGTCCTACGCCAAGGGTGGGGCGGGCGCGGAAATTGCCTATGCCTTTGCTGACTGCTTTTTGGGATTGATGCTGGTGGCGGGTACACGCAATGGCGTTTGCGCCGTCTATTTCGGGGATGACAGGCAAGCACTGATCGAGGAATTGGAACGGGAGTTTCCGCGTGCGGAAATCGCCGCCGACGTTGGACAGCTGGCGGATTGGTCAAGGTCGATTGTTGATTTTCTGCAGGAAACCTCCGCCGTATTACCGGCTATTCCGCTGGATATGTATGGAACCGCATTTCAACGGCGGGTCTGGCAAGCCCTGCTTGATATAGGTCCCGGCAAGACGAAAACTTATCGCGAGTTGGCTGAGGATCTGGGCGCACCGAAATCAGCACGCGCGGTGGGACGGGCCTGCGCGACTAACCCGGTCTCCTTGATAGTGCCGTGCCATCGGGTTATCGGGACGGATGGCAAGCTCCACGGCTATCGGTGGGGCCTTGAACGAAAAGAAGCGTTACGGGAGTGGGAAGCCACGCATTGACAAGGGATCAGGAGGCAGGAGCCGACGCCAGGTTACGGACATTTTCCTCCGTGAAACGACGTTGGCTCGCTTCCTTTATCCGTTCAGCAAGTTGTTCTCGCTTCAATCGGTAGGCCTTACGTGCGGCGCTCATCCGCGCATCGGTATCCTTACGTCGTTCTTTTTGCCAGATTTGCATGACTTTCTGTCGGTAGGGAACGTTGAATTTTCTGGTGCGTGAATGGTAATGGGCAATAGCCAGGTTCCAGGACCGGCTCTCGTCCCGCAGGCTTTTCAGGAGTTTTGCGGCGTATAGTGTGTTCTGTGCCGGATCCAGAGCATTGTCCAGATCATCGAAAGCGTCCGGATGATAATGAAGGTTGACCTGCATACAGCCGACATCGATATTCGTCACACCTTTTGCCTTCAGCATTTTCACTTCCTTGATGGCGGCGGCTTTGCTCGGCAAGTATCGCCCACGGCCTTCGGCATATACTGTCCAGGGCCAGGCAATCATTTCCTGCTTTTCCTTGTGCCAGTGCCCGCTTTCGGTCAATGAAATCGCCGTCAGAAGACGCTTGGGAACCTTGTATTCAAGCTCCGCTGCCGTCACCGCTTTGCCGCAGACAGCCGCATATTCCGGCGCTTTGGTGATCACACTGGTTGCATGTGCAGGCATCATTCCGAATGCCATCAGGATAAAGGTTACTGTCCAGATCAAAATACGCATTTATTTCCTCCTGCCCCGGAGGAAGCAATAACCGCGCCAGTTTTTGAATTTTAGTCGTCAATCAGGCTTTTTTGCATGATCACAGTGTCAACCCAACGGCCGTGTTTGAAGCCGACCGCCTCCAGAATGCCGACAAGCCTGAAACCAAGCGCGCGATGAAGCCCGATCGAACCCCGGTTTTCTGAATCGCCAATCACGGCGACCATTTGCTTTTTTTTGGCATTGCGGCACTCATCGATCAATTGCGCGAGGAGCGCCTTTCCGATACCGCTCCCCTGTACATCTTCGCGAATATATACGGAATTCTCGACGGTATTACTATACGCAGGGCGCGGCCGGTAGAGGGCGGCGTAAGCATAGCCAACCACTTCATCGTTTTGTGTTGCCACGAGATAGGGGAGTTGCTGCTGAAGAACATTGTTTCGTCTTGCGGTCATCTCCATGACGTCCGGGGGATCGAGTTCAAATGTCCCAAAGCCGGTTCTGACACTTATCGCGTAAATTTCTGTGATTACGGTCATGTCACTGGGCATTGAGGGGCGTACAATTATTTCGACTGTCGGCGCCATTATGTTCAGGCTGTCAATAATGAGCTGCGATCCTCGCTCATATTCCGGATAAAGCCAGCAATATCCTGCCGAAGCTTTTCAAATCCCCTGTTCGTCTTCAGGCGTTTCTGGTCCATATAGAGGCCGCGATTGATTTCAATCTGCAAGGCATGGACATTCCTGTCGGGCTTGCCGTAGTAAGCCGTGATGAAGCCGCCAGCGTAAGGTGTGTTCTGTCCAACATGATATCCATAGCTTTCAAGGCTGGCGAGTGTTGCATTGAAGAGTTGTGGACCACAGGAAGTACCGTAGCGATTACCGAGAATGATATCGGGTCGTCGAACACCAAATGCCGTTCGACTTCTGCTGATTGATGGCGCTGTGGCGGGCATTGAATGGCAATCCATCAGATAAATATAACCGAATTTTTTTATTCCCTCCTCCAGTAGCTGGCGTAGAGCGTGGTGATAGGGAAAGTAGCATTCATTGATGCGTCGCTGGGCTTCCTTGAAATCGAGCTTGCCTGCGTATATTTCCTGGCCTGCGCCAACGACTTTGGGAATGGTACCAATGCCGCTCGCCAGACGGGGACTTGCCGTCATCACATAGTCGGGCAGTGGTGTTTTATACATAAGCGGATCAAGTTCGAATGCCTCGCGATTGGCGTCGCAATAGGCGCGGGGAAATTCCGCAACCAGCAAAGGCGCGCCATGCTCCGGGACACATGCAAACAGCTCATCGACGAGGAAGTCCTCGGATTGGCGCAGCCGTGCGAAATCAAGCATCGAGCTTTCAACGAACCTGTCCGGATAGTTGCGGCCACTATGGGGGGACGAAAAAACAAACGGAACACGCCACTCTTCGGGCCAGTTAATCTTTACAGGGGATGTAAAGGCCGCCATGATCGGTTGCTCTCTTGTTTTGCCGGTCCTAAAAATTTGATCCAGTGGTGTTTTGCCAGCAGAATTTGAAGAGTATAGTCTATTTTGTATCCGTATTTGAATGACAATTATGTAGATTTTGCCATGGCCCGTATATTACTTGCAGAAGATGACGATAGTCTGCGCCCTTTTCTTGCTCGAAGCCTCGAAAATGCAGGCCATGAAGTCCTCGCCTTCAGTGATGGGGAGGATGCGTTACCGGCGCTCGGTATCGGCCAGGTGGATATTCTGATTTCCGATCTTGTCATGCCGGGAATGAACGGGATTGAGCTGGCCCGTTATGCGCGGGGGAAGGAACCCGATTTGCCGGTCATCTTTATTACCGGCTTTTCGGCGGTCGCGATGGAGGCGCTTGATGCGGTGGACGGTGTGAGTAAGGTACTTTCCAAGCCGTTTCACCTGAATTCCCTTGTGGATGCTGTGAAAAACGCTCTTGAGGATCGGGCGATATCATGATCCCGCCCAATTTTTCTTTATCCGGCATTGTCCTTTAGATTGGGCTTGCAATGGTTTCCGCTGCGGATTATAAGTCGCCAACTTCCGCCGCGACTAACGCGAGTGAGAGGGCGTATAGCTCAGTTGGTTAGAGCGCTGCGTTGACATCGCAGAGGTCACAAGTTCGAATCTTGTTACGCCCACCATTTCCCAGAACCACCAAATAAGCACTGCCAGGCATCTCTCTGGACTTGATTATCCCGGTTATTGTGCCGCTGCGTTTCTTAACAATGTCGGGCTTGAATGTGGGAAGCGGATCAGGGTTTGTTCTCCTCCCTCCTGCTGCAGGACAATTTTCCATTCAAGGACAAAGACAAAAGGTGCCTTCGGCGGGGTTGCGATTAATTCGCCGGTGCTGATATTCAAATACATCAGGTTATGCGACATCCGGCCGGATTTAACTGTCAGATAAGCCGCGTCCGAACTTTCGATGACAATTCCCGGCGAAGGCCAGTATTCGTTATCCATCCGGATTGAATTCTCCGCGATGAGAGAGCGGAATACCGGCGTGGAAACACGATAAGCGGATTTTGCGGTTAGCGTCCGTTCTTCCAGCAACCTGGGAAGGCTGGCTCTGTCCCGTTCAGACGGCATGAAAGACACGACATAGTCGATGATTTCAGTATCGTTTTTAACGGAAAACGCCTTAATACACGGATAAATTCTCTCCCCGATCTCGGTATAAAACAAATCGCCATATTTTATGTCTGTCAGGAATGCAGGCTTGCCAATAAGATCTATGTTCATACCTACTCCGCCTTTACTTGCATTAAAAGAGATTTTTTTTTCAAAGGGTTGTCATAAGAAACCGATTTTCCATCCCCGTTTCCCGCCGAAATACGGACCAATATTAAGTCCGTAAAATAATATATAAATTATACCTAAGATATGCGCAGAAGTAAAAATAATTGGCAGCTATGGTTAATGCGGGCTTTGGAGAAGCGGCCGTAAATTGGGCTTTTTACGTGGCGTATGTTGATTGCGCGTGCCAGGTGGACAATATTAGAAGTCTAATCCATCTGGAAATCCATTGGAGTGAATTGATGAGGATCTTCGTTCTTGTACTTGCTGGCATCTTGCTCGCTGCCTGTGCAAAACCTGAAATTGAGGCGAATGTCACGACTTTTTATACGCCGGAGCTAGGCAGCATCAAGGGCAAAACAATTGTCGTGCGTGCTCAGCCTGCGTCGAAGGAATCGAGCCTCGAATTCTTGAACTATCGTCCGAAAATCTCAAACAAACTTGAATTTGTAGGCTTCGATGTACGCGAAGGCTTGGCTGACCCGGATTTTGTTGCTTATGTCTCCTATGGTGTGGATGGGACCGAACAACGCTCATCAACGACTGCCTCTCCTGCGTTTGGAGGCTTTGGCCTTGGTGTTGGGGTCGGGAGTTCACCATTCTACGGATCAGTTGGACGGACCTATAACACCCGGACATGGGCTGAGTATAATCGTTTTATTGCAATCGATATAGTCGAAGGAGCCACGGCACAATCGGACACTCCGGTTAGGGTCTATGAGGGGCGTGCGCAATCTGCCGGACGCTGCCCAACCCTTGCCGGAGTATTTGATGAAGTGCTTGAGGCGTTGTTCCAGGATTTTCCGGGCGCAGATGGTAAAACTGTCTTTGTGTCTATCCCCTGGGATGGATCCTGCGAGTAAGAAGCGTCCTTACTCAACCATAAAGACGCTATATTTGGGCCCTTGGGTGTTACGCTCACCCGTTCCGACAAACAGATGCCTGTTAAGCCATTGATGCGTCGCAGACGATGTTTCAAACCGCGGTAAAATACGGAAATAATATTCGCTCGGGTGGACGGCGTCTCCGGCCGCCACTTTTGCCATGACGTCTTTCGGACCATGCCGAAGGCCGCTGTAATGTGCGTAAATCAGGCTGCCGTCCTCTGCCTCGATCGTCAGACGCACGTCAAGCTGTGTTACCTCGTCTTCGCGCATTAACAGCCAGTCCGCCCCACCACCATGAATATGCCCTCGCAACATAGGTCCGCTAACGGAACCGCCGGTAACCTCCGCGATCAACCGTTTGCCAAGGGGTGTATTGCCGAAATCGAGTATGGGTGTTTTGACTGAAAGCTGCATGTCGAACGCATGCTTGAGCTTTATCTCTGGCATTCTGCTTCCCCGCTTTTAAGGCCGTTGCCGACTATCCTGCTGGCAACATTCGGTATTATCGTAATTATAGACGCTATAGGGGTTGGGATTATCGATGGAAAAATTCGCACATCCCGCACTCAGGAGGACGATGCCCAACATCAGTAAATATTTCATACAATCGGTCCCTGATCGTTATTTCTTTCGTAGTCTACTCTATCCGATAAAGGATGAAAATATTACCTGAACGTCAATTTCCTTTTACTGCAATCGGATGCGGCCCGATCCTTACAATATCGGCGGCGGAGTAGTGGGACCTGTTCCTTCATTGAGAGGCGGCAGCATCAGACCTGCGCCCTGAAATTGCATCAGTTCAATATCATTTTCCCTGAGAGCCGCATAAATGGCGCCATTGATCACATATCTGTCTTCAAAATACTTGAGACCTGGAACCCAGACGCGTGTACCGATCACCAGGCCGCCATAGGTGAAATCCTGAATACCTACCTGGGGTTGATGTGGACTGTCGCTGTCGATCACTTTCTTGATCGCTTCATGGACCAGCTTGATAATACGATCGATATCATCATTGGCGGCGATGCAGAAATTGCTCTCGACAATTCGCATCTCCATGGAATTGACAATCACCTGACCGACGATTTCCTTGTTCGGAACGGCGATTTGCTCGCCGTCTTCCCCGGTGAGGAAGGTAATCCCCAGCGTGATTCGGTCGACGACACCGCTTACCCCATGTACCGTAATCACATTGCCGACGACGAAAGGGCGGGTCAGGATGATGGCAACGCCTGCGCCGAAATTGGATATAGGTCCCTGCAGTGCAAGCGTTGCACCAAAGGTTATGGCACCTGCCAGCGCAATGAGAGGGGCAATGCTGATGCCAAAGTTACCAAGTGTAATGATGATCAGCAGGATGATCATGACGAACTTTATGGCACTTCCCATGAACTGGGACAGGGTTACGTCAATGTTCCGGGCAAGCGCCAGATTGATCAGCCGGTTTCCGATCCAGTTGACGACCAGCAATCCGAACACCAAAAAGACAAGGGCGCCCAGGATCTGAAACCCGTACTCCACCGCAAAATCGACGGCGAAATCTATCCAGACCGAGACAGTGTCGATGTTCTCGCTCACTTTTTCCATGGTTACGCGCTACTCTGGTTCAGGATCAATCGCCTAGAAGTTTCTTGATGGACTTGCCGGCGCCGCCAACTGCATCGGTTGCTCCTTCGGTCACACCTTTGGTTGCCTCACCCGCCTTGCCCACAGCCTCGCCGACGCCGGTTTTATTGACGAGATCACCGGCATTATCCAGCAAGGTGCCGATATTCTTGCCGATACCGAGGTCTGTAATAACGGTCATCGCCTTGCCAGTCAGTTCATCGATAATCTTCGCGGCGACCTCGCCCGGAGTTGCGCCACCTTCATCTTTACCGATGTTCGTCATTTGAATGTTAGGTAGTCTGCCTTCGACTTTCTGGTTACCGAGCATGGCTGCTTTGACGGTCACTCGTCCGCCTTCAATGAAAATATTGTCGATAATGACCTTCGGCCCTTCCTTGGCACTGTCTTCCTGTGTCGTTTCGCCGCCAGCAAGCCCCTTTTCTTTCAAGAAGGCGTCGACGTTATTACGGATTGCATCCAGATTATTCGTGGTTTGATTAACCTCATAGACGATCGATGGATTATCGACGCGGATTTCGCGGATATAGATCAATTTATCATTTGTTTCCGCTGTATTGACCTCTACGGCGACGCTATCAAAGCGGATGGAGTGATCTTCGTCAAAACCTTTCGGATTGCCAACACTGAAACCTTTCAACGCTCCCTTGCCGCTGGTCAGATCCAGGTCAACCTCTTGCAGGACCACGTCGGTTTTGGTGACTTCTGAACCATACTCCTCGACGGCAGCAATGATGACTTTGTCCAGATTGAAATAGAGTACGCCGACGGCAATTGCGATGACAACGATCAGGCCAATAACAATTCCACCAATTATTTTGCCCATTTCCCGTATTCTCCTCATTGAAACCACGCGAATGTCAGTGTGCTGATTAAGCCAGAGAATAATGTGATAGGCAAATATTTATCCCGAAGAAACCCTGCTACTTTACAGGAGATAGCCGCTCGCCTAGAGATAAACTCAACCTGTTTGCCTGAAAGGCGTCCTGCGTGCCTCCAGTTTTTTCAAACGATAATCTAACGGCCCTGCGTCTCGCCCCGTTTTATGTGGCATTATTCCTGATTGTCGGGTTTCAGTTACCTTTCTGGCCCGTCTGGCTATCCTTCAAGGGCCTTACGGCGGAGGAGATTGGAATGGTCCTTTCTGCCCCGATCTGGGCCAAAATACTTTTCACGCCCATGATCGCGGCACTTGCGGATTATTCCGGCCGAAGACGTGCGCCGCTGGTTATCATGTCGGCAATTTGCCTTGGCCTGTTTCAGATTTACTTTTTCGCGGATGGGTTCTGGCAGATTTTGATCCTTGCTGTCTCAATCGGGATTTTTTATTCGTCCTTCACCGCGCTTGGCGATAATCTTGTGCTCACGCTCTCGCGGACACAGAAAATAGACTATCCGCGTATCCGGCTATGGGGCTCGGTATCATTCATCGTCGCGGCATTCTGGGGTGGTCAGCTATTATCCGGGCGTAGTGCAGACTTTATCCCTTTGATGCTGTCGGCGGCGTTCCTGTTCCTCTTTCTGTGCTGCCTGATTTTGCCCGAAATCCGGATAACTCGAAGTGAGCAAGGCAGGAAAGGGCTCCGACGGCTCCTGAAAAGCTTTGATTTTATGGCTTTTCTGATTACGGCGGGGCTGATTCAGGGCAGTCATGCAATTCTCTATTCGTCAGGGACTTTGCAATGGCAAAAGCAAGGCATTGGCGACACAACAATCGGTTTCCTATGGGCCGAGGGAGTCGTTGTGGAGATCATCCTGTTCGCTGTCGCGCGACATATTTTCAAGTCTTTCACCCCATTGCAGCTTCTTCTGATGGGCGGTGTTGCCGGATTGATACGATGGACTGTCATGGGGTTTGCTCCTGACCTGCCGGTTCTGGTTGTGATCCAGACGCTCCATGGTGTGACTTTCGCGGCAACTCATCTCGGGGCCATGCGCTTTATTGTGGAGAAGTTACCGGTGGAAATATCAGCTCGCGCACAAGGGCTCTATTCGGCGATTTCCCTCGGCCTCGTAATGGGGGGCGGATTGTTTGTTTCCGGCTATCTTTATGAAGCCTTTGCCAGCGGCGCCTATTTTGTTATGGCAGGCTTTTGCGCGGCGGCTCTCCTGATGAGCCTCTATTTGCGGCGCCTGCCGGTAAAGCTGTTGCATTAGAGGATGACAGGCCAAGCCGGAACGGTTTAGATTGTTCGAAATAATCTGGGCCTGAATAAAGAAAAGGAAAAGTAAAATGGGACCATTAGCCGGATATAAAATCGTTGAAATGGGCGGAATTGGGCCGGGACCCATGTGTGCCATGCTGCTCGCCGACCTGGGCGCGGACATCGTCCGCATCGATCGGCTTGCAGACCCTGGCCTTGGCAGCATGCCAAGTTCCCGCAACAGCCTGTTGATGCGCAGCCGTCGTTCCATCTCGGTGGATACCAAGTCAAAGGAAGGGCGCGAAGTCGTACTCAAACTGATCGAGCAGGCGGACGGCCTTATCGAAGGATTTCGCCCTGGCGTAATGGAGCGGATGGGTCTCGGGCCGGAGGAAGCGCTGGAGCGCAATCCGAAGCTGGTGTACGGACGGATGACAGGATGGGGGCAGGATGGGCCCATGGCAAAGGCAGCAGGTCATGATATCAATTACATCGCCCTGTCCGGGGTTCTTCATGCAATTGGTCGAAAGGGTGAAGCGCCGGTTCCGCCGCTCAACCTTGTGGGGGATTTCGGCGGCGGCGCGCTCTATCTGGCCCTTGGCATTGTCTGCGGTATCCTTGAGGCGCAGAAATCTGGCAAGGGGCAGGTTGTCGATACGGCAATGGTTGATGGCGCGGCATCCCTGATGACCATGTTTTTCGGCCTGATGGCGGCGGGAAACTGGAAGGACGAACGTGGCGTTAATATTCTCGATACCGGTACCCACTATTACGATGTCTATGAAACGGCGGACCGCAAATATATTTCACTCGGTTCGATCGAGAAAAAGTTTTATCAGGAGCTTCTGGAGCGGACGGGTTTGGACAAGGAAGACTTGCCGCCGCAAATGGAGCCGAAAAGCTGGCCCATCATCAAGGCTCGCCTGACCGAGATTTTCAAGACCAAAACCCGCGATGAATGGGATGACATCATGTTGGGCACCGATGTTTGTTATGCGCCCGTCCTCTCTATTATGGAAGCCACAAAGCATCCGCATAATACGCATCGGCAAACTTTCGTTGAATATGACGGTGTGGTCCAGCCGGCACCAGCACCCCGTTTCAGCCGTACGGAAGCGAAAATCCAGCGCCCGCCATGTCTTCCGGGCGAGCATACGACGGAAGCCATGCGCGATTGGGGCATTGATGAGACATCGATTGAAGAACTGCTCTCTGCGGGGGTTATCAAGTAACGGTTCTTGCAGGGATTTCTGTGTTTGACGTTAGCCTGTTTGATCAGAAAACTTGACGCAGCGAAGGTTTTGCGGAACCCTTCTGCCATAGTTTAGTAGGAGAGGAGTGATGTTGCAAAAACATCAAAACGTGCAAACACGCAGTGACGAGAATTTGCCGCCGGCGAAAACAGCGGCCGCATCGCAAAAAACGGCGCAAAATAAAGGGTTATCGAGCTTCGCCTGGCTTTTTGCCATTGGCGTCCTGGTAACCATCGGCTGGCTTGTTGCCGTTGGCGGCTATGTTTACACAAGAATCGGCTGGCCGGATATTCTGCAGGTTGCACCCCTTGGCCTTGGAATCCTGTTTCTTGGCGCTTTTGCTCCCCTCTCATTCCTCTGGTTGTTGCTCGGCTATTTCCATCGCGGGCGCGAGGCGCGCTTAAAAGGAAGTGCGCTGGACCAGCTAATGATGAACCTCGGTTACCCTGGTCCGCAAGCGGAGGCCCGCGTCGCTAGCCTGACGATCGCACTTGAACGTCAGTCAAAGGAAGTGCAGGAGGCAACTGACAAAGCAGCCAGCAGGATAGCGGATGCCTCCGGTCGCTTGGAAAAACAGGGTGACGCGGCCAAAACGGCAACCGAAGGATTACTTCAGACATCTGACAGGTTAAAAGGCGATCTTGAGTCACGTGAGCAACAGATTGGCGTGCTGATCGAGAAAATTAACGCGCAAGGAACACGACTGAATGATGCGGTCGCCCTGCAAACGAATAGCCTGAACGATGCAGCAAGCGAAACCGAGAAACGCAGTGAAGCCGTTCAAAACGCTCTCACTGCCCAGATTTCCGCACTGGAAAATGCAATTCGTGTCGCTGACGAAAAATCGCAGGATATAACTAAAATTCTTGCCGATACGAGCGAGAAGATATTCTCGAACGCAACCCAGACCCTCGATAAAACCAACGAGGCGAAAGACGCTCTGGGCACCCAGATCAAAACTCTTGAAGAGGCGGCCGACCGGCTTCGTGAAAAGCTTGACGATGGAATGGCGAAGCTTGGCGAACGTGGCCAGGAAATTGCCGATATCTCTCGTAATTCGTCGAACGAGCTTTCTAAAACTGCTGACATTCTGCTGCAAAGTACAACGGATCTGAGTATCGCGAGTGATGAGGGCGTGACCCGCCTGAATGCTCTGCGCAATACATTGATGACCAGTGTTTCCGAAGTGGAAAAGGCGCTGGAACAGCTTGAAAGCCGGGAAGGCGGCTTATTGCAGGTGGCGCAAGATGCCGAAACCGGCGCCCGAAAATCTGCTGACCACCTACGCCAGAACACAGAAGAGCTTGCCGTCAAGACAAGTGAGATGACGGAACAGATGCTGCTCGGCAGTCTTAAGCTGAAAGATGAAGCCGTTGCGCTAGATGAAGTGCTTAAAACGACGAGCAGCAGCTTGCAGGCGATAGACCAGAGCCTCCGCCAGGGCCGTGAACTACTGGATGCCGCAGGGGAAAAATCGCTGCGCAATGCGGACCAGCTCGGTGAAAAACTGGCGAGCCATGCCGAGTCCCTTAACGAGGCCTCTGAAACGACGGGAGCGCGAACAACCCTGATACAGGAGCAGCTTCGCAATCAGATTGCTGCCCTCGAACAGGCGTCGCAGCAGATACTGGACATGTCACGCGAGATAAGTTCCCGGCTGGAAAAAGACGTCACGCTGCTGACCGATGCCAGCACGGACACCAACAGCCGGATTGCCGAGGTCGGAACCAGCCTTCAACGGCAGGCGGAAGATCTCAAGCTCACTTCCGACGCGGTCACGAACCGTATGCGTGAGGCCGGAGAAGAGCTGCGGCGTGAAGGCTCTGATATTGAAGTCAGCGCCGATAAAGCGTCACGCACGCTTGCCTCCGCGAGTGAGGCTCTGGCGAAGCAGCAAAAGGAAATAGGCGCCTCCGCCGATCATTCAAAAGGCAAGCTGGCGGCGGCGATTGAGGAGACAATCCGGTATCATCAGGACTTTATGGCGACCGCAGAGCGAGCCACGTTGCAGGCGCGGCAGTCAGGCGAGGCGGCGCATTCCCAGACTGCAGAGCTTGCTAAAACCGCAGAGCGGGCGTCCGCTGAACTCCGTGCAATGGGGGATCAGGCTTCTGATCATATTCAGCAGCTGAACATGGCGGCTTCAAAAGCGGAAAGTCAGGGTGGTCGTCTTGCAGATGTTACACGGTCTTCCCTCGCCAATATCAGTGAGGCAAGCGGCTCCGCCAAGGTGCATATGAAGGAATTGGCTGATATTTCCGTCCGCGCGAAAGACCATGCGGAAGCGATGGAGGAAATACTCCAGCAGGAAACTCAGGCCCTTGCCGATATCGCCCGCCAGTTGACGGAGCAGGTGGAAACAGTCGAGAAAACCCTCTCCGAAAGATCTTATATGCTGGATCAATCCGTCGATCAGGCGTCGGAGGCGAGCGACAGGTTCCACCGGCGTTCTGTTGAACTGGCGCGGGCCAGTGAGCTGATGATCAAGGGTATTCAGTATGCCGATCAGGCGCTGGCGAAACATAAAAAGGAAATTGATGACGCCCGTCGCCACATTCATGAGGACCTTGATAGTGTCACGGCGAAAATTTCCGAAGCCAGTAAACAGGTAAAGGAAACCGGATCTGGGGCGGCAAAATTGTTCCACGGTCAGGCAGAAGACCTGATCCGTTTTAGCGCCAAGGCGAATGATAGTGCCCGATTGCTTGGCGAGCAGTTCGAAAGCCAGCACCAGAGGCTGACTTTGTCCGTAAAGCAGGTTGAGGAAACGCTTAGCCACTCTGCCGGTATTCTGAAAGATGAGAGCGAGGCCTTCACGCGGGCCGCCGAAAAAGCGGCGGAAGATGCGCTCATGTCCGGGCACAAGATTGAGAAGCAGACGGCTAGTCTCGCGTCGGCGGCGACACGGGCAAAGCAGGAAGCCGATCAGCTATCCCAGAAAAAGGATAAGCTTCGCAATGAGCAATTCATGAAATCAACAACCTTTATCATGGAGAATCTCAACTCCCTGACAATCGATTTAAGCCGTATTATGGACAGCAGCCTGTCTGAAGAACTTTGGCGTCGCTATCGCAAGGGAGAAAAGGGCATATTCACGCGGAAACTGCTTAAATCGCGTGATGCAGACAAGATCCGCTCACGATATCGCGACAATGGTGATTTCCGCCGGTTTGCCGATCAATATGTGTCGGAGTTCCGGGAGATCATGACTGAGGCTGGTTCCGTCGATCATTCGGAATTGCTGTCAGATGCCTTTATCACAGCGGATGTAGGCAAGGTCTACCTCTTGTTACAAGAGGCACTGGAAGGCATGGAGTAGGCCGTCAGGGAGAGAGAAATGAACGAAGTAACCACCAACAATGCGGAAGAAAACGCCCGAATGAATGGCGCAGCAAAGATGGTGCAGATCATCTATTTTATTTATCTGGCAGGCCTTATCATTCCCATTGCACATTTGGTCGGGGTCGTCATGGCCTATATCAACAAGGGCGACGGGGCTCCTTGGGTAGAAACCCATTTTCGTTACCAGATCCGCAGTTTCTGGATGTTGTTTCTCTATTTCGTGATTGGCTCACTGCTGGCATTTGTCGGCGTCGGATTTTTGATCATCCTGGCGGCCTATATCTGGTTTATCGTTCGCTGCGCCAAGGGCCTGAAATTACATGCGCGCGAAGAGGCAATCCCTGACCCTACGACCTGGCTCTGGTAGAATTTCCGCTGATGGAGTTTGAGAGAGGTGTCAGGATTCGATCCGTGCGATGACCTGACCTTCCGAAACGGCGTCCCCTTCGCCGACCAGAATTTCCTTAAGCGTTCCATCTTCCGGCGCGCCAACGGGGATTTCCATTTTCATGCTTTCAAGGATGACAACGTCATCATCCTCTTCCAGTTCCTGCCCAACCGTGGCTTCGATTTTCCAGACTTTCCCCGTTACTTCCGCAATTACATCGATCAGCGCCATTTTATCCTCATTTGGTTATTGTTGTTCTTAAGGTTCGCACATGTTTCCATAAGACGCGATTTATCGCCACCCTTATTTTCGGGTAGCGACAGGTGCATTTGCTTCCAGTGTGAAAGCTAACTAGCAATTTTCTCGCGAGACGCCTTTTTCCGCTGATGCGGGTCAAGGTGACGCTTGCGAAGCCGGATATGGTTTGGTGTCACTTCGACCAGTTCGTCATCGTCGATATAGGCGATTGCCTGCTCAAGGCTCAGTTTCCGGGGAGTCGTCAGCCTTACTGCCTCATCGGTGCCTGAGGCACGGATATTGGTAAGCTGTTTTGCTTTCAAGGCGTTGACTTCGAGGTCGTTTGGCCGGTTATGTTCGCCGAGAATCATGCCTTCATAAACATCGATGCCGCTGCCGACAAAGAAAAAGCCACGTGCCTCCAGATTCCAAAGTGCGAAGGCGACAGATTTACCCGTGGAATTGGAAATCAGAACGCCATTGCGCCGACCCGGAATCTCGCCTTTATGCGGGACGTAGGAATCGAACAGGCGGTTCATGATACCGGTTCCGCGCGTGTCTGTCAGAAACTCGCCATGATAACCAATCAGACCACGGGTGGGGCACAGGAAGGTAATCCGCGTCTTGCCGCCCCCGGAAGGACGCATGTCAGTCATTGATCCCTTTCGGAGTGCGATTTTTTCAACAACAACACCTGAGAATTCATCATCCACATCCACCACGACTTCTTCAAGGGGTTCAAGTGTTTCGCCGTTCTCGCCTTGACGGAACAATACCTTCGGGCGACTGATGGAAAGCTCGAATCCCTCGCGGCGCATGGTTTCGATCAGGACACCGAGTTGCAATTCGCCGCGACCGGAGACGACATAGGCGTCCGCATCGGCGCTGTCTTCTACGCGGATGGAGACATTGCCCTCAATTTCCTTCATCAGGCGCGCGCGAATCACCCGGCTTTGCACCTTGTCCCCGTCGCGTCCGGCAAGGGGGGAGGAATTAATAGCAAAGGTCATGGAAATGGTTGGCGGATCAATCGGCTGCGCATCGAGTGGTTCTGTCTCGTCCGGTGTGCCGAGGGTATCTGCAACCGTGGTCTTGAAGAGACCGGCAATAGAGACAATGTCACCTGCCCGGGCTTCGGCGATGGTTTCGCGCTCAAGGCCGCGGAAAGCCATGATCTTGCTAGCGCGCGCATCCTCGATCTTGCCGCCCTTGCGGCTGAGACCCTTTATCGGGTCATTGGTTTTCAGAACGCCACTTTCCACCCGGCCTGTCAGCAGACGGCCGAGATAAGGATTGCTTTCAATCGTCGTAACCAGCATGCGAAACGGAGCTGTCTCGTCCACTTTGGGCGCGCTGACATGGCTGACGATCAGATCGAACAGCGGATGCAGATTTTCTTTTGGCTCGGCCAAATCCGTAACGGCCCAACCTTCCTTGGCGGAGGCATAGAGAACGGGGAAATCCAGCTGGTCCTCATTGGCGTCCAGCGCAACCAGCAGATCAAAACATTCATTCAGAACTTCATCAGGTCGGGCATCAGGACGGTCTGCCTTGTTGATCACGATAATCGGCTTGAGGCCAAGGCCAAGCGCCTTTTGCGTGACAAACTTCGTTTGCGGCATCGGGCCTTCGGCGGCATCCACCAGAACGACCACGCCATCCACCATGCTGAGGATACGCTCCACCTCGCCGCCGAAGTCGGCATGGCCCGGTGTATCCACAATATTAAGGCGATACCCCTCCCATTCGACAGAGGTACATTTAGCCAGGATTGTGATCCCGCGCTCGCGCTCCAGGTCATTACTGTCCATGGCCCGGTCGGCCACTTTCTGGTTGTCCCGGAACGTGCCGCTCTGTTTCAAGAGGCCATCCACAAGTGTAGTCTTCCCATGATCAACATGGGCGATGATCGCAACGTTCCGAATTTCCATGATATCTATACTTTGTCTTTATAAAAAGCGGGCGCAGTATAGCGCCGATCTCACGAATGGCAAGTGATCCTTTCGCACTTGCACACAAGTCCCCTCATATAATTGCTAAATATTAAAATAAAAGAAGAATTTTGAAGAAAGAGAGCATTGACCTGATCCGGGCGACAGTGTGCTTGATATTGCCATTCCCTCTAAAGGATGGCACGATACACGCAATTAAAATCCAGAAAAGAAGAGTGCGGGAATGCCAGTCTATAACCGGATCGCCGAAACCCATAACGATATGCGGGCATGGCGGCATGATCTCCATCAGCACCCGGAGCTTTGCTTTGAAGAGCGGCGCACGGCGGCAATTGTGGCGGAAAAATTGCGAAGCTGGGGGATAGAAGTACATGAAGGCATTGGTGTCACAGGCGTGGTAGGCGTTCTGAAAGGTCCGGGATCAAGCCCGCGAACGATTGGCATACGTGCGGATATGGATGCCCTGCCGATGCAGGAAGAGAATGATTTTGCCCACAGGTCGACTATCGACGGCAAGATGCATGCATGCGGTCATGATGGCCACACGTCGATCTTGCTCGGTGCGGCAAAATATCTTTCCGAAACCCGTAATTTCGATGGAACGGTTCATTTTATTTTCCAGCCTGCCGAAGAAGGCGGTGGGGGTGGCGATGCAATGGTCAAGGACGGCCTGTTTGATCGCTTTCCCTGCGAGGGTGTCTACGGCCTTCATAATCAGCCAGGTATGCCGCGCGGCACGTTTAATGTCCGGACCGGTCCGATTATGGCGTCCGCAGATACGGCGGTGATGAAGATACGGGGGAAGGGCGGTCACGCTGCCTATCCGCATTTGACAAATGATCCGATCGCCGCCGGGGTACAGCTTTATACCGCGCTTCAAACCATTGTCGCGCGCAATGTCGGTCCCGTTGACAATGCGGTAGTCAGCGTCACCATGTTCGAGGCGGGCAGCGGCATTAACATAATTCCGCAGGAAGCGAAATTGAGCGCGTCCATTCGGGCGATGACAGCCGAAATCCGTGACCTGATAGAAGGCCGTATCCGGGAAATATGTGCCGGTGTTGCCGCTACGCATGGCGTTGAAATTGATCTTGCGTATCAACGTCGCTATCCCAGTGTGATAAATTGTGAAACGGAAACCGCGATTGTGGCGCGCGCTGCCTCTGACATCGTGGGCCCAGAAAATATGGATATGGAAACACCTATTCGCATGGGCAGCGAGGACTTTGCCTTCATGCTGGAAGCCTGTCCCGGGTGCTATTTTTTCCTCGGCACCAAGGATGAGGCGCATTTTCATGCTGTTCATCATCCCGAGTTTGATTTCAACGATGAGGTGCTTTCCATTGGCGCCAGCATCTGGGCCCGTCTCGTTGAACAACAACTACCGCGTGGATAACTCGCGGATTCTCTCTCAGATAAACTTAAAAAAGGAAAATAAAGATGTCTGATGTACTTCTTGAAACGATTGAAGATGGTGTCGCCACCCTTACCATGAACCGGCCAGAGGCGCGTAACGCCTTTACGCGGGAGATGATCGCCGGGATGAGCGAGAAACTGACCCGACTGGCAAAGGACAATTCAATCCGTGCGGTTGTCCTGACCGGCGCAGGCGGCGCTTTTTGTTCTGGCGGAGACGTCAAGAGTTTTGCCGCGAATGCGGGGGCGAAAGTCGATATTAATGAACGCATACAGGACTTGCGGGAAAGATCAGAAGTAAGTCGTTTGCTTCATGAAATGCCGAAACCAACACTGGCTGTTATCCCGGGTCCGGCAGCAGGGGCCGGATTTTCCCTTGCTATGGCTTGCGATATGAGGATTGCGGCGGATGATGCCAAGATCACCACGGCATTTTCGAAAGTCGGCCTTTCCGGTGATTTCGGCGGCTCCTACTTCCTGACCAAGCTGCTCGGAGAATCCAAGGCGAAGGAACTATACTTCACTGCCGATGTCGTTCTTGGCAAGGAGGCTGAAAAGATTGGCATGGTGAACAAGTCGGTCCCGGCGGAAGAACTGCCCGCCGCTGCTGCTGCGATGGCCAAACGTCTCGCCAGCCTGCCAACTATTGCAGTTGGTTATATGAAAAAGAACATCAATACGGCATCGGAAGGGACCCTGAGCGACGTGCTGGACTGGGAAGCGAACCAGATGATCCGTTCCTTCGAGACGGAGGATCATAAAGGCGCAGCGGTCGCATTTGTCGAAAAACGTGCGCCGGAGTTCAAGGGGCGCTGATTCCAGACGGGGATAGTCCTGGTGCTATCCCCAAAGCTCCCGCGAAGGGGGATGCATCACGCTGCCATCAAAACGAATGCCGTGATCGCGATCCTTTTCCAGGAGCAGTGGTCCATCCAGATCGACAAAACGCGCGAACGACCCCAGAAGCATGGCGGGGGCCATGGCAAGGCTGGTGCCCAGCATACAGCCGACCATGACTCCGAGCCCGAATTCGCGCGCCGCCTCGGCCAGAAGTAGCGCTTCGGTCAGGCCGCCGGTCTTGTCGAGCTTGATATTGATGTAGTCATATAGTTCCGCCACATCATCGAGGGTTGCCGTATCATGGGCGCTTTCGTCAGCGCAGATCGGAACTGGCCTTTCCATGTCGCCAAGAACGGAGTCTTCACCTGCGGGCAGGGGTTGCTCGATAAGTTCCACGCCCAGATCAGCCATTTTCGGACAGTATTCGCGCATCATGTCTGCGGTCCAGGCTTCGTTGGCATCGACAATCAGGCGGGTTTTTGGTGCCCATTGACGGACGGCGGCCACGCGGTCAATATCGCCGATTCCGCCAAGCTTGAGCTTGATCAGCGGACGATGAATTTGCGATTTCGCCGCTTCTCCCATTTTCTCCGGCGTATCCAGAGAGAGGGTATAGGCGGTAATTGTCGGTCCGGGCGCGGGAACTCCGGCAAGTTCCGCAATGCTTTTACCACTTGTTTTCGCTTCCAGATCCCACAGCGCGCAATCAATAGCGTTGCGCGCGGCGCCGGAGGGCATGACAGTGAGCAACCCTTCCCGGGTCATGCCATCGTTGATATAATCGCGGACGGAAGACATCTGCCCAAGGACGGAACGAATGCTCTCACCATAGCGGGCATAGGGCACACATTCACCGCGTCCGGTAACGCCATTTTCGGTAATCTCGACAACGATAACTTCGGCCGCTGTCTTGGCGCCCCGGCTAATCCGGAAACTGCCGCGAATTGGCCAGCTTTCTGAACTGGCGGCAATCTCCCGAACGCTCATGGCAGGTTATCAACGATTGATGCAGTACCATCCTTGAAGGGGTCGACGGTGGGCAGGCCAAATTCCTTTTCGATACCGGCGAGATAATCCAGTCTTTCAGCCTCCTTCAGGCCGGAGGTATTGATGGCAATTCCAATGAATTTCGCATCCTTATTCGTCAGCCTCGCATGTGTCAGGTTGAGTTCCATACAGGCCTTCATATCTGGCAGGGAATGATGGGGAAGGCCGCGCATATGGGTGCGTGTCGGTTCATGACACAGAACGAGCGCATCCGCCTGCGCGCCATGAAGCAGGCCCAGGCTGACACCGGCGTACGAGGCATGAAAAAGAGAGCCTTGACCTTCGATAATGTCCCAGTGGTCCGGATCATTCTCTGGCGACAACTCTTCTACCGCGCCGGAGATAAAATCTGCAACCACCGCATCGATGGAAATTCCTGATCCGGCAATGAAAATACCGGTCTGGCCCGTCGCGCGGAAATCTGCCTTCATACCACGCTTGACCATTTCCTTCTCAATGGCGAGCGCCGCATACATCTTGCCAACCGAGCAATCCGTCCCGACAGCGAGCAAGCGCTTTCCGCTTCGCGGGGTTCCCTTGCCTGTCGGAATAGTGTGGGTCGGATGGCGCACATCGAACAGGGTGCGATTGTTCCGTTCCGCGGCGGCCTTGATTTCAGGGACACTTCCCAACCGGATATGCAGGCCACTTGCGACATCCATTCCCGCATCCAACGCGTCAACGATGACAGATATCCAGTGATCCGGGAGGAAGCCGCCGGAATTCACGATGCCGACAATCAGCGTTTTGGCGCCACCCGCCACAGCCTCAGGAATGGTCATGTCCTTGATACCGAGATCAGCGACACAGCCGGGCAGTTTTAATTGCCCGATACACCAGTCCGGGCGCCAGTCCACAATACCCTGCGCAGTCTTGGCCGCCAGTTGATCTCCCACGTCGCCAAGGAACATGAGGTAGGGGTTTTGCATTTCCGTCATAGCGTCTCTCAATCCAATAACTATCAATATGCCCGTTACGTCCGGGCTTCGAGGGTAGCCTGTTCTTTTTGAAGTTTGTTTATTTCGGCCTGTACTTCCTTCAGGCACTCTTCGGACGCCCACTCCCGATGTTCACCCTTCGCGAAGGCGAGCGCGTTACGATAATACATGAAGGCGTTTAACCGGCAACGGGTATAATTGTTCTGTGTCCGGACCACCTTACCGGGGGTACCCATGACGATGGAATTATCCGGAATAACCGTTCCTTCTTTCAGGAAGCTGTGTCCTGCGACAATGCAGTTATTACCAATGACGCAGCCATCCATGATGGTTGTGTTGATACCGATCAGGCAATTATCGCCAATGGCGCAGCCGTGCATTGTGCAATGATGAGTGATGGAGCAGTGGGATCCGATAAATGTTCCCGTCGAGGAGCCCACATGTATCATGGCAAAATCCTGGATATTGGTATATTCGCCGATAACCACTTCCTCGGATTCCGCCCTTATGACAGTATAGGGCCATAGGGAAGCGCCTTTTTCGATATGCACCTTGCCATAGATAAGGGCGGTGGGGTGAAGATAGGCGGCATTGTTGATGGTGACATCCGGACCAAAATCTGACATTCGCGACTCCCTTGATTTTCGGATATTTTCAAGGATATGTGCCGTCGCGTCAAACGGATGTTGTCACGAGAAGATTAATTCAGTTTCTGCATCCATGGTTGTGACGTGACCCAGTCACCGAAAGCCTCGATATCGATCGGACGGCTCATGAAATAACCTTGCGCTACATCGCAACCAAGGCTGTCGAGCATTTTCCAGGTCTCCGCGTCTTCTACCCCTTCGGCAACAACCGAAAGCCCCAGGTTTCTGGCCAAGTCCAAGAGTGTCCTCACAATAACTTCATCGTCCGCAACCCGTGTCATGTTCAGAACGAAACTTTTGTCGATCTTAATTTCATCGACGGGAAGTTTGCGTAGATAGCCAAGCGACGTGTAACCGGTTCCAAAATCATCAATCGAGAGGCGTGTACCCAGTTCATGCAGGCGCGTAACAATCTCCTTCGCCCGATACACGTCAGAAATAATCGCGCTTTCCGTAATTTCCAGCTTGAGAAACTCTGCAGGGAAATTCAACCTTTCAAGCAATTTTGCAACCATGTCCGGGAAAGTCGGATCGAGCAAAATAAGGGCGGAAATATTGACGGCAACGCAAATATTACGATCTTCAGCCAGCCAGACGCTGCCCTGTTTTACCGCGGCTTCCAAAACCCATTCCGTAAGTGCTTTGATAGATCCTGATCCTTCGGCGAGTGGAATGAAACTATCGGGAAACAGAAGGCCCTGTTTCGGGTGTTGCCACCGAACCAGCGCTTCAACGCCAATAAGCTCCCGATCACTCATACGAACGATAGGCTGGTAGTTTAGCAGCAGCTGATTGTCTGCTATTGCCTCGGGCAGATCTTGCGCAAGGCGAAGCTGCTGACGCCGTTCAAGGTCATCTTCATGCGTATAGAAAGTAAAGGGTAACTTATCCCTTTTCGCTGCATAAAGTGCGGAAATTGATTTGTGCAGTAATCCGCCAGCGGTGTCGTGATCATCAAGTTGGGCGAGTCCCAGCGTGGCATTTACATCTATTTTTTGTCCATCAATAATAAAAGGCTTGTGGATTTCATGCATCAGATTAACCGCAAAATTCTCACGATTAATTGCAGATAAGTCTCGATCCACCACCAGCAGAGCGAATTCATCATCACCAAGTCGTCCGACAATGGAATTGCTTGGCGCGAACTTGGAAAGGCGCTTCGCTATTGTTTTTAACACTTCGTCGCCGAAATCATGGCCTCGGCTTTCGTTCAGCTCCTTGAAACTGTTCAGATCGAGGATTATCAAGGAAACCGCCATTTTTGTCGTATGTGCCTTTGCAATTATTTTCGTCATACGCACCCGAAACTTGCTGCGACCTGGAAGGGCGGTTAACGGGTCTTCCTCGACCAGAGAGGAGAGCTCCATCTCAAGTATGGTTGAGCGATTGTTTAACTTGCAGAGCCGGTCAGCATTGAAGAGAGCCGTCTCCATACGCTCCGCCGTGAGGTCTTTGCTTGGTATACTCTCTGATGCGCCCTGACGAAGAAAATTCAGGGAACCGTCAATGACAATAACAGGCAGAAAGGGGGGCTTGCTCGCAACATCCGTCAGGATTTCCTGATGGGCGGCATTACCATGTGTCCCGTCAAGGATAATGCAGTTGTAAACGCCCGCCGCGATATCTTTTGCGACGGAATCGCTATAAATTTCCTCGCGCGCGAGAACAGGAATGCTGATGTCCCGGCAGAATTTGTGGATGCTGTCACTCGTCTCTATAATCAGAAGACGCAACTTGCTATAATTCAACCGCAGGACATGCGGGTTCTTAGTCGTCGATCGATCGGTTCTGATCTGGTCACGATTTGAAGGTTGATGGGGAGCTAAACCTCTTTTATTCACTTGACTATTCTCTGCCGATAGTTTTTTTACAGCGGTGCCTGCCGTGTAAATGTGTTGCCACGTAAATAGTATATAAAGACAGGATGTAAAGAAGGTCTTAATTTTTTTAAAATACTACCGGTTCAACGCTTGTTTATTGTAGAAAGCTTTGGCGCTTAAAATACGCTAAATAAAAGGCTCGCAAAATATCGGATAACAATCAGTATTGACGCCCGCCATCATTGTGGTCGCTCCAATGGTACGCGAAAAACCCGGCGTGACCATCCCGCGCTGCCGACGACCTCAGGCGGATGTTCTAGATGGTTTTGCGTGTGAAGACTTGGGTCGCTGTCGCCAATTAGGCGATTTACTGGAAGGTTTTCAAATAAGCAATCAGGTCTTCGCGATCACTTTCCTTTTTAAGGCCGGCAAAGGCCATCTTCGTGCCTTTGACAAAGGCTCTTGGCTTTTCCAGGTACTCATCCAGTGTTGCTTCATCCCAGGTCAGGCCGGCGTCACTCATTGCCTTGGAATATCTATAGCCCTCCACCGAGCCCGCCTTGGTGCCGATAATGCCGAACAGGTTTGGCCCGATGGCGTTCTTCCCGCCTTGCTCAATGGTGTGACAGGCCTTGCACTTTTTAAAGACCTTTTCACCCTTTGCCGCATCGCCATCAGCAAATGCTGAGGTCGCAACAAGTGACAAGGCAAGCGATAATCCAAGAGTTGTTAGTTTCATCATTTTCTCAACTTTCTTTTTTCGCCGGTGGCAGGTCACCACAATATGGATGCCGGGATACCACAGTTGAGATGACGATAACAGGGACATAGTGTCGCGCCCAAACAGCTCCGTAAACACATTCCATCACCATCGCGTGAAGGACTATATCTCTACAAGGCTCATTTTTTATATAATTTCATATCAGCCGGAAGCGAACCGCGGATTAGCGTCATGAATAGCATACGGGGATTGTCCGCAGATCGGAAAACGAGAGAGTAGAATGAACAAGATGGTCAGATTTGCGCATGGTGAAAATACTCCAATGATAGAGAGTCCGGCACAATTACGACAGATGCTTAGAGGGCTTCCTCTTGCGCAGCTTGTACGGATGAACGCAGCGGCGGATGAGATACTGGAATGTTATCGTGTCCTCAAGAAAGGCGGGGCGAATATTGTAGGTGAAATCCTGCGCGGGGAAGGGACTTTCTATGAATGGGACCATTATCCCGAAGGCGATATCTATGATAGCGAAACCCATGCCCAGTATTATTACCATGCGCATCGGGAGGGGGAGCATGGACATTTTCATACATTCCTCCGGAAAAAGGGAATGAGGGCAGGAGTCTTGCCTGTCCGGTATCTTGGAGATGCAGACTGGCCGACAGCCGAGGATGAGGTCATCTGTCACTTAATCGCAATATCGATGAACAGCGCGGGCTTTCCAATTGGCCTCTTTACAACCAATCGCTGGGTCACCGGGGAGAATTGGTACGACAAGACAGATGTTATCGAGATGCTGGACGGTTTTGTCATTGATCACAGCACTCCATCATGGCCGGTTAACCGCTGGCTCAGTGCGATGACGGTTTTATTTCGCCCGCAGATCGAACAACTAATCATTGCACGTGATGCAAAGGTAGCGGAATGGCAGGTTGACAAACCCGATACAGATGTGTTTGAGGACCGGGATCTGGAGGTTACCAGTGCTCTTGATATCCGGGTTGAAGACCAGATCAGGGCGATAAAAGAAGTCATCGAAGGCCGCCCAGATTAAAGAAATATTAATATAATTTGACGACAGTAGAGCTTCCAAACAACTTATTTACTGGAGCCATCGTGTCGAATAACGGTTCTTTAAGCCCGGCGGATGTAGAGCGGTTGCTGACAGATCGATCCGCGTCAGCTCGTGCAGAAACAGTCGAGAAAATTGCCGGAAGCATGACGGATGCGGGCTTTAGCGAGACCGAACGCCGTGAAGCAGAGGAAATTTTCCGTATCCTGGCGAATGATGCTGAAGTCCTGGTCCGTCAGACACTCGCGGAAACCTTGAAATCGCTTCCTGACCTTCCCCATGATATTGCCAAAAGTCTTGCCAGCGATATCGCGGATGTCGCAACGCCGATGCTCAGCTTTTCGAGCGTGCTGACCGATGATGATTTGTTCGAAATTATCAGCTCGAAATCTGATCAGCATCAGATGGCAGTGGCCAGCCGGAGCGTAGTTTCCGAGGCTTTATCTGATAAGCTTGCAGATAGTGGTTCTGAAGATGTTGTGGCGACCCTGCTGCAAAATCACGGCGCAGAAATTTCCGAAACGACATATGAAAAGGTGCTGGATCAGTACGGCGATAGCGACAAGATAAAGGAGCCGATGGCGCACAGGGCGACATTGCCTATTACCGTTACTGAAAGACTTGTAACTCTGGTCTCGGATAAGCTCCGCGATCATCTCGTGCGGCATCATGATATGTCCCCGGGATTGGCGACGGATCTGATTCTGGAAAGTCGCGAAAAGACCATGATTGGAATTATCAAGGACGGCACCAGTCATGCCGAACTCGTAAAGCTCATTGACCAGCTTTATGCCAATAATCGTCTAACACCGACAATCATCCTGCGGGCCCTCTGTATGGGGGATGTTGATTTCTTTGAAACGGCAATGGCGAAATATTCCAACATAGCTGTGGCGAATGTCCATATTCTGGTGAATGACGCCGGAGGGAATGGGCTTCAGCAGTTATGTAAGAAATCGAATATTCCAGGCGGGCTTCAGGAAATTATGAAAGTCGGTCTGGAAGTTGCGAATGAGCTTGATTTCGATGGCACGCCGGGAGACAGGGAGCGGTACCGCAATCAGGTTATTGAACGCATCCTCACTCATTTCCAGGACAGCTTCGACGGTGAGAATGTTGATTACCTTATCGGCAAACTTGGTCAAAGCTCGATTGCCGGTCATAAGGCGGCTTGAACAGCCTCGTCCTCAACTGATCATTTAGCAAAAATGCCGCCTCAACCGGGCGGCATTTTTCATTTCTTTCTGCGGATGCCGATTACGGCGCCGGCCTGTTTCGGGAGTGGCGCGCCGTCAAATTCCTGTTTGCGTGCTTCCAGATTGGATTGCAGGAAATCCGGCATAGGCGCGGCGCGCGGTCCGTCCTTATTAAGATGCATGATCATCTGTTCCGATGTGGCTACGAGAAAGCCCTCGTCGCGGTGACGCATCTCCAGAAAGAGGTGCATACGCTTTTCATCACAATCCAGAACCCGAACATACATGTTAAGCATGTCTCCTTCATGCACTTCCTGAATATAGGTTACATGGGTTTCCAGAACATACACTGTGCAGTTGGAGGAATCACGGTAATCCCGGGTCAGTCCGATATCGTCCAGAAAGACATCCAGTGATTGATCGAATATCAGCACATAATAGGCGACATTCATGTGCCTGTTATAATCGATCCACTCCGACAGCACCGGCTGATGATGCAATGGAGTAAGGGTACGTTTGTTCATCGCTATTCCCATGCTTTTCTTCTTTTCGCTTGATGATAGACTATATAGTACTGGTAAAGAGAAGGGCTGACTACCCCGGTTGGCTGTGATGGTATGGGAGATGAAATGACGGAGCGACATCCCGGGATGGATCAGGCCATTCATGAGCTGAAGGATATGATGGGAAAGCGCTGCTCGACCGCAGCGGCAGTGCGGGAGCAGCACGGCAAGGATGAAAGCTGGCATTTCCCGAAAGCACCTGATGCCGTCTGCTTTGCAAGAAGCACGGAAGAAGTCTCTGAAATAGTCAAAATCTGCGCGGCGCATAAGATTCCGATTATTCCTTTCGGTGCGGGTACGTCGCTTGAAGGTCATGTGAACGCTGTATCGGGCGGCGTCTCCATCGATCTCAACGAAATGAATGATATCTTGCGGGTTGGTACGGAAGATCTCGATTGTACGGTGCAACCGGGTGTGAGGCGGAAACAGCTCAACGAATATTTGCGTGATACAGGTCTGTTTTTTCCTATCGATCCCGGTGCGGATGCGTCTATTGGCGGAATGGCGTCAACACGCGCATCCGGCACGAATGCCGTGCGCTATGGCACAATGCGGGAGAATATCCTCAGCCTCAAGGTCGTGTTGCCGGACGGGCGGGTAATCTCGACTGGTCATCGGGCGAAGAAAAGTGCTGCGGGCTACGACTTGACCAAGCTTTATATCGGATCGGAAGGGACGCTTGGTATCATCACTGAAATTACGCTTCGTCTTTATGGCATACCAGAGGCGATCTCGGCGGCGACCGTCTCCTTCCCGGATATTGAAGGTGCAATACAAAGCGTGATCCTGACCATACAGAGCGGAATTCCGGTTGCCCGGATTGAGCTGCTGGATGACGTACAGGTGGATGCTGTGAACCGCTATTCCAACCTCGACCTCCCCGTACAACCCACTCTTTTCCTGGAGTTTCATGGCAGTGATGCCTATGTAAAGGAGCAGGCGGAGAAAGTAAGTGCTATATGTTCGGAATTCGGCGCTGAAGGCTTTAAATGGACCACACAGGCGGAGGAGCGGACAAAGCTTTGGCAGGCCCGCCATGACGCCGCCTATGCCGCAATGGCGCTTCGCAACGGCGCGCAAATATGGGCGACGGATGTCTGTGTCCCCATTTCACGCCTTGCCGATTGTATTCTGGAAACGAAGAAAGACCTGGCAGAGAGTTTCCTGATTGCACCGCTGGTCGGGCATGTCGGGGATGGCAATTTTCATCTGTCCTTTGTGATCAAGAAGGAAAACCCGGAAGAGCTTGAGGAAGCAGAACGCCTAAACGGTCGTTTGATTGAGCGGGCCTTGTCGATGGATGGAACCTGCACCGGGGAACATGGCGTGGGGCTCGGTAAAATGAAATATATGTATCGCGAGCATGGCGATGCCATTGACGTGATGGCTGCACTTAAACAGGCGCTTGATCCGGATAATATCATGAACCCAGGAAAGATAATCCCGGAACGGGCGGCCGAATAAATTTGGGGGCAATCTGTAACCTGACGAAAGCACAATAGTATGCCGCTATTGGATCGTAGCAAAGTCCTGTCTGCCATTGGTTTCGATGCTGATGATACACTTTGGCATAATGAATATTTTTTCCGAATGACGGAGGAAAAGTTTGCGGCGTTGCTGGAAGATTACGCCGAGAGCGATCAGGTTACAGAAAGATTGCTGGAAGCGGAGCGCCGTAATCTTCAGTTTTACGGTTATGGAATAAAAGGGTTTACGCTATCCATGATCGAGACCGCGATCGAGATCACTGACGACAGGGTGCCCGCCGCAATTATACATGATATCCTGCGGACCGGTCGCGAGATGTTGCGCCATCCCGTTGAAACACTGCCCCATGTCCGCAAGACATTAATGGAACTTTGCGGCCGGTATCGACTTATCCTCATCACGAAAGGTGACTTGTTCGACCAGGAACGCAAGCTTGCCCAATCCGGTTTGGGGGAGTTGTTTAATGACGTCCAGATTGTCAGCGAAAAAACAACACAAACCTATCAGCGGATATTCAATAGCACCGGCTTGACCGCATCGACGAGTATGATGGTGGGAAACTCGCTCAAAAGTGACATAATTCCTGCAATTGAGGCTGGCAGTTTCGGTGTCCATGTACCTCATGATCTTACCTGGGGTCATGAGCATGCCGAAACCCCGATTGACGATCCGCGCTATTACAGTATCAAGCATCTTGGTGAATTGCCGGAATTGATTTCGAGCCTGAGATAGCTTTCGTGAGAATCACTTACGGCATGGTTTGAGTTTTAGTTTGCCGGGAAGGATTGTATCCTCGTTTCCGCAGGCACCCTCAAGTTGCCCTTGTTCCAGCCCCTTCACGCCGTCAAGATTTGCGCCGGATAGATTGGCACCCCAGAATGTCGCTTTCGAAAGCTGCGCCCCGGTCATGATCGTATTTACCAGTATCGCCCGGTAAAAATTTGCATGTCTCAGGTTGGTATTTTCCATACGTGCGTCCGTCAGATTGGCACGGGTGAAGTTGGTTTCATTCAGCTCAGCCTTGGTCATTATGGCTCCAGACATGACGGCGCGCTTGAAGTTCACCTCTGTTACCTTCGCATCACTGAAATCCGCATTTTTCAGATTGGCCCGCTTGAAATTGGCTTTGCGGATATCCGCATGCTGGAATTTGCCTCCTTCGACATTGGCGCTGTCAAAGTCAGCGCTGCGTAGATCCGTATGCCGGAAATTCGCCCCCGTCATCTCCGCTTTTTCCATATCTGCGTCCTGCAGGATGGCATGCTCAAGATTGGCGGAAACAAGTATCGATTTTTCAAGATCGGAGCGTCGCATGTCGGCTTCCGCCAGGTCCGCATTACTAAGATCGATCTGCTTCAGCATGGAATCACGCAAGTTGGCGTTTTTGAGCTGGGCACCCTTCATGTCTTTGTACTGCAATTCGACACCGCGTAAATCGCAACCGCGACAGCTGCCACTTTCGTTCAGCTTGTCCAGATCCTTGCCTTCAAAGGCACTCACGGTGGTTGTCGTTAAAAAAATAAATATGGCAGTGAAAATAGACGATTTCATACGGATGCTCCCGCAAACTCAAAATTTTTATGCTTACCTATAAACTAACCGATAGTGCTGCGAATTCAATCGCTCTTGATGTTTGACAGGATATATTTCGCCTGTCACTATTTATCAAAAGTAAGAAAAATATACTGCGTGACGACGCTTATCCAACCAGCTAGTAAATAGGGATTATTCTCAAATGATAAAAGCCATCCTCTGGGATTTCGGCGGGGTTCTCACAACGAGTCCGTTTGAGGCCTTTACACGATTTGAAAAGGAGCAAGGCCTGCCGACGGACTTTATCCGGAGAATTAATTCAACCAACCCCGACACCAATGCTTGGGCGAAATTTGAGCGAAGCGCTGTTACCCTCGATGAGTTCGACAAGTTATTCGAGGGCGAGAGCGGTGAATTGGGGCATCCAATTCCCGGCACGGAGATTATAAAGCTCCTTGCAGGAGATATCCGCCCTAACATGGTGAACGCCTTAAAAATCTGCGGAGAAAAGTACAATTGCACATGCCTGACAAATAACGTTGCCGCGGGTAACGGCCCCGGCATGACGCGTGATGCCGCCGCGCAGGCGGAAGTTGAAGCAGTGATGGGCTTGTTTCGGCAGGTTATTGAATCAAGCAAGGTTGGTCTTCGCAAGCCTGATCCGCGTATCTATGAATATGCCTGTGAGCAGATGGAGGTTGCGCCGGAGGAGGTCGTATATCTTGATGACCTTGGCATCAATCTCAAGCCAGCGGCTTCGATGGGCATGACGACAATCAAGGTTGTTAGTGAGGAGCAGGCGCTACGCGACCTTGCGGCGGCATCGGGTCTATCCTTTTCCTGATTGATAACAGGAAGGCTATTTCGTCTCGGCGCGATAGACACCATCCCAGTCGCCGGGAGGCGAATCAAGCCTGAAGCTGTGAATGCGATCCCGGTATAATTTGACAAATTTTTCCAGGCGAGGGTTAAGCCCTTCAATAAATGCTAGCTTTTCCACGGCGTTATCCCATTCTTGTGCAAGATAGAGCGAGAGAAACGATTCTATCGCTTCCTTGGCCTCAATAAACTCGGGTTTTTTCGCATGCTCCTTGTCCCCTAGTAGGCCGTAAATCTTTACCGCGTCTTCCTTGCCCTTCACTGCGATCAGGTCAAGCTCAATTATCGCATATCCCGAAATAGCATTCGCTGTGCTTTCGCCCATTATAATGCTGAAGCCATATTCCTTGGTCTGCCCTTCAAGGCGGGAGGCAAGATTAACCGGATCACCAAGAACCGAGTAGTCGAACCTCTGCTCTGATCCAAGATTTCCAACAATACAAACGCCTGTATTCAGACCAATTCCGACGCGTAGCGCCTTGAATGCACGGCCTTCTGCTATGGCCTCCGCTTCCAGTTCCTTATTCAGCGCCGCGAGGCGGGTGATCATTTTCAAAGCAGCATCGGCACTATCTTTCGGATGCTGCTGATTGTCGAGTGGGGCGTTCCAGAAGGCCATGATGGAATCGCCCATGTATTTATCGATTGTGCCGTTGTGAGCAAGAATTTCCCCGGTCATGGGTGTAAGAAAGCGGTTGATCAGGTGCGTCAATCCTTGAGGATTATGCTTGTAGCCCTCTGAAATGACAGTGAACTCTCGCACATCACAGAACATGAACGTCATCTCCCGTTCCTCCCCACCGAGCACAAGACTATCCGGGGAAGCGGATAGGCGCTTGACGAGCTCCGGTGAAAGATAGTGAGCGAATGCCGTTCGAATACGGGTACGTTCCTGCTCGGTCCCGCGATAATTGGAATACACCATCGTAATATAAACGAGGATGGCTATCGCCAGGGTATAGCTGACATCAATGAGGACGGAATTATAGACAAAGAAGTAAATGGAGGAACTGATCGCGGTCACCGAGATAAAAACCAGCAGGCCCAATGTCGTCCGCGCACCTGCAAGGGGAACCAGCATGATCAGCACCAGTCCCGTCAGCAACGTGCCCATCCATTCAAAAATGGCTATAAAGTCAGGCCGGAAGAGGTAGGATTGCGTCAAGACATTCTCAAGCAGTTGCAGATGCATCTCCACCCCCGGTAGGTTTGACGTAAGCGGGGAGGCCCGTAAATCCTTGAGGCCGGTCGCGGAAGTGCCAACCAGAACCAGCTTGCCCTCCAGTACGCTGTCGTTAAAGTTGTTGTTGATGATATCAAATGCGGAAATATAGAGTGTTGGGTCGAAATTCGCGTATTTGACCCAGACACGCCCGCGGGTGTCAGTGGGGATAAGCGTTCCGGCAACTTTGAAACCGACGATGCCATTTTCGTTCGTCTGGATGATAACATTGCGACCCGTCGCCACCCGAAGCATATCAAGTGCCAGAGAGGGAATGATCTTGCCATTAATCTGGTTGGCCAGAGGAATACGCCGGACGATACCATCAAAGTCCTGATCCAGGCTGATCATACCGCGTCCTGCGGCGGCTTCGTCCAGCTTGTCGATATTACCAATCAGCGCCGGATAGTTTTTCAGGAATTTTTTAGGATCCTGCCCAAGCATGGCAAAGGAAGGAATACGGTCGAGTCCAAGGTTATTGGCGCCATCACTTGCCGGACTTACAGAAATGCCGAGAACCACACGGCTCTCACTAATCTCGTTTGCAAATTCATCATCGAATGACGGCAGGCTAGACAGTTGCTTTTTTACCTCTGATGGAAGCCCGGACATGTTCTGTGCTATTTCCGTTGGCGATAGCCGATCTGATTCGGCAAATAGCATATCAAAGCCAATTACCGCCGCGCCGCCTTTCGTCGCATTTTCTACAAGCTTCGCGAGATAGGTTCGGGGCCAGGGCCACTGGCCAAGATTTAAGAGGCTATTTTCATCAATATCGATAACCACAACGGGTCTTGGATCTGGCGTCTCCCGTGGTTGGGTTTGCTGGTATAGGTCAAAGATCCGATCCCGAAAACTGGAAAGAAAGGGCGGATCGGAAATCTGGAGAAACAGGGCCGCCATCAACAGGATGAAAGCAGTAATCCGCCCCCTTCTCGCGAAGGAGAACCACCTGAAGACGCTATTTTTCTTTCCGGTCTTTTGTGCCGGTGCAGTTGCCGTCATGCGGGTGTTGGCCTTTTTCTAGGTTCGCTACGTCAATATATCGCAGTCTATAACAAATAGCGGCATTAACTATGTTTGCGAAAAATTTTATGAAATTTGTCCAAAATGTGGCATATTCCTTTTAGTCAAAGTTACATTACTTTACTCTCTGCCCATAAGTATTTTTAATTAAGCAATAATCCGGGCAGTTATTTTTAAGAGCATTATTTGATCGTGTGGCAAAACGGATTAACAAATTCCGGCCATTCGGTGAAAAGTTTTTGCTGTTTGGGGAATTAAGAAATGAAACAGGGATTTTCAGCGGACCTCGGCGCCAAGCCACTCGCTGAATATCAGGCTCCTGATCACGGGCCTATACATATTGGTAATGAAATCAAGCCACTCGTTGCAGAGTTTGGACGTGATGGCGTTGACCTGACCCTTACCGACGATACTGGCAACCAAATCATAATTCATGACTATTTTGCGTCCGGTCCAGGTGTGGACCTTGTAACTGCCGGCGGTGCGCGGATACCAGCGGACCTGGTGAGTAAGCTCGCTGGGCCGGGCCCACTCGCGCAATCCACGGACACGCAATCCGATGCTGGCGGACCTATTGGTGAAGTGACAGCCATGTCCGGCACCGTAACCACGCGTCATACGGACGGGACCAGTGAAGAGTTGGTCGAAGGCGCGACGGTTTTTCAGGGCGATGTGATTGAAACTGCAGGCGGATCGTCATTTACCATCGTATTTGCGGATGATACGCAGTTTTCCATGGGCGAGAACGGGCGCGCGGTCCTTGATGAAATGATCTACGACCCGTCCGCGGGAAGCGGGAAATTCGGTGTCTCGCTTTTACAGGGTGTGTTCTCCCTCGTCAGCGGTCAGATTGCCAAGGATGATCCTGAAAATGTTGACGTGCGAACCCCCGTCGGCACCATTGGTATTCGTGGCACAAGCTGGTCGGGTAACGTTAAGAGTATTGGTGAGGAATCAATTTTCACGCTCTTTACCGGTGCCATTGTGATAACGAACGAGGCTGGCTCACAAGTCCTGAACGTTGCCAAACAGTCCGTTATTGTTACGAGCTTTTCCACCTTGCCAAGCGTCCCCTTTATCCTGACCGGGGAACAGCTTTTCAATATTTATGGTGAGGCGCTAAGGCTCGTCAATCCGGACTGGTTCAATGAAGAGGACGATTTTAACCCTGACGAGATTAATCCTGAAGCCGGACGGCGCGCGCAATCCAGCGGCGGAGCAAATTTCCAGCCTTTCAGCGAGGGCAGGATTGATGGCGGGCTGTCTATTGGTGATCTGTTGAAAGCAGGTGGATTGCTGGATGGAACCGACCTAAGGTTCCGCGATTTCATTGAAGATAATGAAATTGTAGGTCTGGGTCCGCAAACAAGTTTGAGCGTTGTTTCTGTTGTTGATCCTGAATCTGGGAACCTCAGTAGTTTCGAAATTGTCATTACTTTGAATGAGCCGACCGATGTCCCCGTAACGATTACCTATGAAATTCGAGGTGGATCGGCGACGCAAGCAGATTCGGGGCTTCCCGGCGACGTAGATTTTGTCAGTAGTGGAGACGGCACTATTGTGATTGCACCTGGCGCAACCCAGGCAACATTCACAGTTGAGGTTATCGATGATGATGTCATTGAAAATCTCGAATTTTTCATTGTTGCGCTGTCGGGGGCCGAGAACGCGGATATTGACGTATCGTCTGCTCAGGCGCTTGTCGTTATCACGGACGATGATATTGGCCTTGTAACCCTCTCCGATGTGATAGTTGGTGGTACGCCTGTCAGCGGCGGTGAAGCAACAGTGGGAGAGGACGCAGGCGCCCTTTCCTTTGTTCTTACACTCGATAAAGCTGTGGCGCCGGGTGTGACAGTTAGCATCGATTATACCATTACAGGCACCACGACAGCGGGTAGCGATTATATAACTGACGGCGTGCAGAGAGTTACTTTCAACGGCGGGACAACCGGACTTGCCCCCGGATCAACCGTTGCCGTTAATATCCCGATTATCGATGACAATCAATTTGAAGGGACAGAAACACTGACTCTCACGCTTGTCGGAGCATCAAGTAACGCGACAATTGACGGCGGCGACAATTCCATCACGCTGACAATAGAAGATAATGACGATCCGGTTGTTGTCGACGAAGGGACGCCTGCGGATCTGGTAGAGGCTGTGGAAGGGGATAGTATCGAAGGCGCCTCCATCGGGATTGGCGGCGGAAGCGGAGAAATCGCGGTCGTGATATTCGACACTGTACAGCCGGATTTTGATGCGGCGAATCTCACGTCCCAAGGCACTTCGATTTCCCTAAACGGGCTTGGTACGAATGTCGTTGTCGGTATAGCTGGCGGGGAGACAATTTTCACGGTTACGCTGAATACGGACGGCACATATGATGTGTCACTGGACGGTCCGATCGACCACGACGATGCAGGCGGAAATATTCCCACTCTTGCGTTCAGTCTCGCGATATCCGTGCTTGACGTGAACAGTTCATCGGCCTCGGGAACAGTAACGATTGAGGTTGATGACAGCGCCCCGACACTCGGCACCGCAACAAATATTAGCGTTGATGAGGATGACTTGCCAAATGGAAGTGATCTGACGCCAGAGACGACAAGT
The DNA here is from genome assembly GCA_040880045.1 of Sneathiella sp. Classification (GTDB taxonomy): domain Bacteria; phylum Pseudomonadota; class Alphaproteobacteria; order Sneathiellales; family Sneathiellaceae; genus Sneathiella. The sequence goes on from JBBDJF010000074.1 coordinate 51,916, forward strand.
GCAAGCGGCACCGCAGAAATTGATTTCGGCCTTGATGGTCCGGGTACGGTTGCCCTAGATATTAGCGATTTGCCGAAAATCACATCGGGCGGTGATCCGGTTTTTTATGAAGTGATTACGCTTGCGAATGGTGTCACCCGGCAAGTTACCGCGACGGCTGTTCCCGAAGGTGGTACGCCGCGTCCGGTCTTTGTTCTGGAATTTGGCCCGACCGGGGCAGGCGATGACTATGGCTATATGCTTTCGTTGAATGATGTTATCGATCATACCGGCGAAGGAGAAGACGCGCTTGATCTAACATTTGGTTATGATGTTATCGATCAGGATGGCTCGCTTGTCAGCGGATCCTTTGTTGCCTCAATAGTTGATGATACACCGATTGCCAGCCCGGATGCCGTGGTTCTGCCAGCGCCGACATTGCCCACCTATAATCTTGTCTTTGTCCTTGATACTTCCGGTTCCATGAACCTTTCCGTCCCGGGAAGCACACAAACTCGTATTGAGGTGATGAGGGAGGCTGTCAGTAACGTTCTTTCAGAATATGACCAGGTTTCGAGTAACCTGAATATCTCCATTATTGCCTTCGCTGCGGCATCATCGGTGGTTTTTGAGGGCGGCTCGGTCGAAGCTGCGCAGGATTTTGTCAACAACCCCGGAAACCTTGTGCCGAATGGTGCGACAAATTATGCCGCTGCTGTCAGTAACACGGAGGACGGCGCACAGGGTGTTCTTGAGGCACAGCTCGCCGATCCCTCACTTGCCGGATATACTTCAACCGTGTATTTCATCTCGGACGGTGAGCCGAGTGCGTCCTTTGAGGTGCCGACTGCCGGCGGAAATCAGTGGCAGGAATTTGTCGACAGCAATGATATCGAGGTCGTCGCTGTTGGGCTGGGCGACGGAATCAGTACAGATGAACTTGCCAAGGTTGAGAATGCGGGCGATGATCCTTCGCTGGTTGTTGATCCCAACGACCTGGACACTGTTCTTGTTGATACTGTCCCTGTCGTTGAGGCGGATAACGTTGTCAGTTCCGGCTCGGTCGATAGTTTGGGCGCCGATGATGGCACACTCACCTCGCTGATTTATGACGGAACCGAGTATGATATTCCGCAAAATGGCGATCCGCTTGTCGTTGAGACGCTCCTTGGCGGAATGCTCTCCATTGATGCAGAGGGTAACTACACCTATACCGCCCCTCCTCAGGTAAACCCCGGTGAGATAGAAAGTTTTGAGTATGTGCTGACCGACGGGGATAATGATATCAGCAGTGCTATCCTGTCCTTTACTTTTGTGGAAGCAGACGACGGAATTCTTGCTGCATTTTCCGCATTTGCTCCGGTAAGTTCCTTAGTGAATGACGACGGAGATCTCACGCTTTTTGGAACAGGCGCAGGCGAAACTCTTGCGGGTCAGGGGGGGGATGACATCCTTCAGGGAAATGGTGGAGATGACACGCTGACCGGCGGAGAGGGTGCGGATATTTATGTCTTTACGGGAGCGGATAATGGTGCCGTAACCATCACAGATTTTGATGCGGCGGAGGATGTGATTGACCTCGACCAGATATTTGATGATCTCGGGATTCTGGTAGAGAATCGCAACGAAGGGGATGCATGGCAACTGGCGGAAGTCGGCGGTAAGGCAACCCTTACGCTTCTGGTGGCTAATGGCCCGGCAATCACGATTGACAACTATGTAAATCCTGATGTGCAGGCACTGGAAGATATTGCCGCCCGGATTGTCGTTGATGAATCTTAGGAGTCATGCTTGCGGCTGCGGGCCTTGAGTTTCTTTATCTTCCGTTCTTCCCAGTCTTTTCCCTGATGGTTTCCCGCAAAAATCCGGACTGCCTCTATCAGCAAGGAAATGGCGACGCCTGCCGCAGGCCAAAGAAACCACCAATAGTCTGCCGATGTTGCCATATTGATGATGAAAAGCGTCCTTATTCATCAGACGGCTATAACCCGCGGCATCCGCACAGAAGATCGTGGTCAGTTTCCTGTCTGCCCTGGAGTTCATTGCTTTAATATGTCCAGCATAAGGTCAGGGATCGAACCTTAATGATCTGACGCTGAGACAAATTTTTTCTCAAGCCCTGTAGAATGTGAAAGTCCTTTTGCGGTCAGAATAATCTCATCTTCCCAGTTATCCCCGACAAGTCCTTTTCGACAGAGCGCGGCCCAGACCGACTTATTATTCAATCCGCTGGCATCACGGCTTGCAACGACGTATTCGCCGACGTGCACATGGTTTCCATGGGCACGCGGGAGGCGGGTGATACGGACATCGCCGTTGTCGCCTTCGGGACTTGAGCTATCGGGATCACGCGCCAGAATCTGTAAAAGAGTGAGCGTCTTGCTTTGGAGAGCGTTTAACTTAATCCGTTTTTCTTCCACGGTTTTGCTGGTCCTGAACTGGTTAAACTATATTTTAGCCAGAAATTCCGCGACTGCCTGGCCAATTTCGTCGGGGCTGTCTTCTTGTAAGAAATGAAGCCCTTTAACGGTTACTTCGGTCTGGTTGGGCCATGTGCGGCAGAATTCCCGCTGGGCGCCAACAAGGATCGAGCCCGGATCGGCATTCACAAAAAGCTTGGGCACATCTGTCTTGCTTAGCCAGCTTGAATAGTCATCGACTATATTGACAACGTCATCGGGCTCCCCGGCGATGGGAATCTGTCTTGGCCAGGTCAGGGTTGGTCGTCTGTCTTCCCCTGCGTTACGGAACGGGCGGGTATACTCGCGCTGTTCCTCCTCCTCCAGTTTCCGGATGATCGACGTTGGAAGAACCCTTTCAACGAAGATATTTTTCTCCAGTACCAGCTCTTCCCCGGCCGGGCTGCGAAATGCCTGGAAAATATTCCGTGCCGTTTCGGGCCAGTCGTCCCAGCTCGATATCGGCTGAACGATTGCTTCCATATAAGCAATGCCTTTCATCGCGGACTGGTTCTGGTACGCCCAGTCAAAGCCAAGTGCCGAACCCCAATCATGAACAACCAGCGTAACATTCTTGTCGACCATGAGATATGCGAGAAGATCCTGCAAGAAGGCGCGATGTTCCTTGAATGTATAACTTTCCGGTCCACTCTCGGGCAGCTTTTCAGAATCACCCATACCGATCAGATCCGGGGCAATCAGGCGTCCGCGTCCTTCGAGATGCGGCATGACATTGCGCCACAAATAGGATGAGGTCGGGTTTCCATGCAGGAATACAATTGGATCTCCTTCACCCTCTTCGATATAAGACATTTTAAGTCCCCGGATCGTCGCCGATTTCTTCTTATATCTGGTTGCTGTCGTCATACTATGCCGGTCTCCCTGATTGCACCTTTGATAAGTTGGAGCAAAATAAGCATTGGCCCGGATAATAACGCGAGGGAGCAAAATTGCGCAACAAAAGAAGTCGCACGCTAGAAGGGCGCGATGTCCCGTACTTGATGTAGATTTAGTACAGGCGGGGCCGGGGGTTTCTCTGATAGGTTGTTACGATCTTTTTTATGTCATCGACCGTCAGTCCGTCCCGTTTGAGGACAGCGAGCATAATTGGATCTGACAAAAGATCCTTTAACGCAGGTTCGGGGTATTTCTGCACACCGGTTTCCATTCTTACCTCCTCTTGCCCGCCTTCGCCGGGCGCGGTCCCTATCTAGAAGAAGCTTGAGTCATTTCTATGACACCAATATGTTTTTCTTAAACCGAATGTGTAAAGAAAGCGCTAATTTTTGGGCGGCGGATTATTATCCTCGTCTGGTGGCGAAGACAGCTTTTTCCGATCGAGGTTGATTTTTCCGCGTTTTATCTGGTCTTTTTCCAGCTTTTTCTGCTGTGATGTTCTGCCGAAACGCACACGGTTATTCCGCGCTGATTCCTCCGCCTTTTTCCGGCCCTGCTTTTTTCGAAACTGGTTCAGGTTGATAACATCACCCATATCACGACTGACCTATGGTTAGTTAATTATGCTTCAACTTATATAGGGTCGCCTCAGGCGGTTCTCAAAGGGATATTTTCGGTGTTTCTTGATGATCTACCACCTTTTCAAGAAGTTCTTGCAACACATAAAGGCGAATTGCACTGGAAAGATTACCGCTCCGCTTGACATCGATTTCAGTCACCAGTTCGTTGAGGCTCATGCCTTGACGCTGTGCGCTGGCCCGGATCAGGTCCCAGAACTTTTGTTCCAGCGAGATGCTGGTGCGATGACCTGCGATACTCACCGAATGCTTGACGAGTTGCGCAGACGCTGCCTGTGAAATATCAGGCGCTGATGCCATCTTTTTTTCGGGCGAAGAAATCATTTCCTTTGTCATCCATCACGATAAAGGCGGGGAAATCCTCCACCTCGATACGCCAGATAGCCTCCATGCCAAATTCTTCGAATGCCTGCACCTCAACCTTCTTGATATTGTTCTGTGCAAGAATTGCCGCGGGCCCGCCGATGGAGCCGAGGTAAAATCCGCCGTGCTTTTTGCAGGCATCGACGACAACCTTGCTCCGGTTGCCTTTCGCCAGCATAACCATGCTGCCGCCTTCTGCCATGAACTGATCGACATAACCATCCATCCGTCCGGCCGTGGTGGGACCGAAGGAACCAGAGGCATATCCTTCTGGCTTTTTGGCGGGGCCGGCATAGTAAATGATATGATCCTTGAAATATTGTGGGAGTCCGTCACCATTCTCCAGCAGTTCCCGCAATTTCCGGTGAGCAAGATCACGCGCCACGATAATTGTGCCGCTCAAGCTCAGGCGGGTCTTGATCGGATATTGGGAAAGTTTCGCCAGAATATCCTTCATCGGTTGGTTCAGGTTGACCTTGACCACATTGCTATTGAGGTGTTCATCCGTGACCTCCGGAAGATACTTCGCCGGATTGGTTTCCAGCTGCTCGATAAAGACACCGTCCTTGGTGATTTTCCCTTTCACCTGCCGGTCTGCGGAGCAGGATACGCCAATCCCGATGGGCACGCTGGCGCCATGACGCGGCATGCGGATAACTCGTACATCATGGCAGAAATACTTGCCGCCGAACTGGGCGCCGATGCCAATCGTTTGTGAGATTTTCAGGATTTCCTTTTCCATTTCCAGGTCGCGAAAGGCACGGCCATGCTCGTTACCGCTGGTTGGCAGTTCGTCATAATACTTCGTTGAGGCGAGCTTTACTGTTTTCATTGTATCCTCTGCGGAGGTGCCGCCAATCACGACTGCGAGATGGTAAGGTGGGCAGGCCGCCGTACCAAGGGACATCATCATTTCCTCAATAGCAGGAACGAGGCGCTCCGGCGTTAAAACGCTTGGAACCGCTTGGTGGAGGAAGGTTTTATTGGCTGAGCCGCCGCCCTTGGCAACAAAAAGAAATTCATAGGCATTGCCGTTCGTTGCATAAAGATCGATCTGCGCGGGCAGGTTGGTGCCGGTGTTTTTTTCCTCAAACATACTGATGGGGGCAAGTTGGGAATAGCGCAGGTTGGTTTCGGTATATGTCTCGAAAACCCCGCGTGAGAGCTGTTCCTTGTCGGTACCATCGGTCCAGACATACTGCCCCTTCTTGCCCATGATAATTGCAGTGCCCGTATCCTGGCATCCAGGCAGAACCATTCCGGCTGCGATATTCGCGTTCTTTAACAGCTCGGTTGCGACAAACTTGTCATTCTCGGAGGCTTCCTCATCCTTCAGAATGTTCGCGAGCTGCTCCAGATGCTTGGGGCGGAGCAGATGCGCAACATCATGCATTGCAGTCGCCGCGAGCATTCTCAGGGCTTCAGGCTCTATTTTCAGGATTTCCTTGCCGTCTACATTCAGTGTTGACACATGGTCTGAAGTCAGTTTGCGATAGGGTGTATCGTCTTTTCCGAGGGAAAACACCTCCTGATAATGAAATTCGGGCATGGGCAGGCTTTCATTCTTAAACGGAACGGGGAATTATTCGTGGCAACTTAGCTATTTTTTGCGGAAAGCATCAAGGGTAATTATTTCGCCTTGTTTTTCTTCCGGCTGTTCCGCTTCATCCACATTCTCGTCGATGGCTTTTTCGCCGCTATCGTCGGCAACGGTTGTTGTTTTGGCATCCGGCAAAGATGTTGAGAATTGCAGGCCGAACTGAACAGATGGATCGGCAAACGCCGTCAGCGCATCGAACGGAATCCGGAGTGTTTCACGTTTATGATTGAAGCTGAGATCGACGGTAAAATAATCGGGCTCCACCACGATGTCCCAAAACTGATGTTGGAGTACAATCGTCATTTCATCCTTATAACGCTCCGTCAGGTGGGTGGGCACGGAGACGCCGGGAAAGCGGGTTCTGAAGGTGATATAGAAATGCTGATCACCGGGTAGACCATGTTCGGCCGCATGACGGAGCGAATTACGGACAACATCCATAAGTGCCGTTTCAACCATTTTTGTATAATTGATTTCGCCATCCATATGCTGAATAATCCCCCGCCTCCAACGCACTGCACAAAAATAAGTGGAGGGGCTTCTGTTGCCAGGTGCCCCTCCGAACCCCGTGTAGTGCAATTAAGCAGCTACGGCAAATGCTTCGTTATTATCGTTAGCATTTATAGATTTGACCCCGTTATACGGTGGTATCATGCCGGGCAAAAATTACATCTTTACTGCGCGCGTCGAGCCTATTTCGCCCCCATCAAAAAGACAGCCGGTCAGGTGTCTGTTGCTGTCTTTATGGTGGAGGCGCCGGGTACCGCCCCCGGGTCCGCAACGGTTATTCCATGCAACGTTTATCGCCATAGTTGGTTACCCAACATCGGTAATATAATTCTTTTGGTTTGAATTTGAAAGGGGTCACTGTGCCTAAATTTCAAAGGCCTGTTTCCGTTTGAGCACGATGAAGCTGTGATCAAACATGTTTTTTTCTGACTTTTCATGGAATTCGTTCGAAATTTCGTGCCATTCGTCGCTATTGAGATCAGGAAAAAAGGTGTCACCTTCAACGGTTGCATGGACCCGTGTCAGATATATTCTGTCCAGTTGATCGAGACATAGGCGGAATATCTCCGCGCCGCCGATAATCACGATTTCGTCGATATTCATCTTCCGGGCGGCTTTTTCGCCAGCCTTGAGGGCAGAATCTATGGAATTGGTAATAATCGCGCCGTCCGCTTTGAAGTTCGGATCGCGGGTAACGACAATGCTGGTTCTTCCCGGTAGCGGGCCGGGCAGTGACTGAAAGGTTTTCCGCCCCATGATGATCGGCTTGCCCATGGTAGTTTTCCTGAACCATTTCAGGTCATTGGAAAGACGCCATGGAAGGTCGTTATCGACGCCGATAACGTGATTCTCAGAAACGGCGACCATGGCCGAAAGAATAATATTTTTCATTCCGTCCCTAAACAGCGACTTTTGCCGGGATATGCGCCGCCGCCTCGTAGCCAATAAGCTCAAAATCATTGAAGGTGAAACCAAATATATCCTTGATGGCGGGATTGATCGTCATGGACGGAAGTTTGCCGGGAATGCGGGCAAGTTGGGTGTCTGCCTGCTCCAGATGGTTGGCGTATAAATGAGTATCCCCGAAACTATGGATAAATTCGCCCGGCTTCAGGTCGCAAACCTGCGCCACCATCAGGGTCAGGAGGGCATAGGATGCGATATTGAAGGGGACGCCCAGAAAGACATCGGCGCTCCGCTGGTAAAGCTGGCAGGAGAGTTTGCCATCGGCCACATAGAACTGGAAAAGGCAATGGCAGGGGGGGAGCGCCATATTATCCACCTCCGCCGGGTTCCACGCACTGACAATCAGCCTTCTGGAATTGGGGTTTGTTTTGATCTGGGTGATGAGATTGGAAATCTGGTCGATAGTCTGGCCGTCTCCTGCAGGCCATGACCGCCACTGAGACCCATAAACCGGCCCGAGGTCGCCATTTTCATCTGCCCATTCATCCCAGATTCGAACGCCATTGTCCTGAAGATACCTGACATTGGTATCACCAGCCAGAAACCAGAGGAGTTCGTGAATGATCGATTTCAGATGGAGTTTCTTTGTCGTCAGCATCGGAAAGCCCTTCGCCAGATCGAAGCGCATTTGATGGCCGAAAATGCTGTAGGTTCCGACGCCGGTACGGTCTGCCTTAAAGGTGCCCGTCTGGCGTATGGTTCGAAGAAGATCAAGATATTGTTGCATCCGGCGAAGTCCTGGAAACGATGTAAAAGCTACTTGCAAGATAGAGTAATTCGGCATCGATTGTCAGCAGTCAATCCTGGTAATTTTCACTCTATCTTTTCATCCAAAAACGCGCGGCCTTCCCGGTCCTCAATTTCGAGGACCCAGATGTCCGGATCATTCTGGATCTGTCGGATGATATAGGCGTCTGCGCTTTCCTCCTCAACCCAGTCCGGGCCGGTCCCCTTGAGCCACATTCGCGCGCCGTCATCAAAATTTGTGATCGGGGAAAGGACCATGCAGCCCGGCCCCAGCCGATTGATCTTTATGAGAACGGATCCCGCCGTGGCATCCCCGCGCCGGGTTACCATTACGGGCACGTTCCGGGTGGCGCATTTGCGAATATGGGCCTTGACCCAGAGTTCTGCTTTCAAGCGAGGTTCCAGCGGTCTTTCCTTTCTCAGTCCGCATTCAGAATCCGGGAAATCAGGATTTCATCGCGAAGGAGTCATGAATTTCACGACCATCCTTCATCGTGCGAGTAACTTGACCTCCTGATGACGCGGACACCCTATAACATGATCGTTGACCATACCAACGGCCTGCATAAAGGCATAGACGATAGTCGGGCCAACAAATTTGAACCCGCGTTTCTTCAAATCCTTCGAGATTGCCTGACTGAGCGGTGTTTCTGCCGGAACATCGGCCATGGAGATTCTCTCGTTCTGCAAGGGCTCGCCGTCAAGGTAATCCCATAGGAGACGCGAGAAACCATTTTCCTTTTCCTCGATTTCCAGAAAAAGCTGCGCGCCCTTTATGGTGCCGAGGATTTTGGCCCGGTTTCGGATAATTCCACTATCCTGCATTAATGTTTCAACCTTTGCGTTATCGTACCGTGCAATAAGTTCCGGGTTGAAATGATCGAATGCGGCATGAAAGTTGTCGCGCTTGCGCAAGATCGTGATCCACGAAAGCCCGGCTTGAAATCCATCCAGAATCAGCTTTTCATAAAGGGCGCGACTGTCATACTCCGGCACACCCCATTCTTCATCATGATAGGCTTTGTAAAAAGGATCGTCTCCATACCAAGTGCACCCATCGCTCATTCTTCATTCCTCTCAGTCATGAATTCTGACCCTAGTCATTTATAAAGCAGTGGGGCGTACCATATGGCAATTTTCCTACTCCGGATTGAAGCAGACAGCTTCAATCTTATTCCCGTCCGGATCAAGTACAAACGCTGCATAATAGTGTTCTTCATAATCCCGTTTGCCGGGGCCGCCATTATCAGCGCCGCCGCTGCTCAGTGCAGCGGCATGAAACGCATGAATAGAGGCCCGGTCAGGCGCGCGAAAAGCACAGTGAAAGCCCGTCGCCCGGCCAAGGTCCTCATGCTCGATCAACCAGAAAAAAGGGTTTTCCCGCGATGGGCCATAGGCGATACTTTCGCCATAATCGGCAACCTTATTCAGCCCGATAGTTGACAATACAGCATCATAAAAGGCTTTGGATTTCTCCCGATCCGTAATACCGACAGACACATGATCCAGCATTTCATCTCTCCTCAATTTTGAATGTTCATGATTTGTTCTATTTATACGATGGATCATAGAACAGTGCAAGCGGATAATCCCTATTGCTCTTCCAACAATGGCAAAGTGACATAGTCAGGCTGGATCAGCTTCACGCCTTTGGGCATGAGCTCCCCGCTGGCGTTGTTTTTCATGCTCTCCAGTCTTACAAGGGCGAGGCCTTGACCGTTCGTGAAAGATCGAACTTCGGCGACCTCACGACCATCCAGCGTGATCTTCTCCCCGGGATCAAGCGTCCCGTCGTAGGTGATACGAAACAACCGCTTTTTTATTTTTGCGCGGTGTTTGGTGCGGGCCGTTAATTCCTGGCCTACATAACAGCCTTTATTGAAACTGACCCCATTAAGTTCTTCAAAATTTGCTTCAAGAAGGAAGTTCTTCTCCGGAATAATATCCTGACCGCCTTCCGGAATTCCAAGGTGAAGGCGATGAGAGTCATACGTGTCTTCGTCCTTTACAGTCGCGTCGGGGAAGGCTTCGAAGGGATCAAATTGCGCCGTCGCGATAATTCGAACGCCAAGGGCCGCATTTCGTGGATCGACGAGACAGAGGTTGTCGCTGTTTTGGAGAGCGCATCCCGCTTTGTCCGGCAGGTTGGCCGCCATATGTGCCCCATCGCCATAAAGGGCGAAAATACAGTGTTCCCTTTCACTTATGGTGACATCTGCGCGAAGTTTATAAAGGGTCAAGCGGCGGATCAGGTCATTCTTTCGGTCTGCTGCGCAGTCGATCAGAAAAACCTTACCCTGTTTCACGATAATAAAATCATGAAGAAATTTTCCTTGCGCGGTCAGAAGCGCCGCATAAAGGCACTGCGATTCGCTAATCGCCTTCATATCGTTAGTAACCAGATTTTGCAGAAAATCCCAGACATCTTCGCCAGTGAGGACAAGAATGGCACGGTTCTCCAGTGTTGTGATGTTCAGCTCTGTCATTCAATCAGTTCCAAGTTCGGTTTAATTCCCGAAGCCTTTGCTACAGTTAAGACAGGAGGGTGCCCTTGGCAAGTGTCGGTCCGTGTATTATGAAGAAACAAGTAAACGGATCTTTGAAAACCAGATGGATATATTGATGGGCCAATCGAAAAGCGAACTTGAGACATCATCAATTAAAATTGAACGGTCCGCGCTAACCTTGAGGCGGCCCGATGATTGGCATGTACATTTACGTAGCGGTGATATGCTCAAAGCCGTTGCACCTTACACCGCGCGGCAGTTTGCTCGCGCAATCGTAATGCCCAATCTCGCGCCACCCATTACGACGGTTGCGGCTGCGGAAGAATATAGAGCGCAGATATTGGCAGCATTACCATCTGACGCGGATTTTACGCCTCTGATGACCTGCTACCTGACTGACAGCATTGAGGCCAGCGAAGTGGAAATGGGTCATCAAAGAGGCGTTTTCACAGCGGCAAAACTCTATCCCGCCAATGCGACAACAAATTCCAGCCATGGTGTCACAGACATTCGTCGTATCTATCCGGTGCTGGAGGTGATGCAGCGCTCGGGGATGCCGCTTCTGGTTCATGGGGAAGTGACAGATAGCGATGTAGATATCTTCGATCGGGAGGCGGTCTTCATTGAGCGGGTGTTAATCGGTCTGCTGAGCGATTTTCCGGAACTGAAGCTGGTATTCGAGCATATCACCACCGCTGAGGCGGCGGCCTTTGTTGCAGAGAGTGGCCTCAATGTTGCGGCGACAATTACGCCACATCATCTTACCTTTAACCGTAATGCAATTTTCCAGGGGGGTATTCGCCCGCATTTTTACTGCCTGCCTGTCGCCAAGCGCGAAAAGCACCGGCTGGCGCTGCGAAAAGCAGCGACATCCGGATCAGGGAAATTTTTTCTCGGTACCGATACTGCACCGCATGAGGCGCGGGATAAGGAGAGTGCATGTGGCTGTGCCGGACTTTTCAATGCGCCTTATGCGATGGAAAGCTATGCCACGGTGTTTGAAGAGGAAGGGACGCTTGATCAGTTGGAGACATTTGCCTCAATAGCTGGCCCTACATTCTATGGCCTGCCTCTGAATGAAGGGCAGATAATACTGAAGCCGGTTGGGACGTCAGTGCCAGAGTATATCTCCATACCAGACGGAAAACTTGTTCCCTTTCATGCCGGGGAAACGCTTAGATGGCAATTTTCGGCCGAAGCATCCACTTAGTCTGGCAGCTAGATCGAATTCGTCAGGCCGACATAGCTATACGATCTAATTGTGATCGGAATCGGAAATTAAAGATCCTCGCAGCTTCGTCAATGCAGCGTGAATTGACTATCGGTGAAGTGCATTTCGTTAGGATAAATGAGCTTGTTGGAAGCGTAGCGGACCGAATGTAAACGGCTATCGAGTTCCTTCTCCCAAAAGTCTAGGAATTTTCTGAGCGTTGGGTATTTTGGGTCCAGATCATAATCCTGCCAGATATAGGTCTGTAGAAATTCAGGATAATCCGGTAGGTGATATAGTATTTCAGCGGTTGTCAGAACATAACCGTTCAGCTTTTTCTCCATTTCTAACATGTGCAACTCCAGTTCCATTAACGCGACATGGGAAGTCTCAATTGCCTGTATTATTAATATTAAAATATATTCATTAAAAAACAATTGCTTATGTAAGTTTGTGGTTCATTAGCGACGTTGAACAGGCTATAACGGGGGAAATAGCGATCAATAAAAAGGAAAATATTATGAGCGATACCTTCAGGGCACTGGTTATCGAGGATCAGGACGGGAAACAGCAGGCGACATTCAAAGACCTCACCGTTGCCGATCTGCCGGACGAAGACGTGCTCGTGGAAATCTCTTATTCGACACTCAATTATAAGGACGGCCTCGCCGTTTCCGGTAAGGGTATCGCCCGTAGGTTGCCGATGGTTGGCGGTATTGATCTGGCGGGAACCGTGCTGGAAAGCGCCTCAAGTGATTTCAAGCCTGGAGACAAGGTAATCGTCAACGGCTATGGGCTGTCAGAGCTTTACTGGGGTGGTTACAGCCAGAAGCAAAAGCTCAAATCCGAATGGTTGATAAAGCTGCCCGACGCCTTCACCATGCAGGAAGCAATGGCAATTGGCACGGCTGGCTACACATCTATGCTTTGCGTCCTCGCGCTTGAAAAGGCGGGAGTTACACCGGAGAAGGGGGATATATTGGTAACGGGTGCGGCCGGCGGTGTCGGTTCCGTCGCGATAGCCCTCCTATCGAAGCTTGGCTACCGGGTAATCGCCTCCAGCGGGCGGGAGGAAACACATGACTACCTGAAGAAACTTGGGGCGGTCGAGGTCATCAGTCGTGAAGAAACAATGGGCAAGGGCCGTCCGTTTGACAAGGAACGCTGGGCGGGGGCCGTTGATTGTGTTGGCAGCAGTATCCTTGCTTCTGTGATCGCGCAGATAAACTATGGCGGGGCTGTCGCGGCCTGCGGACTCGCGGGCGGCAATGACCTGCCAACGTCGGTTCTGCCTTTCATTCTTCGCGGCGTATCCCTGATTGGTGTGGATAGCGTCATGGCGCCACGGGTAAAACGGGAAGAAGCCTGGGCAAGGCTGGCCAAAGATCTTGATAAATCCCTGTTTGAGGACATGATCCGTGTTGAGCCGATGAGTAATCTACCCGCGCTCGCGAGCGATATTCTCAAAGGACAGATCCAGGGACGCGTTGTAATCGACGTCAACGCTTGATATTTATGGATTAGGGGCGGCCCTTGGCAATAAAATAGGGATTGTCATGGCCGTCCTTGCCATAGATAAGCGGAGTGCCATCGACAGTCTCGACGATACCGCCTGCGGCTTCCAGAATCGCCTGGCCAGCGCCGGTATCCCATTCCATCGTTCTCCCGAAGCGCGGGTAAAGGTCGGCTTTCCCCTCTGCGACGAGGCAAAGCTTGAGGGAGGAACCGGCGGAAATTAGCTCCTTCACCTTGAATTGTGAGATATAGTCATCTGTTTCCGTTGTCCTGTGAGAGCGGCTGGCTACGACTGTTACGCCGTCTGTTGGCATGTCCCGCGTTGCTATGGCGACGGAGGGCTCATCCGCGTCCTGTCGCCAGACTCTGCCGGGCCCTTCGGCGAAATAGGTAATGTTCATTGCCGGGATATGTATGACACCCATGGTTGGCCGACCTTGTTCAACAAGCGCGATATTCACTGTGAACTCTCCGCGCTTGTGGATAAATTCCTTGGTTCCGTCGAGCGGATCGACAAGCCAGAAAACGCCGCCTGATAAATCCGGGACCTTGCCTGCGGCCTCGCTCTCTTCAGCCAGAACCGGTATGTCCGGCGTCAATACCTGCAATCCTGCGAGGATAATTTTTTCGGCCTCGACATCGGCTTCCGTCACGGGGGAGGCATCCGACTTGGTCTTTACGTCGAAATCCTGCTGGTAAATTGTCAGGATCTTGTCGCCTGCCTCGCGAGCTATTTTCGTAATGGCTTTGGTGAGAGCTGGGCGGTCGAGGGACATGTCGCGTTCCTGAATTATAGGCTGTTTTCACGCCGTAACATATCGATTAACGCAAGATTGTCACCCTTGAAAGGGCAAGGAGGGCGATTTTTCCGATTACTAGAATCCCGGTTTTTTTTGACGGTTTATCTGCCGGGTCAGCCCAAGTGCAGGTTTCTCGATAAATGTCCAGGAAAGGAAGGCGCAAATCAGGACGAGCGGGACAGTGTATAGAATATTGAGAAGCGGATTGGTTACGCCGAAAGAGGCTATAAGCTGCTGTATTGGAAAAGCGTAAATATAAACACCGTAGGAATAATCGCCGGCCCTGTTGTAATTCCTGATTTTCCCATCGGGTAAATAAGCAAAAAGAAAGACTGTATAGGCGAGCGCCACCATGAAAAATTCTCGGAAAAATGGCGTGTTGTGAAACGCTATTGCTAACAAAATGAGGCCTGCTCCAATCATCCAGTTGAGATGCAGGGCACGGCGCCACACAAAGAAAAAGATGCCAATCATAAAAGGAAAGGCGAGCTCTGCGAGCGCAACCAGACGCTGTCGCGGTTCATAATAGATTATCAGCCCATAAACGGCGACGAAGCCAAGACTGGCAAGGAGCATCAGTCGAGGGTTTTTCAAAACCCCGGCGACGCCAAACACTATGACCGATGCATAACAAAGGAGTTCATGGCTCTAGGTCCAGAGCGGTACATTAATGGCGCCGCCAACAGGGTTATCCTGGAACACACCGGGTAGATACTGATCCAGTGAAAACAGTGTAAAATTACGCAGAATATATTCCGGGGCCGCGCGCCATATTGCGTCGACTGGCGCCGTGGTAACGAGAGGGGCCAGGATAAAGGCTGTTATCAACAGAACGACGAGGAGTCCGGGAAATATGCGCATTATCCGCGCAAACCAGAAGCGCCTGAAATTCGGGTCGCGATCAAAACTCCGGGCGATCAGGTATCCGGAGATTGTAAAAAAATTGAGACACAGACAATTCCGAGATCTATTCCGTTCAGGACATCGACAAGGGGCTGCCTTTCAACATGCCCGGTGGAGACAGGCCATGCATGAGAGACAAGCACGCCGAACGCTGCCAGTATCCGGATCAGGTTCAGGTTGTTGTCACGTCCCTGTTCTATATCGGCCAGAATGCCTGATCTCATACATTATTCCCCAACCATCGCGGAATAGCGCCTATTGCGTTAAATAACAGGTTGATCCATGCCTGCTAAACTGTAAATTTAGCACGATATGACTAATAAGGGAATGCAAGGGGTTCGCGGCATCTGATGAAGGAATTTACCATTACTCCCGACCCGAAGGCAGCAGGCCTGAGCGAAGCGCTGGACGGCATTGACCAGCACGGCGCGCCAATTTATCTGCCTGTCGTGGTCGAGAAACCCGTGACGCTTTTCCTGAACCGTCAGGAAATCGTGACGATGATGACCATTGGTGACTATCCGGATTACCTCGCGCTGGGATATTTATTGAACCAGAATATGCTGCGAAGTGATGATCGGGTGACCGGTATCGATTATGACGATGATCTCGGCGTTGTTGTCGTGCGTACGGAACGGGAAACGGACTTTGAAGAAAAGCTGAAGAAGAAAACACAGACTTCGGGATGCGCGCAAGGCACAGTCTTCGGCGATGTTATGGAAAAATTTAAGGATATCCGCCTTGACCCGAATGCGATTTTAAAAACCTCCTGGATTTATAGCCTGTCCCGCAAGATTAATCAGCAGCCGTCGCTTTATCTGGAAACGGGGGCGATACATGGCTGTGTCCTGTGTGAGGAAGACCGGCCACTGATTTATATGGAGGATGTGGGACGGCATAACGCCATCGATAAAATCGCGGGTTATATGTGGCGACACGGCCTGTCGCCAGTCGGCAAGATTTTTTATACGACGGGTCGGCTGACGTCGGAGATGGTTATCAAGACCGTGCAGATGCAGATTCCCATTGTCATCTCCCGCTCGGGCTTCACCGCATGGGGCGTTGATCTGGCGCGACAGGCAAACCTGACCCTGATTGGCCGGGCCAAGGGCAAACGGTTTGTCTGCCTTTCTGGCGCTGAAAGACTGGTTTTTGATGTCGATCCGGCAACAGTACCCGAGGAATCCCCGAAGCATCAGCGCAAGGCCGCCCAATGAATGAGGTCTCCGCAAAATTTCCCTGCCTCCTGTTGGCGGGTGGGCAGTCGCGGCGCATGGGCGGTGGCGCCAAGTTTCTGCAGGATCTCGGTGGGCAAAGCCTGCTCGCGCGGATTATTGGTACGCTTCGCCCGCAGGTAAGTGACATGGTGCTGAACATGAATATGGATATACCCGGGACAGCCTTGCCCGATCTTCTCGTTTTGCGTGACAGTGTCAGTGGTTTCGCCGGACCGCTCGCGGGGATACTGACGGGGCTGGAGTATTTCAGCGAAAAGGGCGCGGCCGCAAGCCATATGCTAAGTGTTCCAACGGACGCGCCTTTTATTCCAAAAGATCTGGTTCATCGTCTTTCATCCGGATTGCAGGATAATAAAGCAACAATTGTTATGGCGCGATCAGTTGGTCGGGTGCATCCTGTCGTCGCGTTATGGCCGATTTCTCTTGCTCCGCATTTACGCAAGGCGCTGACGGAGGAAGATTTGCGGAAAATACTGGTTTTCGCAGATCGCTATAACCGTGTCGAAATCGACTGGACAGAGGACGAGGGCGATCCCTTTTTCAATATTAACCGCCCGGAGGATTTAGAGGCGGCCCGAAAAAGACTGGCCTGACAGGTTATTGTTCCCGGACCTTCCTTGTCGGCATATTGATCAGGGCCACTCCGAGAATGGCAATCACGACACCAAGCGCGACAACGGCGGAGAGTTGCTCCCCGAATATGATCATGCCGAGTATGACACCAATACCCATTCGCAGATAACTTTGGCTGGCGGCGTTCATCGATCCCAACGTATTGATCAATCGGAAATAGAGCAACAAAGCAACGGCAGTTCCAAAAACCCCAAGTGTTACAACTGCGGCAAGAGAAGTGAGGGAAGGAGATAATGTCCAAGGCTGATCAATTACTAGGCTCGCCGGAACGAGAACGCAAGTCGCGGAAATCATAACGCCCGCCGCTGTTACTGTTGAGGGCAGGGCCGCGAACCGCTTTCCAATTATCGCCGCGTATCCATAGAACATTGCACTTAGCAAAAGAGCGAGCTGTGCAATGACTTGTTGACCGAGACTTTGCAGGGCATCGATACCGATAATCAGGATAACTCCAGCAAGGCCTGTGAAGGCGCCGATGATCTTGCGACGGTTGACAGTCTCATGTTTTGTCACCAGCCAGGTAAGGAGAAAGACGAAGATAGGGGAGGTTGAATTTAGTACTGCGGCAAGGCCACTCTCGACATATTGCTGTCCCCAGGCAACCAGCATCCAGGCGCCGAAGCTGTTGAAAAAGGACTGGATCACGAAGTTTTTCCAGTTTTTTCTATCCGTTGGCAATCTGTAACCCTGCCGCCAGATAACAACTAGCAGCACAAGCGCCGCGACTGAAACCCGGATCGCGACCAATGTCGTCGGCGGGAGGGTTTCAAGCCCGATACGGATGAAAAGATAGGATGACCCCCAAAGGATCGCCAGCAGGAGGAGCAGGAGATATTCCTTGGGTCGATTGATCTGTGCTACGGAAATGGGTCTTGCCTCTGTTCAGGAAATCCTTGACATGATGTAACATAACCGTTGGATCTTGTTATTGCTTCGTTGGCGGTCGAACTGTTGTACGATGACGCAAGAGGCGTCCGATGGGAAGTGATTTGTCCGGCTTAAATTTCGCCAAGCAGTTTTTTGCGGCGATGCTGGACGACATCACTTAGGAACTGACTGACAGCCTTGATACGGGCGAGATCGTGAATGTCTTCGGGTGTATTAAGCCAGTATGTCCTGTTAATCTCAACTTCTTCCGGCAGCAGGCAGACAAGATCAGGATAACCATCGGCGGCAAAGCAATGCAGAATACTGAGGCCGGCGCCCGCCAGGGTCGCCTGAAACTGCAGAACGATGCTGGAGCTTTTGAGAGTGACATTCGGGTTGGTGACGATATCAGAAAGATAAAGCAATTGCGGGTCGGGCACCAGTTCATCAATATAGGAGATGAAATTATGATCCTGCAGGTCCTCAGTTGACACAATGGAGGGATGGGTCGTCAGATAGTCCCGGCTGGCATAAAGGCGCAAGCGGTAGTCCGTCAGTTTGCGGGAAATGAGTCGCCCGGATTTTGGCCGCGCAAGCGTAATGGAAAGGTCTGCTTCACGCTTCGACAGGCTGACAAATCGGTCGTTTGCAACAAATTCCAGCTCGATCTTCGGGTGAAGTTGACGGAAGGCAGTCAGTTCCATTGCAAGAAACTGGCTGCCAAATCCTTCCGGGACTCCAAGGCGGACTGTTCCGGTCAGGGTCTGGTTTTCTCCGCCGACAGTATCCTGGATCGCCGCCGACGCACTTTCCATCGCTTCCGCCTGTGGGAGAAGCCGCTCACCGGCCTGAGTGAGAACAAACCCTCGGGGAGTGGCTTCAAACAATTTTGCATCAAGTTTCTCTTCAAGCGCAAGAACACGTCGGCTGACCGTGGTATGATCAACCTTTAACGCTTTAGCCACTTCCGTCAGACGTCCTTTCCGGCTAAGCTCCAGAAAGAAACGGATATCGTTCCAATCAAAAATAACAATGACCTTATGTGCAAATATACACAGGGAATGTGCATTCTTATCTAATTACATTGCATTTTTACCTATGTACAGTTCAGCCAGCAAGAATCTTTTTTGGGAGTGGACCTAATGACAGAACAATTAAAGCATTATATCGGCGGGCAGTATGTTACCGGTAAATCCGGGCGTTTCAGCCCCGTTTATAATCCGAGTACGGGGGAGCACAAGGCGGATTTGCCGCTGGCAACCGAAGAAGAGGTTGGAGATGCAATTGCCGATAGTCTCGCTGCTTTTCAGGGATGGGCAGAGACATCCCCGATTACGCGTGCCCGCGTCATGTTCAAGTTCAAGCAGCTGGTTGAGGATAATATCGAGGAACTCGCCGCTCTGCTTTCAAGTGAGCATGGCAAGGTCCATTCCGATGCGAAAGGCTCCATCATCCGCGGTATTGAGGTCGTCGAGTTTGCTTGCGGCATTCCGCATCTGCTGAAAGGTGAGTTCTCGGACAATGTGTCCTCCGGAATTGACATGTATTCCATGCGCAAACCGCTTGGTGTTGTCGCTGGTATTACACCCTTTAACTTCCCGGCCATGGTGCCGATGTGGATGTTCGCGGTGGCTATAGCCTGTGGGAATACTTTCGTTTTGAAACCATCGGAAAAAGATCCATCCCTTCCCATGCGACTTGCGGAACTGATGCTTGAAGCGGGTGCGCCGAAGGGCGTTCTCAACGTTATCAATGGCGATAAGGTCGCTGTGGACGCCATTCTGGATGATCCGCGTATCAAGGCCGTTAGCTTTGTCGGTTCCACCCCAATTGCAAAATACGTTTACTCCCGCGCTGCTGCTGCGGGTAAGCGTGTTCAGGCAATGGGCGGTGCGAAAAACCATATGCTTGTCATGCCGGACGCGGATATGGATAAGGCAGTCGATGCACTGATCGGCGCGGGATATGGCTCCGCTGGAGAGCGCTGCATGGCCATTTCCGTCGCGGTTGCCGTTGGCGATGCCGGCGATGAACTGGTCGAGAAGCTAACACCGAAAGTCCGTGCCCTGAAAGTCGGGCCGAGTGCGGCGGACGGTGATATGGGCCCACTGGTCACCGCAGAGCATCTTGAGAAGGTCAAAGGATACGTTGATCTTGGGATCAACGAAGGTGCGGACCTTGTTGTAGACGGCCGCGATCTGAAGCTTCAGGGATATGAAAACGGTTATTACATGGGTGGATGCCTGTTTGATAACGTCAAAACCGACATGCGGATTTACAAGGAGGAAATCTTTGGACCGGTCCTGTCGGTTGTTCGTGCGCCAACGTTCAATGACGCCATAGAAATGGTTGATGAGCATGAATTCGGCAACGGCACGTCAATCTTCACACGTAATGGCGATGTTGCCCGTGCCTTTTCCAACAATGTCGAGATCGGCATGGTCGGCGTTAATGTGCCGATCCCGGTTCCGCTCGCCTTCCACAGCTTTGGCGGCTGGAAGAATTCTGCCTTCGGTGATCACAATCAGCATGGACCGGAAGGTGTGCGGTTCTATACCAAGGTGAAGACTGTAACATCTCGTTGGCCCGACAGCATTAAGGCGGGCGCAGAGTTCGTTATGCCAACACATAAATAAAATTCAAAAATGGCTCCGGCATGCAGATGCCGGAGTACTTAAATTCCGGGGAGTTTATCATGGCCAGAATTGGTTTTGTAGGTGTCGGTAACATGGGCGGGCCGATGGCCCTCAATCTGTTGAAAGCCGGTCATTCGGTAAAGGTTTTTGATCTGTCAGCGGACGCCGTGACAACATGCGTTGCAGAGGGCGCAGAGGCAGCGGAGACGGCAGCTGAGGCGGCTAAAAATGTGGGTATTGTCGTCAGTATGTTGCCCAAGGGAGATCATGTCAGGGCTGTATATCTTGGCAATCAAGGGATACTCGCCGCAGCAGATCCGGGAACGCTTTTCATTGATTGTTCCACTATCGATGTCGCGACGGCCCGTGAGGTTGAAAAGGCGGCTGCAACCGCAGGTATGAGCATGGTCGATGCGCCGGTGAGCGGCGGTGTTGGAGGGGCGGCAGCCGGAACATTGACCTTCATGGTCGGTGGCGGCAAGGGCGCATTCGAGGCGGCCAAACCCGTTCTCGACGCGATGGGCGCGAATATCGTTCATACGGGCGGCCCCGGAAATGGCCAGGCCGCAAAGATCTGTAACAACATGATCCTTGGTATCTCCATGATTGGCGTCTGCGAGGCTTTTGTTCTCGCTGAAAAGCTGGGGCTGGAGCATCAGACGATGTTCGATATTGTCTCCACGGCATCCGGTCAATGCTGGTCATTGACGAGTTATTGCCCGGTTCCGGGGCCTGTTCCGGCGAGTCCGGCAAACAACGGTTACAAACCTGGATTCTCAGCACAGAATATGCTGAAGGATCTGCATCTCAGTCAGGATGCGGCAGACGGGTTCGGTGCCTCCACGGCACTTGGCAAGGCTGCGATGGAAATGTATGAAGCCTATGTTAGCGGTGAAGGGCAGGCGGCGGATTTCTCCGGCATCGTCAATATGATCCGGAAAAAGTGACCCTGTCATCGGACGATAAGATAGTTACAATTGCGGATATGCGGATCGAAATACGCATTATCGGGAATTTCGATCCGCAAACACCGGTCCTTATTTTTCTGCATGAAGGGCTGGGCTGTGCGGCACTCTGGCGGAATTTTCCTGATCTACTCTGCGAAAAATCGGGATGCGCGGGTCTGGTTTATAGTCGGGTTGGTTATGGTGGATCGGATTCGTGTGATTTACCTCGTCCGCTAGACTATATGGAGCGAGAAGCGTTCGGCAGTCTCCCGCAGCTCATTGAACATTTCAATATTTCACGCTTTATCCTTATCGGGCATTCCGACGGGGCCTCAATTGCGCTGGTATATGCTGGCATACCCGGCTTTCCGTCGCCTGAAGCTGTGATTGCTATGGCCCCGCATGTCTTTTGCGAAGATGTCTCAATTGATGGGATCAAAGCTGCCAAGCGCGCCTACGAGGCAGGCGCCTTGAAGTCTAAGCTAAAAAAATTCCATGGAAATAATATAGAATGTGCATTTCGTGGCTGGAACGATGCCTGGCTCGATCCGGCGTTCAAAGAGTGGAGCATCGAGAAATTCCTGCCTGCCATTACTGCGCCAACCCTCGCCATACAGGGGCAGGACGACAATTATGGGACACTTGCGCAGATCGGTACTATCGAAAATGCGGTTACAGGGCAATTTGAAAAACTCGTCCTGAGCGATTGCGGTCATAATCCGTGGCAGGAAAAGCAAAACGACGTACTGCCCCGAATAGCTGATTTCATTGAAGGTCGAACTGGACGCAAAGTGGGCGGAAATATATAGCATCAGTGCAATATTGCTTGCGATCCCAGGCTAATTGATCGACTAATATCCAATGGGCATTCAAATCTCTGACAATATGCGCGGGGCGGCTTTCATGACGATAAGTGTGGCCGCCTTTGTCGTTAACGATACAACAATGAAACTGATTGCTGATCACCTCAGTATTTTTCAGGCCATTTTCCTGCGCGGTATTTTTACGAGCTTGTTGCTGGCAGGCTTTTGCCTGTTCAAGGGAAACCTTCTCTATCGTATCCCCAAGGGGGACCGAGGGCTTGTCTGTCTTCGTTTGATCGGGGAAGTTGGTGGAGCGATCTTTTATCTTTCCGCCCTGTTTCATATGCCAATCGCCAACGCCACGGCTATCTTGCAGGCATTACCACTCGCCGTAACGTTGGCGGCGGCAATTTTCCTTTCCGAGGCCGTGGGCTGGCGGCGCTATCTTGCCATTACCGCTGGATTTATAGGTGTATTGATGATCGTGCGACCCGGCTCTGACGGGTTTAATGAGTTCTCGATCTACGCCATCATAGCCGTGTTTTTTATCGTGTTGCGGGACCTGTCAACCCGACGGTTATCGGTAGGCGTTCCGTCACTGTTTGTATCCCTGTTGACGTCGGTTGCGGTTATGAGTGTCGGGGCAGTGCTGTCGCTGACGATGGAGTGGCGACCGGTCACGATGGAGGCAGGCGGACTACTTGCCATGGCGTCCGTTTTTGTTATTTTTGGTTATCTTTTCAGTATTATGGCCATGCGTACTGGCGATATCAGTTTCACGTCGCCATTTCGCTATACAATCCTGATCTGGGCCATCCTGCTCGGCTTTGTTGTCTTTGGTGACATTCCGGATAAATGGACAATCCTCGGCAGTATCATTATTGTCGGAAGCGGTGTTTACACATTCTACCGTGAAAGAAATCTGTTCCGTCAGGCAGGCAAGACGCTGGACGTGAATTCCGTGAAAGGGAGCTGAGTGATGAGTGAGTTGGTTAAGCGTCAGGATATTGGCGGCGTCGCCATATTAAGTCTTAACCGGCCAGAGGCGCTGAACGCGCTCAGTCCGTCCCTTTTTGTCCAGCTACATGAACATATTAAGACGCTCGCTGGGCAGATCGATGAGGTGGGTTGCGTTATTCTGCGAGGGGAGGGCCGTTCTTTTTCCGCAGGGAATGATCTAAAGGCAATGCAGGCGGGAGAAGAGGCGTCGCATCCCCGGTTTCAGGCAGAAACTGTCGAGATGATAGAGGATCTGCCGCAACCGGTCATTGCCGAAGTTGCCGGCCATTGCTATACGGGAGCTCTTGAGCTGGTCCTCGCCTGCGATTTGTTGATTTGCGGTAATGGTGCAAAATTCGCGGATACGCATGGGAAGTGGGCATTGACGCCGCTTTGGGGGATGAGTCAGCGACTTCCCCGCCGCATAGGTGTTTTGAATGCTAAGGAGATGATGTTTACCGGCCGCGTTGTATCCGGCCCGGAAGCGTTTGAAATCGGGCTTGTAAATAAATGTGTGCCGGATGCCCTGCTTTTGGAAGAAACGCTGAAGATGGCTCAAGATATAGTCGAAAATTCGTGGCATACGTTACGGGCGGACAAGGTGCTCGTAAACAAAGGGCAGGACTATGGCCTGAAAGACGGCCTCAAATTCGAAAGTGAGAACAGTCCGGGCCGCGCGAAAGGCGACGATGAACGTCTTTCAGGTTTTAAAAAGGATTGAAGGCGGAACAGATGGGACAAATGCGCAAACAGAAGGCAGATATCCTTTAGATTCGCCTCTCTCCTTTCAGGATTTCCGCCATCCACAGGCCATATTGCTGCTGATCATTTGATGCCGCAAGTGAAGCCAGTCCGTCATCCGCTACCTCCACCGAAAGCTGAACTCCCCGGCGCTGATTGATCAGGTCGACCAGGAAGGGCAAGGTATGCTCCGGGTGCGGTTGAAGGGAGAAACAGGTCGGAGAATATTTCAGGCCCGCATACAGGCAAAAATCAGATGTCAGCCATACGTCAGTATTCTTTGGCGGTGAAATGACCTGATCCTGATGAAAGGCCAGCAGATTTGCCTCAGAGTTATTTGCAATATCTGCGTAACTGACACGACCGATACTCCAGCCGCCGGAAAATTTTTCAACTTTTCCACCCATGGCCTGCGCCATGATCTGATGGCCGAAGCAGACACCGATAGTTGGCTGACCACTGGCAATCAGCTTGCGGATAAAGACCTCCAATGGCTTGATCCAGTCGAAATCCTCATACACGCCATGCTTGGACCCGGTTATGATCCATGCGTCACATTCAAGCGGATGCTTTGGCAGCTTTCCCTCAATTGCCGGATAGATCTCATAATCGAATGGCTCGCCGTCGAACAGGGCCATAAACATTTCCGGATATTCGCCATATTTAACGCCGAGTGACCCGCCAAGACGCCCTGTCTGGATTATACCGACAGTGGTTTTTCTTTCCATATCAGCGGACATTTCAGGCAGATTTCCTTTCGACATTTACAGCGCAGAATTTAACTTCCGCGATTTTACCGAAAGGGTCAAGCGCATCGTTGGTAAGGAGATTTACTGCGGCCTCCGCGTAGCAGAAGGGGATAAAAACCATGCCATTCTGGACGGCCCCATCCGCCCGTACGCGGATATCAATTTCACCGCGGCGCGAGCGAACGGTGACGAGATCGCCGGGCTTTGCATTCAGTTGCTCCATCATGCCAGGTGGCATATGAACAATCGGCTCGGGCTCCAATGCGTCGAGAACTTCTGACCGGCGGGTCATGGAACCCGTATGCCAATGTTCTAGAAGGCGGCCGGTTGTCAGTACAATGGGATAGTTCTTGTCCGGGATCTCGTCGGGGGATATCAGGCTTGCGGGCACAAACTTGCCTAGGCCATTTGCGGTTGGGAAGCTCTCGGTGAAGATCAGCGGCTGGCCGGGATCCTCGGGACTTTCGCACGGATAAATGACCGAATCCTGTGCTTCCAGCCGTTCCCAGCTCATGCCTCGGATACTGCCCATAACCTGTGTCATTTCTGTGAAGACCTCTTTTGGGTGATCATATTGCCAATCGAGCCCTAAGCGCTTCGCCATTTCCTGAATGATCCAGATATCCTGACGGGCGTCACCCGGCATGGGGACCGCTGCGCGGCCCATCTGAACCTGGCGGTTGGTATTGGTTACCGTGCCATCTTTTTCAGGCCAGGCCGAGGCAGGGAGGACAACATCCGCATAGGCCGCCGTCTCCGTCAGGAATAAATCCTGCACCACCAGATGATCCAGCATCGAAAGGGCTTCGCGTGCGTGGGTGACGTTGGGATCGGACATCGCCGGATTCTCGCCGACGATGTACATGGCGTTGATGGTTCCCCGGTGTATCGCCTCGGTAATCTCGACGACCGTCAGACCCTTTTCTGGTGGAATGTCCGCACCCCAGAATTTTTCAAATTTTCCACGGATCACGGGATCCTCAACGGATTGATAATCGGGCAGGAACATCGGTATCAAGGCTACATCTGAGGCCCCCTGCACATTATTTTGCCCACGCAGGGGATGCAGGCCGGTGCCGGGTCGTCCCACCTGTCCGGTCATCAGCGCGAGGCTGATCAGACAGCGGGAATTATCCGTGCCGTAGACATGCTGACTAATACCCATTCCCCAGAATATAATTGCCGCCTTTGCTCTGGCGAAAGCATGGGCAACCTCGCGGATCATTTCGGAGGCAATGCCCGTTATCTCAGCCATTGCCTCGGGACTGAAGTTAACAAGGTGCTTTTTTAGCTCTTCGAAATTTTCAGTATGTTCCTGAATATATTTTTTGTCGGTCAGCCCATCTTCCACGATTACGTGCATGATGGAATTGAGAAGGGCGACGTCGGTGCCGGGCTTTTCCTGCAGCATATAGGTCGCGTGTCGAGAGAGCGCCTGACCGCGTGGATCAATCACAATCAGCTTGCTGCCCTTCTTGATCGCGTTCTTGAAGAATGTTGCCGCGACAGGATGGTTGACTGTCGGATTGGAGCCGATCACCATGATTACATCGGCATTTTCCGCCTCGTTAAAGGGAGCCGAGACGGCGCCGGAGCCAACTGTCTCCAGGAGCGCGGCGACTGATGACGCATGACACAGTCGCGTGCAGTGATCGACATTGTTTGTGCCGAAACCTGTACGGACCAGTTTTTGGAAAAGATAGGCTTCTTCATTGGAACCCTTGGCTGACCCGAAGCCGGCAAGGGCATTGCCGCCATTGGTATCTCTTACTTTTTTTAATCCGTTTGCCGCGACGTCCAATGCTTCGACCCAGCTCGCCTGGCGAAAATGGGTGAAGGGATTGGCGGGATCCAGACTTGCGACATCCGATTTGGCAACGCCGTCTCTTCGGATTAATGGCACGATCAGGCGATCCGGATTGTGAATATAATCGAAACCAAACCGTCCCTTGATGCAAAGACGTTCCTCATTGGCGGGGCCATTACGGCCGTCGGCAAAAAGAATCCTGTCGTCGCGGACCTTGAAGGTAAGCTGGCAACCGACACCGCAGAACGGACAAACGCTGTTAACTTCCCGGTCGATATGGTGATTCCTGACAACGGATTTTTCGAGCAGGGCGCCTGTCGGGCAGGCTTGTACACATTCGCCGCAACCGACGCAGCTGCTGTCCCCCATTGGATCGTCAAAATCGAAAACAATCTTGGAATGTACGCCTCTGCCGGCCATTCCGATTACGTCATTTACCTGAACATCGCGACAAGCGCGGACACAGAGGTTGCAGTGGATGCAGGCGTCAAGATTGACCGCCATCGCCGGATGAGAGAGATCATCCATAGGCATGTCGCGCGACGTGAATCGGCTGTCCGATATATCCTGTTGATCCGCCATTTTCCAGAAATGGCTGTCCGGATCATAGGATGTTTTCCGATCCGGCTGATCAGCGATCAGAAGCTCCATCACCATCTTGCGGGATTTTACCGCGCGCTCTGTGGCCGTTCTGACAACCATGCCATCGGCTGGCTTGCGAACACAGCTTGCAGCGAGAACGCGCTCACCTTCGATTTCCACCATACAGGCGCGGCAGTTTCCGTCAGCTGTGAAGCCGACGCGATCCGCATGGCAGAGATACGGAATTTTCGTGCCTTCGCGTTTTGCTACATCCCAGATTGACTGGCCCGGTTCGGCTATAACCTTTCGGCCATCCAGCTCGAATGCAATCGTCTCGCTCATTGCACATCCTCCGGGAAGTGCCTCAGAATGGACATCAGGCCATTCGGGGCGGCCTGTCCAAGTCCACAAATGGACGCATCGCGCATGACCACGCTGAGGTCGCCGAGCAGGTCTATGTCCCAATGGTCATTTTCCATCACTTTAAGGGCTTTCTCGGTTCCGGCGCGGCAGGGAGTGCATTGACCGCAGCTTTCATCTTCGAAAAAGCGCATCAAATTCCGCGCGACCATCTTGAGGTCATCCTGATCCGAAAGGACGATGACGGCCGCCGAGCCGATGAAACACCCATGCTTTTCCAATGTTCCGAAATCAAGCGGGATGTCCGCCATGGATGCTGGCAGCAAGCCGCCCGATGCGCCACCGGGGAGATATGCCCGAAATGTATGTCCTGCTTTCATCCCGCCACCATATTCTTCGATCAGTTCCGCTGCCGTGATTCCGGCAGGTGTGATATAAACACCTGGTTTATTGACATGACCGGAAAGGGAAAAGCTCCGGAAACCCTTGCCACCATGGCGTCCGCCCTCCTTGAACCAATCGACACCTCTGCGAATAATATCCGGCAACCAGTAGAGTGTTTCGACATTATTGATGAGGGTCGGTCGCCCGAAGAGGCCAATATGGGCTGGAAAGGGAGGCTTGTGTCGGGGCAATGCACGCTTGCCCTCGATGCTCTCCAGCATCGCACTCTCCTCCCCGCAGATATAAGCACCGGCGCCGCGCCGCAAATACACTGCTCTCCCGCCGGCGAGGTTCTCCGCGTTCAGGGTTTCGATACAATCTGACAAAATAGCCGCCGTCTCGGGATATTCGTCGCGAAGAAAAATATAAATCGCTTCGGCATCGACAATTTCTGCGGCAATCAGCATCCCTTCCAGAAACTGGAACGGATTGCTGTTCATGAAGTGGCGATCCTTGAAAGTGCCGGGTTCACTCTCATCCGCGTTGACAGCCATGTAGCGCGGTCCCGGGACCGAGAGGACGGAATTCAGCTTCATGGCATGGGGAAAGCCTGCGCCGCCAAGGCCTCGATGGCCGCTATCGTTTAACATCTCAATGATTTCCGTAGCCGTCAGATTACCGCTGCGGAGTTTCTCTATCGTCGTGAAGCCGTCAGTCTTTTTATAATCCGCGAAAGTCTCAAAAGCAGGAATATCAAGCGGGACATTTCTCTTTTCGTTTTCCAGTGCGGCGTTGACTGTCTCACTCGTTGCATTCCCGATATAGCGATCCTTGATCCGGGCCACCGGTGCCTTTTCACATCGGCCCATGCAGGCACCATGGGTGACGCGAATATTGGTCCCGTATCTAGCCGCCAGCTCATATTTGAGAGCCATAGCCCCGGCCATTTCGCAGGAAAGGCTATCACAAACCTTGATGGTGAAGGCAGCGGGAGCCGCGTCCTCTTCCTTAATGACAGTAAAATTATGATAAAAGGTGGCGACTTCATAAACTTCGGCCAGAGCGAGACGCATTTCATCTGCCAATGCTGTCAGATGTGCCGCGGAAAGAAACCCGTAAGTATCCTGAATTAAATGCAGATGCTCAATCAGCAAGTCCGGCTGGCGGGAGCGATTCCCAAGAAGTGCGGCAATCTCGCGCGCGGCTAGCGGATTAACCTGTCGGCCCTTTTTCTGGTAACGCGCTTTACGTCCACCTTTGCCAGGAGCCTTAGGAACTGCAAATGTCAACTTTCCCGCTGTCTAATTTATGCTCCTCCGCCCCGTTTATATTCCTTTAGTCACTCTGCATGTCGTCGTCATTCAGCACGATCAGTTCAACCACACTGGCGATAATCAATTGCTTGCCGACATGTTCAAAATTCACCGTTACGCGGTCCGCGACGGAGGACTGAACCTGTCCAATACCCCAGCCGGGTTCCTTCGGATGGCGGACATATTGACCGGGCGAAAACTGGGCTAGCATGATTTTTCTCTTAACATGACAGATAAGATTGTTGCATATTCACTTTAGCAAATTGTCGTGCAGGCGACAAAGGTTGTTCCTTTTTTGTAATGTCCTGCAAGCATTGGATTCTGATAATAGCATGATTGATCTGAAACTCGCGGCGTTAATGAGCTCCAAACTCTGCCATGATGTCATAGGCCCCATTGGCGCAGTCTGTAACGGTGTTGAACTGGTGGGAGACGACGGCAATGAGGATATGCGGGCCGAGGCCCTTAAGCTGATCAGTGAAAGTGCGGGAGAGGCATCAGCACGGCTTCAGTTCTACCGCCTCGCTTTTGGACTTGCCGGTGGTATGGGACAAGAGGTTTCCCTGCGTGATGCCCGCAACCTTAGTCGGGATATTATGTCTTATGGGAAAGTAAAGCTTGATTGGCCCGATGACGCAGGCGGCGCGGAGAATTTGCCGAAAGACGCAGTGAAAATTCTGTGTAACCTGCTTTTGGTCGCAGCCGGAGCCTTGCCACGGGGTGGTGAATTGAAGGTTACGGGCGATGTTTCCGGCGGTGACTGGTCCTTTGCTTTTCGCGCGGAAGGGATGCGGGCTGTTCTGCGTGAAGATGTAACCCATATCCTGCAGAACGGCTATAATGAGGCTGACCTGACCGCCCAGAATGTTGCTGTGCATTATCTTATGGCGCTTTGCGAAAATAACAATGCGGTTCTTGAAATTCAGGGAATGGATGAAAATCAGGTTATCCTCGTCGCCCGATCCGGTCCGGCGAACGGGTAGTCCGCATTGCGGAGGGCGGAAATTTATAATCCTCTAATCATAGAAAAAAACTGAATATCCTGAAACACCCATTTGAATAAAAAAATGGCGAAAAACGGCTACATCCGTAACCGCTTGTTAACCTATGTCCGGCATTCTGCATCTGAAAATATCAGGGAAATTACGTTCCCGGATACCATGCAATGTTACGGAAAGTATGCAGGTAAATGGATGATCTTCTGAGTGAGTTTCTCACAGAAACCAATGAAAACATCGGCATTGTTGACGCTTCTCTTGTTGTTCTGGAGCAGGATCCGAGCGATGAAAGTCACATCGGGAATATATTTCGGCTGGTCCATACAATCAAGGGTACATGCGGATTTCTGGGACTCCCGCGACTTGAAGCGGTAGCTCATGCCGGGGAAAATGTACTTGGTAAAATCCGGGATAAGGAGCTGGTTGTCACCGCTGATGTTGTCACGATTATTCTGGAAGCCATGGATGTCATTAAAGATATTCTGGCCACGATTGAGGAAACTGAAGAAGAACCGGCAGGCAACGACGCAGAGTTGATTGCGCGGCTGAACGATGTGGCGTTTGGTGCGGCGACGCCAGTACCTGTTGAGAAAACTCCAGCCGTAGTCGAGGAAGACATTCCTGTCGGCAATGCTTCGGAAGAAGAACTTGAAGCGGCATTCCAGGCCGCAGAAGGTCCTGATGAGAGCGCAGATTCCGGTGAAGTCTCCCTTGAGGAACTTGAGGCGGCGTTCCAGGCAGCGGAAGGCCCGGAAGATGAGCCGGAGCCGGTTGTTGAGCCAAACAAATCGAACAAGGCAGAAGAGGCAAAATCGGCCTCAGATAAAGCACCGAAGGAATCAAGTATCGCAAATCAGAGCATTCGCGTGAATGTCCAGATGCTCGAGAACCTGATGACCATGGTGAGCGAGCTCGTCCTGACCCGAAACCAGCTTTTGCAGATGGTCCGCGGTATGGATGACAATGAATTTACGGTTCCGCTGCAGCGACTGAGCCATGTGACGACGGAACTGCAGGAAGGGCTGATGAAAACCCGGATGCAGCCAATCGGGAACGCCTGGTCGAAACTTCCGCGTATCGTTCGTGACCTGAGCCATGAGCTTGGTAAGAAAATCGATCTGGTTATGCATGGCGCCGAAACAGAACTTGACCGTCAGGTACTGGAACTGATCAAGGATCCGCTGACCCACATGGTTCGCAATTCCGCCGATCATGGGCTGGAACTGCCTGCCGATCGTGCTGCCAACGGGAAAAATGAAACCGGCAAGATTGTTCTTGAGGCCTTCCATGAGGGTGGCCACATCATTATCAAAATTACGGATGACGGCCGTGGCCTTAACAGCGAGAAAATAAGGAAAAAAGCCGTTGAAAGCGGATTGGCAAGCGAAGCCGAACTTGAAGGTATGAGCAAGCAGCAGATCCAGAATTTCATAATGAGAGCGGGTTTCTCAACCGCTGAGAAAGTGACGAATGTTTCCGGTCGGGGTGTTGGCATGGACGTCGTTCGCTCCAATATTGAGAAAATTGGCGGGACAATTGCCCTCACCTCTGAAGAGGGAGAAGGGTCAACCTTCACTATCAAGATTCCTCTTACACTCGCCATTGTTTCCGCGTTGATCGTTGAATGCTGCGGTGAGCGATTTGCTATCCCGCAAACCAGCGTTTTGGAACTTGTTCGGGCATCGACCAATAGCAGCAGTGACCATACAATCGAAATGATCAACGACTCGCCTGTTTTGCGATTGCGCGATCAACTTCTTCCGCTTTTGCATCTTAATGACATCATGCGCCTTGAGACTGCGGCTGATGAAGTTGCGGGTCAAAGCAAAGTTAAGGGTGCGGAAGAATTCATCGTTGTTATTCAGGTCGCCAGTTTCGTTTTTGGTATCGTCGTCGATCGGGTTTTCGATACGGAGGAAATTGTTGTCAAGCCGATAGCACCGATTCTCAAGAATCTGTCGATTTTCTCGGGCAATACGATCCTTGGGGACGGTAGTGTTATCATGATCCTTGACCCGAATGGGATTGCCGCCATGTCTGGCGATGTGGCAGTGAATTCAAGCCATTCCGCAAAAGACGAAACCAAGCTGGACCAACTGCAGGACGAGAAAACAGCCCTTCTTGTCTTCCGTGCGGGCGGGAAGGATCCGAAGGCCGTTCCTTTGTCCCTGGTCGCGCGCCTTGAGGAAATTGATGTCGCCACGATTGAGGACACCAACGGCAAGAAGGTTGTACAATATCGCGGGCAACTTATGCCGCTTACGACGATTGACGATAGCGTTACCATTGTTAAGCAAGGGCGCCAGCCTGTCCTTGTCTTCAGTGATCAGGATCGTACCATGGGTCTCGTCGTCGATGAAATCGTGGATATTGTCGAAGATTATCTAGATATTGAAATGATGTCGGACCGTGATGGCTTTGTCGGGAGTGCTGTTATTCGTGAAAAAGCAACCGATATAGTTGATGTCGGGTATTGCCTGCAAAAATGTTTTGGAAGCTGGTTCGGTTCTTTAGACACGCGGCCTTTCGGGCATGATGGTGAAAAGCAGAAAGTTCTGTTGGTTGATGACAGCCCCTTCTTTCGCAACATGCTGGTGCCACTCCTTAAAACGGCTGGCTATGCCGTAACAACGGCGGAAAATGGCGTTGATGCCTTGAAAAAGCGCGATCATGGAGAGCAATTCGACATTATCATTAGTGATATAGAAATGCCGGGAATGGACGGGTTCACCTTTGCCGAGAAGGTCAAGGGTGATGACAGATGGAATGAAACCCCGATAGTCGCGCTATCGTCTCATACTACACCGGGCGATTTTGATCGTGGCCGGGCGGTCGGCTTCGCGGACTATATTGCTAAATTCGACCGGGACTCATTGATGTCGGCGCTGACGCAGACTCTCAAAGCAAGTGGAAGTGCAAAATGACGACAAGTAACATGCAGGAATATGTAACGATTTTAATCGCCGACCAGCTCTTCGGTATACCGGTTCTTGAAGTGCATGACGTCCTTCGGGATCTTAAGCTGACCAAGATTCCGCTCGCTCCGGCTGAAGTTGCGGGTGCCCTTAATCTGCGCGGCCGTATCGTGACCGCGATTGATGTGCGTAAACGGCTTGGTCTGCCCCAACTTGAAAGAAAAGACGCCGGGATGAGTATCGTCGTTGAACATCAAGGCGAACCTTATAGCCTGATGATTGATAATGTGGGTGAAGTGCTCACGCTGGATGTAAATGATTTACAACCGACACCGGTGACCCTGAACGCGTGCTGGAAAGAAATTTCCGGCGGTGTCTATCGCCTTGAAGAAAAATTGCTTGTTGTCCTGCAAATTGAGCGAATGCTTGATTTCGGCGGCAATTCAACAATCGCAGCATAAGATAATACGGAGAAGATTGATGCCATCCTGTTTGATCGTAGATGATTCCAAAGTCGTTCGCATGGTTGCCAGAAGGATACTGGAAGACATGAGCTTCGGTATCCTGGAAGCTGAGGATGGCAAGGGAGCACTCACAGCCTGTCAGGAAAAAATGCCGGATGTCATATTGCTCGATTGGAATATGCCCGTCATGAACGGCATTGACTTTCTGCGAACTCTGCGCGGCACCGAGAACGGCGAACAGCCAATCGTGATTTTCTGCACTACCGAAAACGACATGGCCCATATTCGGGAGGCCATCTCCGCGGGCGCAAATGAATATATTATGAAACCGTTTGATAGGGCAATTATTGAAGCCAAGTTCTCGCAGGTAGGAGTTCTCTAGGTGATTAAAGCCGAGCCCATAGCGCAAAGTCCAAAAAGCGCTTCCGGTGATCCTTATCTGGTGATGGTTGTTGACGACTCGGCCGTAATTCGCGGGTTTCTGTCGCGATGGCTGGAAGCCGAGGCAGATATACATGTTGTGGCAATGGCCAGCAATGGCACCATTGCGCTACGTGAATTTGAGCGTTCGCGGCCAGAGATTGTTATTCTGGATATCGAGATGCCGGAAATGGATGGATTGACGGCGCTGCCAAAGCTTATATCGCTCGATCCGGATGTACAGGTCATCATGGCATCAACCCTGACCCGACGGAATGCGGATGTCAGCCTGAAGGCACTGTCCATGGGGGCGGCGGACTATATAGCGAAACCTGAATCGACCCGTGTCGTTGATGATAAAGAGAACTTCCAGCGCGGCCTTATAGAGAGAGTAAAGGCGCTTGGTGCGACACGGCGATCCCGGGACCGTGCAGCCGGAAAAACTGTCTCGCGCCCGGCAATAACCCCAGAACAGGCACAACGCAAGACGACGCTGGGCACTTCAAAGACTCCGCCGGTATTACGGAAGCTCTCCAAAATTCCGCTGATCAAGGCGATTGCGATCGGCGCGTCAACCGGCGGGCCGCAGGCGCTTTTCAAGTTGCTGGCAGGGCTGAAAGGTAAAACGAGCCTTCCGATCTTTATCACGCAGCATATGCCGGCAACTTTTACAGCTATTCTGGCGGAGCATCTGACCAAGATTTACGGTAAGGATTGCATCGAAGCAAGAGACGGTGAAAAGGTGCAGGAAAATCGCGTTTATGTTGCGCCTGGAAATTGGCATTTAACCGTCGGCGGGCAGGTTGGAAATGTCATTATCAAATTAAATCAAGACGCACCGGAAAACTATTGCCGTCCTTCCACTGATCCAATGCTGCGAAGCCTGCAGTCCGTCTACGGTATGCATGTTTTGACAGCCATATTAACGGGTATGGGGCATGACGGCTTGGAAGGTTGCAGGAAACTTGCGGAGTCAGGAGCAGTGGTGATCGGTCAGGATGAAGAAACAAGTGTTGTTTGGGGAATGCCCGGGGCAGTTGCATCTGCGGGCTTATGTACCAATATTCTGCCTTTACAGAAAATTCCCGACGCGATTGAAAATTTTATCAATGGTAGGTCCGCATGAATAGTCAGGATTTCCAACTCTTTGGCGATATCGTCAGGAAGCGTTCCGGTTTGGTGCTGACCGAAGAAAAAATATATTTGCTCGAAAGCAGGCTTGTTCCACTGGCGCGTCGGCGTGGGCTCGAGAGCCTTGAGGCGCTGGCTGAAGAAGTGCGCCGCTCGAGTGATGAGCGATTGCTGAACGAGATCACTGAGGCAATGACCACGAACGAGACGTTTTTTTTCCGTGATACAAAGCCATTCGATATTTTTCGTGCGGCTGTTCTGCCGCAGCTTATACAATCACGATCTGCCAAAAAAAGCCTGCGAATATGGACCGCGGCCTGCTCGACAGGTCAGGAACCTTATTCCATCGCCATGCTGCTTAAGGAAGAGGCGGCAAAAATGGCGGGTTGGCGTGTCGAGATTTTGGCAACGGACATCTCGAATGAAGTTCTTGAGAAAGCGAAAGCCGGGCTGTATTCGCAATTCGAAGTACAGCGCGGGTTGCCTATTCAGCTATTGATGAAGCACTTTCAGCAAGTCGGAGAGATGTGGCAGATCGACAGCTCTATCAGGGCAATGGTGAAGTTCCAGCCGAAAAACCTGCTCGAAGATTTGGGTGGTATGGGGCAATTCGATGTTGTTTTCTGCCGTAATGTCCTGATTTACTTTGATCAGGCGACAAAAGGCAAGGTTTTGAATCAGGTTCATAACATCCTGGCAGACGATGGAGCCCTGTTTCTTGGCGGCGCAGAAACCGTTCTTGGTATTTGTGATAGTTTTAAACCGGTTGAGGGCCAGCGCGGTGTCTATACATCAGCCAAGCGCGGCTTAATGGCGGCCGCGAGCTAGCAAAGCAGTCCGATTTCCCCCTCCTCAAACCGCACACACAATAAACCCCGCAGTATTTGAAGTACTGCGGGGTTTATTGTGGCTTCTTAATCTGTTGATTTAACTCAGCTTGCCTTGGCTTGCATGTTTTCGTCAGGGTCCCGAAGGACATAGCCCCGGCCCCAGACTGTTTCAATATAATTGTCCCCGTTCGTTGCTGAGGCCAGTTTCTTGCGCAGTTTACAGACGAATACATCGATGATTTTAAGTTCCGGCTCGTCCATACCGCCATAAAGATGATTGAGGAACATTTCCTTTGTCAGCGTTGTTCCCTTGCGCAGGCTCAACAACTCCAACATGCCGTATTCTTTACCGGTGAGATGCAGCCGCTGACCGCTGACCTCCACGGATTTGGAATCCAGGTTGACCGTCAGCTTGCCTGTCTGGATCGTGGATTGAGCATGGCCTTTGGACCGGCGAACGATCGCATGAATACGTGCGACAAGTTCATCTTTGTTAAAAGGTTTGGTCAGATAGTCATCGGCCCCGAAACCCAATCCCTTAACTTTGTCGTCAGGTTCAGACATGCCGGACAAGATCAGGATGGGGGTCGCTACCTTGGCCGTACGAAGTTTTTTCAGCACCTCATAACCGGACATATCAGGCAGGCCTAAATCCAGGATAATAATGTCATAATCATAGAGTTTACCGAGATCGATCCCTTCTTCTCCGAGGTCGGTCGTGTAAACATTTAGCCCCTCTGCGCTTAGCATCAATTCAATGCCACGTGCCATTGAGCTATCGTCTTCTATCAATAATACCCGCATTAAATGCACCTCCTGTATGCAACTATTATTAATAACTTAACTTAACAAACAGTTAAAATAAAAGACAAAAATTAACTATCTTTGTTAACTTGAGTAAAAAGCATTTACGAAACTTTAAAAGGTATAAGCCAGAATGGTTTGTACGGACCGAAACCCGGTGCGTAAAACTGAAAAACCGGAGCGTCATTAGTGCAGAACATAATTTCCGAAATCGGTAGAATTCCTACCTCGCAATTTTACGGCAGGGTTGCTGCAATTCAGGGATTGCTGGTTGAAATCGGTGGTATACAAAGACGCCTGAGCATTGGAAGCCGGGTTAACCTGCGATCCCGCGATGGCGGTAATGTAAAATGTGAGGTTGTCGGCTTTCGTAATGATCGCGCGTTGCTTATGCCCTTTGCTGCGCTGGAAGGCGTTGGTATCGGCTGCAAGGCGGAAATCGCGGAGCGTGATCCTGTTGTTTATCCCAATGAAAGCTGGCTTGGGCGTGTCGTCAATGCCATGGGAGAGCCCATCGATGGCGGTCCTCCTTTAAGCGCGGGAGGCACGGCGGTTCCCTTTCGAAACACACCGCCACCTGCCCATACACGACAGCGAGTTGGCGGAAAAATTGACCTTGGTGTGCGAGCGTTGAATGCATTCGTTACCTGTTGTCGCGGGCAGCGGATGGGTATCTTCGCCGGTTCCGGCGTTGGCAAGTCTGTTCTCTTCTCCATGCTTGCGCGGAATACGGCGGCGGATGTTAATGTGATCGGTCTTATCGGCGAACGCGGCCGTGAGGTTCAGGAGTTTATCAAGGACGATCTTGGTGAAGAAGGCCTTAAACGAAGCGTTGTTGTTGTGGCGACGTCTGATGAATCCGCGCTTATGCGCCGTCAGGCCGCCTATCTGACACTTGCCTTGGCGGAATATTTCCGGGATCAGGAACGCCACGTGCTTTGCCTGATGGACAGTGTCACACGCTTTGCGATGGCGCAGCGGGATATTGGACTTTCCGGCGGGGAGCCGCCAACCAGTAAAGGTTATACGCCAACAGTTTTCAGCGAGCTTCCGAAATTACTTGAGCGGGCCGGACCCGGCGCGGGAAAAGGGAGTATTACGGGGCTCTTTACCGTCCTTGTTGAGGGGGACGACCATAACGAACCCGTTGCTGATGCCGTTCGGGGTATTTTGGATGGCCATATCGTAATGGAACGGCAAATCGCCGAACGGGGTCGCTATCCGGCGATCAATGTTCTCAAATCGATTTCGCGAACCATGCCCGGATGTAACAGCGACGACGAGAATATCATCATCTCGAAGGCGAAACAGTATCTTTCGACTTATGAGGATATGGGCGAGATGATCCGTCTTGGTGCATATCGCCCGGGCACTGATCCACAGGTGGATGAGGCTATACATTTCTTTCCAATGCTTGAAGAATTCATGAGTCAGGAGAAACAAGAACGGACCGGTCTGGCAGAATGCTTCGCCGCGCTTTCCCGCATTCTGGCTCAGCAGGCCGAATTTGAAACCGCGTAATTTTTGGAATTGAGACTTTGATGGCAATGAAATCATGAAGGGTTTGCATAATCTGATCCGGGTTCATAAATGGAAGCTGGATGAAAAGCGCCGTGAACTCGCGGATTTTGAGGATATGCGGACAGGTTTCGTCGCGCGATTACATAAACTTGACGAAGAATTGCGACAAGAAGTCGATGTCACCGGAAAAGATCCCGAACTCGGGTTTGCTTTTGCGAATTATGCGGCGGCGGCTAAACTGCAGCGGGAGAATATCTGCGTAAGTATAAAAGACGTAGAAGAAAAAATCGCTGCTTTAAACGACGAACTGGCTGAATGTTTTCAGGAACTGAAAAAATACGAAATCGCGCTTGAAACCCGATTGACCCGGGAAAAATATACGCGTGACCGCGCGGAGCAAATGAGCATCGATGATATGGCCATCGAGTTGCACCGGCGCAAATCCGCCCCCCTGTAATTAATGTGGTAGCTGTCAGGATAATTTAGGGCTTTGCTTTTTTTCTTGAGTTTGACGATATTTTAGTGATAGTGAACATATCATGAACATTCAGGGGCTGGGCGGATGATGGAAGTTCGGGAAAAAGCAGAAAAATTCAAGACATTACATCTAAGGGAGCATGCCTTTGTTCTGCCTAACCCATGGGATGTGGGGTCGGCAAAAATGCTCGCGGCGCTGGGGTTTGAGGCGTTGGCGACCACAAGTGCCGGATATGCTTTTTCTTCCGGAAAAGGAACCGCGATAGGCGAGATCAGCCGACAGGAGGCGCTTGAACATGCGGCCGGTATTATTGCTGCGACATCACTTCCCGTGAGTGCGGATCTTGAAAATGGATATGGAGATGCCCCCGAAGCGGTGGCCGAAACTGTTCGTCTGGCGGCAGAAATCGGGCTGGCGGGCTGTACGATTGAGGATACAACCGATGATCGTGACAATCCTATTTATGACCGCACGCTCGCCATTGAGCGGATTGCGGCGGCAGCGGAAGTGGTTGCAAAGCTCGACCGGCCTTTTATGCTGACGGCGCGTGCCGAGAATTATCTTTTCGGAAGGCTGGATTTTGACGATACCTTGGCGCGGCTAAAGGGATATGAAGCCGTTGGCGCCGATGTTCTTTATGCCCCCGGCTTACCGGACCTTCAAACTATTTCAGAAGTTTGCCGCTCTGTTTCCCGGCCGGTGAATGTGGTTGCAGGCATTGGCTTGCCCGGCGTTACGGTAGCGGAGCTGGAAAGGGCTGGTGTCCGCCGTATCAGTGTTGGCTCTGCTCTTGCTCGCGTCGCTTTTGGCGCTATGGTCAGCGCAG
The DNA here is from genome assembly GCA_040880045.1 of Sneathiella sp. GTDB lineage: Bacteria > Pseudomonadota > Alphaproteobacteria > Sneathiellales > Sneathiellaceae > Sneathiella. The sequence continues at coordinate 91,456 of JBBDJF010000074.1, forward strand.
CGACGGAAATTCACGAGACAGGATCTTTTGCACCTTTCAAATCCGCGGCCTCTTTTGCCTTTCTCGAAAAGCTGATTAAATCGGTATAGCAGTTAAGTGTGTCGTCGTTATTTACTGCCGAGATGGCTCTCGTTTCGCGCCTTCGCCAGCGTGATCTGTTTCTGGCGGTCAGTGAAACGTTTTTTCTGGTCTTCGCTCAGGCTGTCGTGACAGCGGGCACAGGATACGCCTTCAAGATAAAGCGGGGACAACTTGTCATCTTCGGTAATCGGATAACGACAGGCGTAACATTGATCGTAGGAGCCTTTTTCAAGGTCATGATCAACCGTAACCCGCTGGTCAAATACAAAGCATTCCCCCTCCCAACTGCTTTCCTCTTTCGGGATGTCTTCCAGATATTGAAGGATGCCCCCTTCAAGGTGAAAGACATTCTCAAACCCTTTTGACAAAAGATATGACGTGGATTTTTCGCAGCGGATCCCTCCCGTGCAGAACATCGCAACCTTTTTATCGCGAACGGGATCGAGCTTTTCCTCGACGAATTTCTTGAACTCCCGGAAGGTTTTCGTTTCCGGATTGACGGCTCCCTTGAAAGTTCCAACCTCGACTTCATAGTCATTGCGTGTATCGATGACCAGAACTTCGGGGTCGCTGATTAGGTTGTTCCAGTCCTTCGGCTTTATATAGGTGCCAACGGTTTCCCGCGGGTTGAGGCCGGGTGCACCAAGGGTCACGATCTCCTTTTTCAGGCGGACCTTCATCCGGTAAAAAGGCTGGGTTTCGTTTATCGATTCCTTATATTGCAGGTCTCCGAATCTCGGATCGGCTTTCAAAAAGGCGAGCAGGGCGTCTATTGCCTCGCGTGTCCCGGAGACTGTTCCGTTAATGCCCTCTTCGGCAAGTAGGAGCGTGCCCTGAATACCATTTTCCTGACAAAGAGTTAGCAGTTTCTCCCGCAATTTCTCGTAGTCGGGCAGAGCCACAAATTTATAAAGCGCCGCAACGACGTACATATTTCGCTTTCCCGTCCGGTCTGGTGATCGTCGGGAATATGACGCAGTGCACCCATTCTATCAAGATCGAAATTTCATGCTATAAAGTGCCGTATTCTGAAATTATGAGTCATAGCTGATGGGAGGGGACTGCCAATGAACAGGGCAGAATTTGATGGATTTTGTGCATCCCTACCTGCGGTTCAAAATGTCGTTCAATGGGGGAATGCCTCAGTCTGGAAAATCGGCGGCAAGATTTTTGCCATTTGCTCGCATTGGGGGCCGGGGGACACCGAGAAAATCAGCTTTAAATGCAGTGACCTTGCCTACGCCATTCTTATCGAACAGGAAGGAATTATCCCCGCGCCTTATCTGGCCCGGGCGAAATGGGTTCAGTTGATTTCGAATGAGGCTATGACGGAGGACGATATCAAGGCATATATCGAGGAGGCTTATTCGATCATCAAGGCTAAGCTGACCAAGGCAACGCGAACTAGCCTGGGAATTTAGGGTCCACAGCCGCCTCTGTTCCGCTTTCCCATTCCTTCAGGGGGTCTATAGGGAACGGTGCGATGGTTTTGAAAATAAGTTGCCCTTTCAGGCCTGAAATTTCCATATGTTCATTGAACAGCTTGCCGATATGCTGACGCATTTCCTCAGAGATATCCTTGTGGCTACGGACCACGAGGTCAAATAACCGGCTCTTGAATAAGCCATCAAGTTGCAGATGGCCTGATTTTGTCAGGTTAAGCTCAATTACAAAACGTGTTGTTTCAGCGTCTTCGTCGGCACCATCCGGATTTTTGTGGTGCCGATGAAACATGCGTATCTGGCGCAGGTTGGTGCCGTCGAAAAACGGAAAATTCAGGCTTTTCCAGTCTTGACCGCCATTTTCCGATTGCAGGCGGGAGAAGGACGCGAAATCATCTTCCAATGCCTTCAGCAATGGTGTCCTGCCGGCCGCCTTCATGGCCTGGATAAATTCCTGCCCCAGCCATTTTTCAATGGACCCAAGGTTAAGTGCGGCCATAAAAAACAGCAGGCTGTTTGAAAGCTGTGAATTTGCTTGCGGGATAACCTTGCTGATAACAGTCTGTGCGACAATGGGATCCTGACGCGCAACCTGATTGACCGCATCACGCAGGTTCTGCCAGTCGCCCATGATGCTCAATTTCGGCAAGCGCTCGCCGGGTTGCTGAACATTTGACCCGGGTAAAGGAAATACGCTTATCTCATCGGCCAAGGCGAACTGGACATTAGTCCCCGTCGCGGGCGGATTTGCCGTGCTATAGGAGAGTGTGCCGATGGGCGTTTGCATGGTGACTTTGGTAGTGCCGCCTGAATTTGCAGGGGTGACCAATGCAATTACGGTTCCCTGCAAAACGCCAGCGCGCGGAAGCAAAGAGGCGGTTCCTTTTTGCGGGCGGACGATCAGGTTGACTTTATCGCCTACTGAAATCGATTGCTGGCCTTTTGACGTTTCGATAAGTGCTGGGCTGCGGTGACGAAGGACATCGGCCTCAACAATCGATTGTCGATTTGCAGGAGATAATTGTGGCTCTCCGGGCGCTGCCACTACTGCCGTGGAATTCGGAGTGACTAAAGACGGGCTGTGATATCGCTGATAGATCGCGAAACCTTGCGGATTGGAGCGCGGGGAACCGTCATTCTGGATATTGGCGGCATTATTCGTTGGTACCACCGTCATATGTCCACCCGTTGGTCGCTCTATTGTTGCCGAATGAGGCGTCGACGGCAAGGTCGTTGGAAGGGCCGCAGCAGCCTTGGCAGGTGGTAGAAGCGGTGTCACGAGCGTTTGCAGGCCTGCCTTTAATTCCAACGGATGAAGCTGGCCCGCCTTTATATAACCCTCCGCACCGGATATTGCCTTTTCCAC
>JBBDJF010000075.1:0-19550 GCA_040880045.1 Sneathiella sp.
TATGAAATCCGGGTTGTCGGCCAGAATGAAACAGCGGCGCGTTACGCTGGCATTTCTCCGGCTCGAAACATTATTATTGCCATGATGATTTCTGGTGCCCTCGCGGGCTTCGTTGGCGTGAATGAAATACAAGGCGTGCAACATCGGTTGATCCTTGATTTTACCGGTGGTTACGGCTTTGTCGGGATTGCTGTGGCGTTGATGGGGCGCAACCACCCGGTTGGAATTTTGCTCGCGGCACTCCTGTTCGGGGCCCTGTATCAAGGAGGGTCCGAACTGGCATTCGAGATGAAGACGATCAACAAGGAAATGGTGATCGTTATTCAGGGGCTGATCATTCTGTTCTCCGGCGCCCTCGAGCATATGTTCCGGCCCAGGATTGAGGCCATATACCGCCGTTTTGCTTTCCGGCGCACGGTGGCGGTCGGCTGATGGAAACCTTTCATATTATCGTCCTGCTTCTGGACGCCACCTTTCGTGTCGCGACCCCGCTGGTTCTTGCGGCTCTTGCCGGCATGTTTTCCGAACGGGCGGGCATTGTGGATATCGGGCTCGAAGGAAAGATGCTCGGTGCGGCTTTTGCCGCTGCGGCCGTAGCCTCCGTTTCCGGCTCCGCCTGGGTTGGGCTTGGTGCAGGGATTATGGCCTCCCTAGCTCTCTCAGCGTTGCATGCCTATGCCTGTGTCACACATAAAGGCAATCAGGTTGTCTCCGGTATGGCGATCAATATTGTCGTCGCCGGCCTCGCCCCGACACTCGCCTATGCCTGGTTTCGTATGGGAGGACAAACGCCTGCTCTCGGCGGCGATGCACGCTTTCATTCGCTTGACCTGCCGTTTACCGAGGCGGCGCGCGAAATACCCGTCATCGGCTATATTTATGCCGAACTGATATCCGGGCATAATATCATTGTTTATCTTGCTGTGGCGGCCGTGCCAATATGCGCATGGGCATTGTACAAGACCCGCTTCGGCCTTCGCGTGCGGGCGGTCGGTGAAAACCCGCATGCCGTTGATACGGCGGGTATTTCTGTGGACTTACTGCGCTATAAGGCGTTGGTCGTTACCGGATTTCTGTGCGGGATCTCAGGATCTTATCTTTCAACGGCGCATGGGGCAGGCTTTATCCGCGATATGACGGCAGGCAAGGGCTATCTTGCTCTGGCCGCGCTTATCTTCGGAAAATGGCGGCCTGTTCCGACATTATTCGCCTGCCTGCTCTTTGCCTTTACAGATGCGCTTCAGGTCCGACTCCAAGGGGTTGAACTTCCGATTGTCGGTGTTATTCCTGTACAGTTCATTCAGGCGCTCCCATATATACTGACAGTTCTTTTGCTTGCCGGGTTCGTTGGCAAAGCCCAGCCACCAAAAGCCATTGGCGAGCCCTATATTAAGGAAAGATGATGACGCTAGATCCAAATGTGGCCGCCGAATTCGTTAAAAAGGCCGTGCCCGGCTTTACTCCCCGTGTCGGCATAATTCTGGGATCGGGGCTAGGCGCCCTTGCGGAAAAGATCGAGGTTATCGAAGCTATTGAATATGAAGATATTCCGGATTTCCCGAAATCCACCGTAGAAGGGCACGCAGGTCGCCTCATACTCGGTCGCTTGGGCGGCATGCCCGTCGCCTGCATGCAGGGACGGGTTCACTATTATGAAGGCATCGATCCGCAGGATCTTGCAATGCCTGTGCGAATGCTCAAACTTCTCGGGATAGAGATTCTCCTGCTGACCAACGCCGCAGGCAGTTTTCGCAGGAAAATGGCCCCTGGCAGCCTGATGATGATCAGCGATCATATCAATTTTACCGGGCTCAACCCGCTGGTCGGCAGGAATGATGACGCGTTTGGGCCACGCTTTTTCTCGATGGAAAACGCCTACGACCCGACACTTCGCAAGCACCTCGCGGCGGTGGCGAAGGAGCTTGACATTACCCTCCACGAAGGCGTTTACCTGCATTACCTTGGACCGAATTTCGAAACGCCGGCGGAAATTCGCGCGTTCAAGACACTCGGCCCCGATGCTGTCGGCATGTCCACGACACCGGAAGTTCTGGTGGCCCGTCATGCTGGTCTGCGTGTTGCCGCGATTTCCAACATCACCAACCTTGCCGCCGGAATGAGCAAAACCGAGCTCAGCCATGAGCAAACGCTGGAAAGTGCGAAACTCGCGGCCGCTGATCTTGAAACACTGGTCATTGTCTTTCTTGAAACCCTGAAACGGGAACTGCTGAAGGCGCATTTACGGAGTACGGAAAATGGCGACGCTTAGCTCATTAAAGCAAACTCCTGCCGGCAAAGTCAGAAACCCCGGTATTCCGCTTGATCTGGACGTACTGGATCGCATTCGCGTAAACCTGAGCGCGGTCGAGCGACGAGCCTCCTCGCTCGGCGGTCGGCGAACCGTCAAAAAGGAAACGCAAGCTGCATGGTTGCTTAAAGCCGTGACCTGCATTGATTTAACGACGTTAAGCGGCGATGACACACCCGGCCGGGTCAAGCGGCTATGTGCAAAAGCACGCCAGCCAATACGTGTCGATCTTCTTGATGCCGTTGGTATAGGCGAGCGTAACCTTACAACCGGAGCCGTTTGCGTCTACCACAGCATGATTGAAACGGCAGTAGAAGCCTTGAAGGGTTCAAACATTCCCGTTGCCGCCGTCTCAACCGGTTTTCCCGCAGGTTTAAGCCCGTTTGATTTGCGTGTGAAGGAAATTGAGGCTTCGGTCGCCGCAGGTGCAAAGGAAATTGATATCGTCATCACCCGTGGCCATGTCCTTACCCAGAATTGGCAGGCTCTTTATGACGAGGTAAAAACCTTTCGGGCCGCCACCGGAACCGCGCATATGAAGGCCATCCTCGGGACCGGTGATATTGTTACTCTGCGTAACGTCGCGAAGGCCAGCATGGTTGCCATGATGGCCGGGGCGGATTTCATCAAGACATCGACGGGGAAGGAAAGCGTTAATGCAACCCTGCCCGTCACTCTTGTCATGGTTCGGATGATCCGGGAGTATCTTGAAATGACAGGCCATAAGATTGGCTATAAACCGGCCGGTGGAATCAGTACGGCAAAAGACGTGCTCAGCTACCAGATCATGATGAAGGAAGAGCTTGGCAATGACTGGCTACAACCCGATCTGTTCCGTATTGGCGCATCCAGCCTGCTTGGTGATATAGAACGCCAGATTGAGCATTTCGTCACCGGTCGCTATTCCGCCGATTTCCGCCACCCGATGGCCTGAGGAACGACAATGAGTATTGTAGAGAAATTTGACAGCATGGACTATGGACCCGCGCCGGAAAGCAGCAGCGTGGCCTATGACTGGATCGCCGCCCGAAAAGGGAAGTTCGTTCTTTTTATTGACGGTGAGTGGGCCAAACCGAAATCAAAAAGCTGGCTCGAGAGCCGCAATCCGGCAACCGCAAGCCCGCTGGCAAAAATAGCTGCTGCAGGCGAGAAGGACATTGACGCCGCCGTTGACGCCGCCCGTGCCGCCCAGAAGAAATGGCAGGCCATTGGCGGACCAGCCCGCGCCCGGTATCTTTACGCCATCGCACGTGCCGTTCAGCGTAATGCGCGCCTGCTGGCAGTCCTCGAAACACTGGATAACGGCAAGCCGGTCCGCGAAACCCGGGATATCGACATCCCGCTCGTGGCCCGACATTTCTACCACCATGCCGGCTGGGCGCAATTACAGGAACAGGAATTCCCGGGCTTTGAGCCAATGGGTGTTATCGGCCAGATTATTCCCTGGAATTTTCCGTTATTGATGCTCGCCTGGAAAATCGCCCCTGCCATAGCGGCAGGAAACACGGTTGTTCTGAAACCGGCGGAATATACCTCTCTCACCGCCCTATGCTTCGCGGAAATCTGCAAGGATATTGGCCTTCCGAATGGCGTCATGAATATCATCACCGGTGATGGCAAAACGGGGGAATCGCTCGTCAAACATCCGGATATTGATAAAATCGCCTTTACCGGCTCCACCGAGGTTGGCCGCAGCATTCGCGAGATTACCGCGGGAAGCGGCAAGCATCTGACCCTCGAACTTGGCGGAAAATCGCCTTTTATCGTCTTTGAAGATGCTGATCTTGACAGCACTGTTGAAGGCGTTGTCGATGCAATCTGGTTCAATCAGGGGCAGGTATGCTGCGCGGGATCAAGATTGCTGCTGCAGGAAGGCATCGCGGATAAAATGATTTCCAAGCTCCGCGCCCGGATGGAAACGTTGCGCATTGGCGACCCGCTTGATAAATCCATCGATATGGGCGCAATTATCGCACCGGTACAGCTTGAAACCATCAAGAAAATGGTCAAAAAGGGAATTGAGGAAGGTGCGGAAATTTGGCAGCCAGACTGGACCGAACCCAAGAACGGCTGCTTTTATCCACCGACCCTTTGCACCAATGTTGCCCCTGCATCCACTATCGCTCAAGAAGAGATTTTCGGCCCCGTTGTCGTCGCCATGACATTCAGAACGCCTGATGAAGCCGTCGCGATCGCTAATAATACCCGTTATGGCCTCGCCGCATCGGTCTGGAGCGAGAATATAAATCTGGCGCTTGATGTGGCGCCGAAACTCGACTGTGGCGTTGTCTGGATCAATTCTACCAACCAGTTTGACGCCGCTTGCGGTTTTGGGGGAAATCGGGAATCAGGCTATGGGCGCGAGGGCGGTCATGAAGGGATGATGGAAGGTCTGAAACCCGGGTACCTGTCAAAATTACCATTGTACAGCGCACAGGAAACGCCTCCGAAAATTACAACCGGAAAAACTTCATCAAAGAAGCTCGACCGAACAGCAAAGCTGTATATTAGCGGAAAGCAGGCACGGCCGGATTCCGGTTACAGCCTTCCTGTATATTCTTCAAAGGGGGAGAAAATTGGAGAAGTTGGCGGCGGGAACCGCAAGGATATCCGCAACGCCGTTGAGGCCGCGCGGAAAGCAACCAGCTGGACGACGGCGAGCTGCCACAACCGGTCTCAGGTTCTTTATTACATGGCCGAAAACCTAGACATTCGAAAGGAAGAGTTTGCCGCACGGCTCCGTCAATCGACCGGAGCAAGCGCGAAAAAGGCAACAGAGGAAGTGGATGCCACGATACAGCGACTCTTCTCCTACGGGGCCTGGGCTGATAAATACGAAAGTGCCATACATTCACCTCCGATGCGGGGAGTAACACTCGCCATGAAGGAGGCAATCGGGACGATTGGCATTGCATGCCCGGATGAGAACCCCCTCCTTTCCATGATTTCACTTGCCGCCCCTGCTTTTGCCATGGGAAACCGGATCGTATTGATTGCCTCCGAACGACACCCGCTTGCGGCCACAGATTTTTATCAGGTCCTGGAAACCTCAGATGTGCCGGGTGGAGCCTTTAATATTGTTACCGGCAACCGTGATGAGCTTGTGAAACCCCTTGCCGCACATGATGACGTGAAATCAGTCTGGTATTTCGGCCCGATGGAGGGAAGCCGTCTTGTCGAGGCCGTTTCAGCCGGAAACATGAAACGTACATGGGTTAATAACGGCCGCCGACGTAACTGGTTTAATGTTGAACAAGGTGAAGGTCGTGAATTTCTGCATCAGGCAACGCAGATCAAGAATATATGGATTCCTTATGGTGACTAAACCGGCAGAATTCTTCCCGCAGGAAATTATCCGGAAGAAACGCGATGGCGCCGTATTAAGCGAGGCCGAAATCCGCTTCATGGTAGCCGGCCTCGCGGATGAGTCAATTTCGGAAGGACAAATCGCGGCCTTTGCCATGGCGATCTTCTTCCAGGGGATGAGCATGGACGAACGCGTTGCGCTGACCCGCGCCATGGTTCAATCCGGCCGTGTGATGGACTGGTCAAAGGCCGATCTTGGCCGCCCTGTTGTTGACAAGCATTCCACCGGTGGCGTTGGCGACAAGGTCAGCCTGATGCTTGCTCCAATCGTGGCCGCCTGTGGGGGTGCTGTCCCCATGATTTCAGGGCGTGGCCTTGGCCATACCGGCGGGACGCTCGACAAGCTCGATAGCGTACCGGGTTATAATACGGCCCCCGATCCAACGCTTCTGACAAAAACCGTAAAGCAAATCGGCTGTGCCATTATCGGCCAGACCGCCGATCTCGCACCTGCCGACAAACGCTTTTATGCCATACGCGATGTGACGGCGACAGTTGAATCCATCCCGCTGATCACCGCATCCATCCTGTCAAAAAAACTTGCGGCTGGCTTGGACGCCCTCGTGATGGATGTCAAATTTGGCTCCGGCGCATTCAAGGAGGATTATCAAGAGGCCGAGGAACTGGCCCGCAGTATCGTCACTGTTGCCAATGGCGCAGGATTACCGACAACGGCGCTTTTGACCGACATGAATGAAGTTCTGGGAAAAACCGCCGGGAATGCTGTCGAGGTTCGCGAGACAATCGATTTCCTGATGGGAGAAAATGTGGATGCGCGCCTTCTTCACATAGTTACAGCCCTCGCCGCGGAAATGCTTGTCCTCGCGGGCATTGCGGATGAGGTGACGGCGCCCCATGCGGCGCAGGGCGCCCTTTCCAGCGGAACCGCCGCTGAAAAATTCGCCCAGATGATTGCGGCACTTGGTGGTCCTCGCGACCTGATGACAAATATGGATAAACACCTCCCGCTCGCGCCTGTTCGCCATGACGTCATAGCACCGAAGCGCGGACTTATCGGGTCGATGAATGTGCGTGAAATGGGCGTCACCGTGATGGATTTAGGCGGAGGGCGCCATAAGGCATCCGATCCGATCGACTATGGTGCCGGCCTCACGAATATCGCGGGTCTCGGGGCGAAACTCGGGCCACGAAACCCGATCGCCACTATTTTCGCGCGAAACGAGGCCGACGCAATGCGGGCAGAAAAGCGTATTCTGAACGCTATTACCATTGTCGATGACATCCCAAATCCAACTCCGCCAGTTCAAACCAGACTCTCGTTGGAGGATTTGTAATGCGGGCAATTCTGATCGTTCTGGATAGCTTCGGACTTGGCGCCGCGGGCGACGCCGAGGCATTTGGCGACATCGGCGCGGACACATTCGGGCATATTATTGAGCAGGCAAATGTCGGCAAGGCAGATACAGACAGCCGAACCGGCCCGCTTCACCTGCCGAATTTGAGAAAGCTCGGACTTTTTGCAGCCCATGACCTCTATCATGGAAAAACTCCAAAAGACGGTTCTTTCACTGGTCTCTATGGCGTGGCGCAAGAAATGAGCAAGGGAAAGGACACTCCATCCGGTCATTGGGAAATGGCGGGCGTTCCGGTGATGTATGACTGGGGATATTTCCCGCGCACCGTGCCCTGTTTTCCCGAAGAACTGACAAATGGCCTGATCAAACAGGGAGGCCTGCCCGGCTTGCTTGGAAACTGCCATGCTTCGGGAACAGAGATTATTACGCAGCTTGGCGATGAGCATATGGCGACAGGAAAGCCTATTGTGTACACCTCCGCCGATAGTGTTTTCCAGATTGCCGCCCATGAAGAAACTTTCGGGCTTGCGCGATTGTACGAGCTTTGCGACATCGCGCGCAGGCTTGTTGATCCGCTGGGTATCGGACGCGTGATCGCCCGGCCCTTCATTGGCAGTAACGGCAATTTTACCCGAACGGCGAACCGAAAGGATCTCGCGGTTCCACCGCCCGGTAAGACACTTCTCGATCACATGACGGAGGCCGGACGAGAGGTAATTTCAATCGGGAAAATCGGCGATATTTTTGCACATCAGGGAACCGGCAAAATCGTTAAAGCCGCAGGCAATATGGCCCTGATGGACGCCACAATGGACGCTGTTGAGCGGGCAGATGAAGGAAGCCTGATTTTCACTAATCTTGTCGATTTCGACCAGTCTTACGGGCATCGGCGCGATGTTGCCGGATATGCGGAAGCACTGGAGCAGTTCGATGCCCGCCTGCCCGCGCTGATCGCGAAACTACACCCTGGCGATATCGTCATCCTGAGCGCGGACCATGGGTGCGATCCGACCTGGCCCGGTTCCGACCACACGCGCGAGGTTGTTCCTGTGCTTGCGTTCGGACCGGATATCAAAGGCGGCTCCATTGGTGAGAGAGAAACCTTTGCGGATATCGGTCAAACAATTGCAAGGCATTTATCCCTCCCGCCGCTTCGCCATGGCACGGCATTTCTGGCATAGTCATGGTCAAAAAGGCAGAACTCCATGTGCATCTTGAAGGCACAGCTCCTCCTGCTCTTCTGCGGCAGATGGCGGCACGCAATGGCGCAAAGCTTGATCCGACGACATTCAAGTCAGATGGAGAATTCGCCTGGACTGATTTTTGGGAATTTCTTGAGTGCTATGACAAGGCCGCGGCGACAATCCTGACGAAGGATGACTACCGCCTGATCACCTATGACTATCTGGCAAGATGTGCCGCAGAAGACGCGATTTATGTTGAAATGTTCTCATCGCCCGATCACGCCGCCGAGGTTGAAATGAGTTACATCGATCATCTGGACGGGATTGCCGCCGGCATCGATGATGCACGTTCGGATTTCGGTATTGAAGGGCGGATCATTGTCACTTGCGTTCGGCATCTCGGCGCGGAGCGTGCCCTTTCTGTTGCGCAATTATTTGCATCAACCCCTCATCCTTATGTTGTCGGGTTCGGAATGGGCGGCGACGAATCCTGCTTTCATCCAAAAGACTTCGCCCCGGCGTTCAATCTTGCAAATGAGGCAGGATATCAGACGACAAATCATGCCGGTGAGTTTGGCGGGCCGGAGAGCATTCGGGCATCGCTTGAGGCCCTTCCAATCGCCCGGATCGGTCATGGCGTTCGTGCCATAGAGAACGCTGGCCTGCTTGAAGAACTCGTGAGCCGCCGGATACCGCTGGAGCTATGTCCGGGCAGCAATGTAGCCACCGGTTTATATGAAAGCCGTGAAAAACATCCGTTCAGGACACTTCTGGACGCCGGTTGCGTTGTCACACTCAATTCCGACGATCCCCCGTTTTTTGGCACATCCATAGGTCATGAGTATGACCAGGCCGCACGGACTTATGGTTTAACCGAGAATGACTTGGAAAATATTACGCGAAACGCAATTTCCGCCGCATTTTGTGACGAGACGCTAAAGGAAGAATTGCTGGCCAGAATTTAGGATCAGTTTTTCTTCGCGGGCGCCGAGGTTTTGGCGGCGGCGTCTTCATTGAACGTGATCTCTACTTTCGGGTCTTCCTTGTTGAATTTCGCAAGCACCTCTTCGGTGATATCCATTCCCGGGTTGAAGAACACTGTCTTCGCCCGGTCAATGCCGATATTGACGCCTTTTTCCTTACTGACATCTGCCGCCATACGAACGATGATGTCGCGGAAGCGAAGACGGATACCAACCAGAACTTCGTTCATCTTGCCATTGACCACCTGGAATTCCCGCTGCAGATTTTGTCGCTGAACGTTCAGTTCAGACAGCTTTTTCTGATAGGCATCGGGAGACAGAATGGCTCTTTGCTTATCGAGCGCTTCCTTCTCGACGAGCAACGCATCGCCGCGCTTGTTCAAGTCATCAACTCTCGTCTTGAGGAGAGCCTTAACATTTTCTTCCGCCTTTTTCGACGGTTCAGATACCTGTAAAATATGGTTGATATCAACAATTGCGACGACAGCTTCCGGTAGCTTTTCCTGAGCGAGCGTAATCGACGGACTCTGTATGCCCAGAGTGAGAACTATCGCAGAAAAAAGTACCCCAAAGCCGAGCGCTTTAATTTTTTTAACCAATGGTCTCTCCGGAAAATTCTGAATTTCTATTGTGCTTCATAACACCGCCAGACGAATAAATCCAGAAGCGTCATGGCGAGTTGTTGACGGCAATGAGTGAAAACTAGTTTGTAAAAAAGGCAAAACCGTGATTTCGCCTCTCTCCTGAATTGTCAGCGAACAACAAACCCTGCTCTCGGGAAATGCAGAATAACCTCTCCTATGGTTTCATTTTCATGACGGATAGCAATCTCCCGGCGGTTAAGCGTGACAAGCGCCCCACTCACTGGCACACGCCCCGAATCATTCGGTGTTACAGTTACCGTCTCGCCTGTTTTCCTATCCTCGCCGACATCAATATCTCCTGCGTAATCGGAAACATCATCATTTCCGGCAATTTCAAGCGCGTCCGCCGCACTCAGTTCCGTAGGGTTTCCGTTGCCGAAGGCCGCCATCCGGTTTGCCCATGCTTGTAAACCAGGATATCCTTCGATGATCTTTTTCGCCGCCGGAGCCCGACCCGCGAACCAGACATTAAAATAGAGATTAAAGTCAACGAGACTCACCTCGGAGCCGAGCAAATAGTCCCGACGATCTGCAAGCCCCTGCTCCGCCCAGTCCATCATGGCGGCAAACTGCTGCAACGAGACCGGCAGGGCAGCCTTCATTTTTTCCACATTGATGCCGCCGCCGGAAAACTCGGCCCGATCCTTGACAAACTCCTCTGGCATCTGCTCGCCAAAAGTCCCGAACACGATCGCAACGGAGGTACTGAACAGCAGCTTATCTGTCCAGAAACTCGTACCCCAACCCAGGAACTGGCTGTTGTCGGGGAACAGGGTCGGTGTGGGATAGCGGGCTTCCAACTCGCGAATAATAATTTGCGTATCGCAATAAACATGCGCGCCTATCTGCAGCACCGGCGTTTTGCGATAGCCGCCAGTGAGCGGCATCAGCTCTGGTTTGGGCATCAAGCGCGGGATTTTCACAGACCGCCAGCCAAGGTTCTTGAACCCCAAAACAGCCCGCACTTTTTCCGCATAAGGCGACGCATCGTAATGATGGAAAATAAGCTCAGACATATAAAATCTCCCTTTTTTTATTTTTTTATAGGCGTACCGCAACTCTAACGACCGTATTATCCGTTCCATATCTCGACAAATTCTTCAGGGGACTCATCGAGCAGGATTGGCGAGCGTTCGGCAGTTCCAAGATAGAGGAATCCCACGATTTGGTCCGCCTCACTCGCCCCCAGCGCCTGCTTGACATTTGGATCAAAACAAGGCTTTCCCGACCGCCATATCCCGCCGTAGCCCAAGGCATGGGCCGCCAGCATGATATTTTGAGCCGCCGCGCCCGCAGAAAGGATCTGCTCTACTACCGGGACTTTCGGATGTTCCTCTACTTTGGCGATGACAATAATGATCATCGGCGCCCTGAGTGGCTTACTCCGCTCTTTCTCCAGCATCGCTTCGTTTGCCTCCGGATCGCGTGACTTCAGGGCATCCATAAAAATATCGCCCAGCTTTTCCCGCGCTGCACCTTCCACAACCAGAAATCGCCACGGACGCAGACGGCAATGATCCGGCGCGCGAATTGCCGCCTTCATCATCACATTCAGATCTTCCGTTCCGGGGGCTGGCATTGTCAGCCGCGCCGTGGATTTACGTGTTACAAGGGCTTCAATGGCGTTCATCAAACGAAGTCTCCTGCCTGAGAATTAGCTAAACCGGGACCCTACATAACAGAGAACAGAACTTCTGCCTATGCCATGAGTTTGTATGGTTGTTATACAAGTACCAGCCCCATAAAATTAGCAATAGGGCATAGAAGCACCGTTTGGTAATTTAACTTTCAACGGATTGTCTCAAATCAAAGACACGCAAGCAATATGCCGTTAGAATTAAGCATAACCGTTAGTGGGTTGAGAATTTTAGAGAGGGAAGCACAATGTCCATAAAAACCATACTGCTACATCTTAACAATGACCAGCAACTTGATGAGCGCATCGAGACTGCGCTTGGCCTCGCCGTCGAGCATGATGCCCATCTGATAGGGCTTTATACCATCGCGCAAGTCACCGTGCCGACCTCCTTCATGGGGTATGTGCCGCCGGAATTTATTGAGCAATCCCGTAAATCTGAAGAAGAGAATGCCGCGGCGGCAAAAGCCAGGCTTGAAAGCCTCGCCGCCAAGGTGGACAAGCAGGTGGAGATCATTGTCGAGGAAGGGTACGCGCCAGACCTGATCAATAACCATGCTCTTGCTGTTGATATCGTCGTGGTTGGCCAGGGTGATCCTGAAGAAGAGAACAACACTCAATCGCGGTACGTCGCCGAGGAAATTGTTGTCAGTTCCCCGCGCCCCGTACTGATCATTCCTACAGCCGGAAAATATCGAAATTTCGGCAAACATGTCATGGTCGGTTGGAACAACACGCGCGAATCCTCCCGCGCCCTGCACGAAGCCATGCCATTTCTAAAAATGGCGGAGAAAGTTACCCTGTTAAGCGTGAATTCAACAGAGGATGAGACCGACGAGACCAAGCATATTCTCGCCCATCTTGAACGACATGGTGTCAAAGCGGAATATAAATCCGGGCATTGGCCGGACCTTGGTGTGGGTGACGCGATCCTTGATGCCCTAGTTGATTACAGTGCTGATATGCTGGTTATGGGCGCTTATGGCCACAGCCGCTTGCGCCAGATGATCCTTGGTGGCGCAACCAAGAGTATTCTTGGACAGATGACGGCTCCAGTCCTGTTCGCCCATTGATATTAAGAGCATAAACTTTGGCGGAGTTCAGAAAATATCGCTTTTCTGAACATCCCGCCAAGCGCCGGATGTGAGATCATTGAGCGACAGCCTTCCTATCTTTTTGCGGATAAGACGCAAGGTCGGATATCCAACTGCGGCGGTCATTCGGCGAACCTGACGGTTCTTGCCCTCTGTCAGGACCAGCTCAATCCAGCAGGTCGGGATGGATTTCCGGAAACGAACGGGTGGGTCCCGTTCGGCAATATCCGGTTGCGGGTCAATGATTACGACGCGGCAGGGTTTCGATCGATGCCCCTTGAATTCCACACCGCGCGATAATTTTTCAAGTGCCGCGTCGGTCGGTACCCCCTCCACCTCCGCCCAGTATACACGCTCATGATCATTCTCGGGATCGAGCAGTTTCTTGATAAACGGGCCATCATCGCTGAGGAGAAGCAGGCCCTCACTGTCCTTGTCAAGGCGACCGGCCGCATAGACATGTGCGGGAAATGAAAATTCAGCGAGGGTACGCTGGCCCGCCACCCCCGTAAACTGACTGAGCACACCATAAGGCTTATTAAAAAGGATATATCTTGGCATTTAAATAATGGAATCGGTATTTTACTGAGCTGACAATACAGTATATTTCAGGGAGTAGGAGTATAGAGGAATTCCTTCCATCTTATCAAAATTTTAGGTAATTGTAGCCATGCTATGGATGAATCATTGGCCGAAATAACGTGACAGCCTGTCAAAAAGCCGGATAGACCTACTCGATGGACGAAAATTCAACCGCGACAGTCTACTTCATAGGACGCAAGGAAGAGGATGCCCAGCAAATCAGCTGGATGCTTTCCAATGCCGCGAATGCAAATTTCTCATTTGAACATGTCTCCTGCCTTGAAAAATTTATCGAGGCCGGGCGTGGCGAAAATGGCGATGTCATTATTCTCGACCTGACAGAAACAACGACACCCCAGCTTGAGGCCATCTCCCTACTCGGTGCAAAAGTTCCCCAAACGCCCGTCGTGGTGCTAACCGATGAAGATGAGACTATTGGACGTGAGGCCATCCACAAGGGCGCACAGGATTACCTGATAAAGAGCCAGCTAACAACTGAAGCCATGTCCCGCAGTCTGCTTAATGCCATCCAAAGGCATCGGGGACACCAACGTAGTGCCGAGACGGCTCCGCTTCTGGATTCTGCAACCGCCGTCCTGAACCGGTTGCCAATCGGCGTTATTCTGGTGACCGCAGATTCCAAGATCCTGTTTTTCAACGACAAGGCCAAACGGTATCTGGAGCAGGGCGACGGACTGATTGTCGGCGCGGACAGGGTATGTCGGGCAACCCTGCCGGGTGAAAGCCGCGCGCTCGCCAAATTGCTGACCGACACGCTTTCCCCTGGTGACAAGACGAAATCCGAAGGTGATTTCGCAATTTCGATAACGCGGATGGAAAGCGATTATCCGCTCAACATCATGGTTGCCCCGATTGGCACCGGTGTCGCAGGCAAGGGCGCAGTCCTTTTCGTCTCTGACCCCGCGGAACCGGTGGAACTTTCCATCGACAGCATTTGCCGCCTCTATGGTCTGACGCCGGCAGAAGGCCGCCTCGCACTTGGCTTGACGAATGGAGACAAGCTTGACGATCTTGCGGACAAATGGGGCGTCAGCATGCATACGGTACGCTCCCAGTTGAGGCAGATTTTCCGAAAAACGGACACAAGCCGACAGAGTGAGGTTGTCAAGTTGATCCTAACGGGTCCGGCGGCGCTACAAGCGTCCATACTTCCGTAATAAACGAAGCCTCACTATTCTTCCTCATCGGGAGTGTGATCGACATTTTCCGAGAAATACTTCCAGGCTTCCCGGCCACCCCTGTTTTCAAGGTAGTTGATCAGGGCGCTGACCATCCGCCGATCATACCGGATATCAGCATCTTCGAGCAGATTTTTGACCGCCGCACTAAAACCAAGCGCCCCGCGATATGCGCGCGGGCTCACCATGCCGACGAAGGCATTCGCAACAGCGATGATACGGGCAGCTTCACTGATTTCCGTACCAACGAGACCGTTCGGCTGGCCACTACCATCAAAATTTTCCTGAAGTTGGCGCAAGGTCGTCGTAATCGGCAGATCAAAATCCACTTCATCCAGCAGGTCCGCGCTCGCAACAAGGCTATTGCGGATGTCGACCATTTCCTTCTTGGTCAGGTTCTTCGTCTTTGTCAGAAGCTCCGGCGGGACCAGGATCTTGCCAATATTCATCAGGTTTCCGGCAATATCAACTGTCCGCACAAGCTCTTCCGATGCGCCCATTTCCCCGGCAATGGCAACCGCAACCTTCGCCACGCGACGTGACTGGTCTGCCGAGTAGGGATCGCGCCGGTCAACGAAGGCAACCAGCGTTGACACCAGATTGCGAAGGACACCCTCACGACGTTCCTGCGCAATCACAACGTCGGATATATCCTGAAATACCGTGAGCACTTCCTTGCTGTTCACACGGGTGGAGCGCAACGGTACGAAATCCGACTTGATGACACGGTCCGTCTTTTCCGCCGATCCGCTCTTCAGTCGGCTGACAATCGAGCGTGGTTCATAATCCTGGCGCACCAGATTGGTCATCTCGATGATCTCCCGCGCCGGGGTCGGGCCGAGGACACTCGTCACCTTTTTCCCGATCATTTCCTCCTGGGAAATTTCAATTTCTTCGGCGGCGACGCTATTAGCGAAGGTGTATCTGTCTTCGGCATCGAAGACAGCAATGGCTGTCGGTTGTTGATCAGTGACGATTTTCAGGAACTCGCTCCGCTCCTTAAGCTGTTCAGCTATGTTTTTGTAGCGCACAGCAAGCTCCGCCGCCCGGATCGACGTTCCATGACGCCAGACCGCAACAACCGTGCCTGCAATAGCGAATATCAGCAGCAGGAATATTCCCAGCATTGTTTGCAGGCGCTGATCCGTCTCCGAAAGGGCCTCCTGCTCCGACACTGTGCGAACAAGATACCAAGGCGCAATCGACAATGCCCGTCCAGTCACCAGAACCTTGTTGCCAAGATAATTTGCAGAAATGGTAAAATCCCCCGGACGATCCATGACGAATGCCGCTGCCAGATCCTTCTGCGAAGTTAGCTTGCGGGTTAGAGCCAACGTGCCATCGGCCAATAGAGATATGTATTGCACAAGGTTACCATCCCTACGCACAAGATAGTTTTCCGCAGTTTGAAGCGTATCACCCGGTTGAAACAATAAAGGGAACAAGGAGGTTTCGACCGTCCGCAGTCCGATGACGTAGCCTATAATATCCTTGGCACTACCTTCATCCTGAACCGCAAATACGGGCCAGACAAAGCCAAGTGTTGGGTCGCCATTGATCCCTTCGTACAGATCAATAAATGCCGCCTTGCCATCACCCGCCCTTGCCATGGCAGCGCGGATCGTCGAATTCAGGGGGGGCATGCTGCCACTTGAGACAAGCAGGTTTCCCGTTGCATCCGTGAGCCCGATCCCGGCTCGACCCGGTCGCGAGACATTGGCACGGATCTGCGGCTCCTCCGGCTCCCAGAAGCCACTGATAACCGCCTGATTATTCAGTAAGTTGATGAGGTAGCCCGCTTCCGGCACCTCGGTTATGGCGTTGCCGTTCTCCGCAGTTTCGATAACCAGCTGTGTGAGATAAACCTGTAACGACGCATTCGTTGCAAGTGTCCCGATCGCATGTTCCTGCTTACGCAACCATTCCTCAACACTCGCCGTTCGGCTGTCCGCGACAATCCCGAGACGAATTTCCCAGTTTCGGATGTCACGCTCGCGCTGTTCTTCAACAAATTTGAAAGTACCCAAAACACCGGCGATGACGACGACCAAAAGCAGCAGAACACTAACCCCAAGTGTTCTGTAGGTCTTGCTTTTTGCTGGCTCTTCAATCTGTGTATCCGTCATGGATGCTCCGGTACATTTAAACTACTTAGCAATAGAATGACGTGGAACCCTTTAAGATAAGTAAATTCCCGCCAACTAGCCTAAGCAAATCCCCATGCATCTTGCAATGACAATAGGTTTTCTGCTTAGTATTTGTTAACGATTTGTTGTCCATAATGTCACCCAATCAGAGGCGGTAGAAAAATCAGAACAGGAACAAGCTCAGTGGCCGGAGTGAAAGGGCAGTTATCCGTGACTTTGCTGGCATTTATCCTTGCCTGCATGCTTGTTGTCGCGCCCCTGACCACGGAAGCGGAAGCCGTCGGGCTTTTTGGATATCAGGCCACTCCATATTCCGGCCTTAAGCCCTTTCCCAAATGGCGCAAAGTCCTGGATACCTACAAGGATGAGCCAGGAGAATGTGTTCCAAACAAGTATAATCGTTGCGCGTATCAGAAATGGGCGGCCTTGATTGAGGAATGGCGCTTGTTATCAAAGGAAAGGCAACTCGAAAAAGTTAACCGTCATATGAACCTGTTTCGCTATATTCTAGACCCGATCAACTGGGGTGTTCGCGACTATTGGGAGATTCCAAAAGAGTTTTTTGCCAGGTTCGGGGATTGCGAAGACTATGCAATCGTCAAGTATTTCACCCTGCGCGCGCTCGGCTGGCCCGCTGAAGACATGAAAATAGTGGTCTTGCAGGACATCAATCTCGGTGTTGCTCATGCCATTCTGGTTGTTGACTTCAAAGGCAAGAGCCTGGTGCTCGACAATCAGATCGGGCAGATCGTCGATGCAAAACGTATCCGCCATTACCAACCCATCTATTCAGTCAACGAAATGGGCTGGTGGCGGCACAAACCAAAATAAGAAAGTTATCGCCCAAAGATAAAGCCGCGCGGCTTCCATCTGTTTCGATCTTTCAATCTGCTCTGTGAGGTTACTTAACCCTTTTCCATCGGCGTCGCCTCATCAGGAAGCGTCACGCCCAGCGTAGAGTTCAACCGGCCCATTGTGGCCAGAAGCCGATATTTCGCGAACCGGACAGCATACTCAACCGTTACCAGTGAGGTGCGTGAGTTAAAAAGTTCATTGTCCGCATCGAGAAGGTCCAGCAGATCGCGCTGACCGATTTCGAATTCCTGCCCGTAAGTAGAGGCAACTTCGCGGTTGGCAACGACGGCCGCCGCCAGAACTTCCGCACGTGCCTGCGACCGGGCGAGTGAGCTCCAGCTACGACGGACCTCTTCCTCAACCAGACGTTCAAAGCGGAGTTTCCGCTGTTCGCTTTCGGCCTTACGTGCAATCGCTTCCTTCTCGCGACCCTCATCGATACCGCCACGATACAGGTTATAACGCAACCGCACCATCGCCAGAATATCATTATTATGTCCTTCGACACCATCGATGTTATTGTCAGCCGAAGCACCTACTTCCAGATTTACCGTAGGGTAGTAACTTGCCTGGGTCGCCCTGATTTCAGCCTCTGAAGTCTTGATATCGGATGTTGCAAATTTAAGGTCAGGATTGCTCTCATGCGCAATAGCGACAATATCATCGATATTATCCGGAAGTGTGCTGTCACTGAATTCCGGCAGCGTCAGACCAACCGGCTGTGCGCCGACGACACGCTGATACGTAATCTCGGCGTCATCCAGTGCCCGCATGGTTTCGACAAAAGTATCCTCAGCGGCGGCAAGACGGGCCAGTGCTTGCTGATCGTCACCAATACCGCTTTGCCCTGCATCCACCCGATCCTGAATTTCATTCAAGGTGCGGCGGTGTTTTTCGACATTTTCACGGGCAAGCTCGACAATTTCCAAGCTCCGGAGGGTATCGAGATAGGCACGAACAGCGTCCAAAGCGATCGCTTCCGCGCGCTCTTTTACACGATAAGCAGCACTATCAACCCGGTTACCCTGTCGATCAACCTCGGCACTGCGAAAACCACCATCATACAGAGTCTGTACCAGAAGGAGGCTTGATTCAGTGCGGCGTAGATCTTCATTGTCGATGGTAACTGTATCCGTCCACTCGTATCCAATACCGGCGTTCAGGTCCAAGGTTGGCAGATAAAGTCCCTCGGCCTGCCTCAACTCCTGATCCACAGCCCGCCGATTTGCCGATGCTTCCGCAATCTCCGGATAGGTCGAAACCGTTTGCTGAACGGCCTCATTCAAGGTTTCAGAATGTGCGGCCCCCACCGCGAGAAAACTGCCGAATACAGCCGTTAGAATACTGGCGGAAAGCACATTCCCTGCCTTACCCGCACTGTTTCTAAACTTCATGCCCCTCTCCCATTTCGTCCGTTTTGACCGTCATGACAACATTTGATCTCATTCATGTTTATCACGGCTTAACAAAACGTCTACGCTCGTTTCATTCGCCGGGTAATCTACGCGCTCTTTCCGCCGACGATCAACTTTATATGGCCGTGGCCGCCTCATAATTCATAATGACCGGACCGCCCTGTGGCCGAATTACAACAAGCTGGTCACCTCAACAACATGGAGCTGCCTTCAAATGTAGATTCACCTGTCACATCAGTAATTCGTAATGTTTCGGTAAATACCAAGGCTTGCAGTGTGTGCTATATATGGTTAATTTTTATTGAAAATAACGGAGAAACCCCGCAATCATTCTAATGTATATAAAGCTTAGCTTTGCACGCGATACAGGCCAGGGACGGCTGGAACTCTGAAGAACATAAAGCCCTCTGTTTAAGAAGTGATAGGTTTTATACGATTTGTTAACTGCATTTTCACGAAATAAGCATTGAATGGTTTGATTGTGGTTATAAACGCAAACATGAACCCGCAGGCAGGCATTGTAAAATTGCTTGTACATAGGGTCAGAGAATATTTATTCGGTGGTTACCACGGCTAGTCGGGACCATGAAAATGCCGAATTTCTTAACGAGGCTTTGTAGGAAAAACGTAATGATTTCTGGGCGGAT
Organism: Sneathiella sp.; assembly: GCA_040880045.1. Lineage (GTDB taxonomy): Bacteria > Pseudomonadota > Alphaproteobacteria > Sneathiellales > Sneathiellaceae > Sneathiella. The sequence continues at coordinate 19,377 of JBBDJF010000075.1, forward strand.
GACGAGGGCAGAAAAGTGAGCGGCAACCCAAGTAAGCCCTTACCCATGGATACCGGGTCTGCGAGGAATCTTTTCGTATCGAAAAGCAAGGACAAAGCCACATCCGTTGCAGGCTCAGAATCTGAGGGACAGGAAAAGTCCCGCAATTGGACGATAAACCTTTCCGAGGTGACG
>JBBDJF010000076.1:0-19370 GCA_040880045.1 Sneathiella sp.
CGCGGATGACGGTCATCGCCGAGATGCTGCTTCGCGATATCGATCAGGATACCGTCGATTTCCGCCCGACCTATGACGGCGAGGAATCGGAGCCGGTCGTGCTCCCGTCGGCGTTCCCGAATCTTCTCGCCAACGGGTCCGCCGGGATCGCGGTGGGCATGGCGACCTCGATCCCGCCGCATAACGCCACTGAACTCGCCAACGCGCTCCTGCATCTGATCAAGTTCCCGAATGCGGGGATCGACAAGCTGATGGAATTCATCCCGGGCCCTGATTTCCCGACCGGCGGCGAACTGGTCGAGAAGCCGGAGAGCATGCGCGAGGCCTATCTCACCGGGCGCGGTAGTTTCCGCCAGCGCGCGACATGGGAAGTGGAAGACCTCGGGCGCGGAACCTGGCAGATCGTCGTCACCGAAATTCCCTATCAGGTGCAGAAAAGCAAGCTGATCGAACGTATTGCGGAGCTGATCCAGACGCGCAAGCTGCCTTTCCTCGCCGATGTGCGCGACGAATCGGCGGAGGATGTGCGGCTGGTTCTGGAACCGCGCAGCAAGAATGTCGAGGCCGAGATGCTGATGCAGGGGCTGTTCCGCCTCACCGACCTTGAAAACCGCTTCTCGCTCAACATGAATGTGCTGGACGCGACGCAGACGCCCCGGGTGATGAGCCTCCGCGATGTGCTGCTCGCCTTCCTCGATCACCGGTTCGAGGTGCTGGTCCGTCGCTCGAAAAACCGCCTTGGCAAGATCGAGGCGCGGCTGGAAGTGCTGGATGGCTATCTCATTGTCTTCCTCAATCTCGATGAGGTGATCCGCATCATCCGCGAGGAGGATCATCCCAAGCAGAGTCTGATCGAGACCTTCAGGCTGACCGAGAATCAGGCCGAGGCGATCCTCAATATGCGACTGCGGTCCCTGCGCAAGCTGGAGGAGATGGAACTCCGGACCGAGCATGACAAACTGAGCGCAGAGAAATCAGAACTGGAAGCCCTGCTCGAGGATGAGGAGTTACGCCGCACGGCGATTTCGGACGAAATCCGCGAAATGAAAAAGGCGCTGCAGAAGCTGCCCAAACTGTCCGATCGCCGGACCCGCATCGGCGAGGCGAAGGAGCTTCCGGATATGCCGCTGGAAGCGATGATCGACAAGGAACCGATCACCGTTATCTGCTCCGAGAAGGGCTGGATCCGGGCGCTCAAGGGACATGCGGAGGAAAACGGGTCCGAGAAATACAAGGATGGCGACCGGGGCCGGTTCTGGATCACGGCGGAAACCACGGACAAGCTGGTCCTGTTCGCGACCAACGGGCGGTTCTACACCATCGGCTGTGACAAGCTGCCGCGCGGCCGTGGCCATGGGGAGCCGGTGCGGCTGATGATCGATCTGGGCAATGATCAGGATATCGTCTCGCTGTTTGTCCATAAGCCGGGCCGGAAACTGCTCGTCGCCTCCAGCGACGGGCGCGGATTTGTCGTCGATGAGAACAGCGTGATCGCCCAGACCCGCAACGGCAAGCAGGTTCTCAATGTCTCCGGTGATGTCGAGGCGGCGTTCTGTGTCGATGTCGAGGGCGACAGTGTCGCGGTGATCGGCGATAACCGTCGGCTCAACTGCTTTGCGCTGGAGGAAATCGGTGAGATGACCCGCGGGCGCGGCGTCACTTTGCAGCGCTACAAGGATGGCGGACTTTCCGATATCAAGACCTTCAATCGCGACGACGGGCTTACCTGGAAATCGGGGGAGCGGACCCGGACCGAGACCGACCTTACCGGTTGGTACACACGCCGGGCCAACGCCGGACGGCTCCCGCCCAGAGGATTCAACAAAAGTAACAAGTTCAGTTAAACGAGGGAATGCACCGTGAATACTATTTACGAGGCCTTTTGCGATGCCGCGACCAGATACCAAGATAACGCCTTTGTCTGCGTCCCGGCCTATGAGAAGCGGGGCTATCATCCGGAGGGGGTCGAGTTTACCTATGGTGAGGCCGCCGGGGAGGTGGAGCGGCTCAGGCAGATGTATAAAAAGGCCGGCTACGGTCACGGCAGCCGCATCGCCTATCTTCTTGAAAACCGGCCGGATTATCTCCTGCATATGCTGGCGGCGAATGCGCTTGGTGTTTCCGTCGTGCCGATCAATCCGGACTATCTGCAGGACGAGATGCTGTATCTGCTGGAACATTCCGACGTTGACCTTGTCGTCACGATCGGCGAGCGGGCGCGGGACGTTCAGGCCGTGGCCCAGAAGCGGGCAAGGCCGCTGCCGGTAGTTACGCTGGAGAAATTTGCCGGATGGCTGCCCCGGCCGAGACCGGCGCCTGCCTCGGGCCAGCCGGGACTCTTGAGCGAGATCAGCCTGCTCTATACTTCCGGCACGACCGGGCGGCCCAAGGGTTGCATCCTCACCAATGACTATTTCCTGACCGCCGGGCGGACCTATCTGTCGCTTGGCGGGGCGGCAACAATCCGCGAGGGGCAGGAGCGAATCTATAACCCTCTCCCGCTCTTTCACATGAACGCGGCGGCGGTCACCTTCCTCTGTGTCATCCTGTCCGGCGGCTGCCTGATCATTCCCGACCGCTTCCACCCGAGGACATGGTGGCAGGAACTGGTCGAGACGCGCGCGACTGTCATCCATTATCTCGGCGTCGTTCCGCCGATGCTGATGAACCAGCCGAAAAGCGAGTATGAGACGGCCCATTCCGTGCGCTTCGGGCTCGGCGCCGGGGTCGAGCCGGAACTGCATGAGAAGTTTGAAAAACGCTATGGCTTTCCGCTCGTCGAAGTCTGGGGCATGACGGAAACCGGGCGTGTTTTCGCCGACAGCGGTGAGCCCCGGCAAATTCATACCCGCGCCTTCGGCCGCCCGACGGAGGAATTCCTCGCCCGCGTTGTCGATGAGAATGACAAGGACGTGCCCGTGGGGACAAACGGGGAATTGCTGGTGAAATGCGCCGGTGACGATCCACGGCGCGGCTTCTTCGCGGGCTACCTCAAGAATGAGGCGGCGACGGAGGAAGTCTGGAAGGGTGGCTGGTTCCATACCGGCGATACCGTGCGCCAGGACGAAAGCGGCATGCTCTATTTTGTCGACCGCAAGAAGAATATCATCCGCCGTTCCGGTGAGAATATCGCCGCTGCCGAGGTTGAGGCCGTGCTGCAGGATCATGATGACATCGCGAAGGTTGCGGTCATCCCGGTCAAGGATGAGCTGCGCGAGGAAGAGGTGATGGCCTGCATCGTCCTGATGGAGGGTGTAGAGGCAACAGAGGAAACGGCGAAGAGGCTCTTCTCCCATGCCGATAACAACCTCGCCTATTTCAAGACGCCGGGCTGGATATTGTTTCTCGATGACCTGCCGACAACCGGCACCCAGAAGATCCAGAAAACCCGGATTTTCGGCGCCGATGTCGATCCGCGCGAACAGCCGGGCACCGTTGACCTTAGAACCTTAAAAAGAAAATCAAAATAATATAATTCTACTATCGGCGGTTTTTTGATTGATAGGCAAACGTTTGTTTGGTAAATGATGGTTTCTTCACCTGCCCATCCGGGCATCCGTAAATGAAAGGAACTATTTATGTCCATCGGATCGACTTCCTCTCCGCTTATCAACAGCTTATGGGCCACGGACGCAGATGCTTCCCGCTCGGCGAAGCTCTTCCGTCTTGCTATCCTGGCGTTCGCCGGAACGATCCTGCTCGCCCTGTCGGCGCAGGCGTCGGTGCCGATGTGGCCTGTCCCGATGACCATGCAGACCTTTGCCGTCACGATCATCGGCGCGACCTATGGCTGGCGTCTTGGCGGGGCAACGGTGGCGCTGTATCTGGCGGAAGGCGCCATGGGCCTGCCGGTTTTCGCGAATGGCGGCAGCCTCGCGTCCCTTGCGGGCCCGACGGCGGGCTATCTTTTCGCCTTTGTCGCCGCGGCGGCCCTTGTTGGCGCGCTTATGGAAAAGGGATGGGGGCAGTCCATCCTGAAAACCGCGTTGGCAATGGTAATCGGATATGTCGTGATATTCGCAGGCGGCCTTTCCTGGCTCTCGACCTTTATCGGGTGGGAAAAGGCACTGGTTGCCGGTCTCTATCCCTTCCTGCCGGGCGCTGCGGTCAAGATTGCGCTGGCGGTGGCGATCCTGCCGATGGTCGGCAAGCTGGTCGGGAAACTCCGTAAATAGCTAAACTCCGGCGCGGGAGGGAGAAAATCTCTCCCGCGTCCTCCTCAATAGCGCGTGCCGTTCAGCACCGCCGGTAGCCAGGTCGCGAGCGCCGGGAACAATGCGAGCAGGGCAAGCGCTAAAAGCTGCAACAAGACAAAGGGGGCGACGCCCCGGTATATGACGCCGGTGGTAATCTCCGGCGGCGCAACGCCGCGCAGATAAAAAAGCGCAAAGCCGAACGGCGGCGTCAGGAAAGAGGTTTGCAAATTCAGCGCAATCATGATGCCGAGCCAGATCGGGCTGATATCCATCAACAGCAATACCGGCGCGACGATCGGCACCACGACGAAGGTGATCTCGACGAAATCGAGGAAAAAGCCGAGAACAAAAATCACGATCATGACGACGAGCAGCGCGCCAAACCGCCCGCCCGGCAGGTCGCTCAGCAGGCGGTAGACCATCTCGTCGCCGCCAAGCCCGCGGAACACCAGGCTGAAAATGGTTGCGCCGATGAGGATGACGAAGACCATGGCCGTCATTTCCATGGTCGACTGGCAGACCTCCCCGAGGATCCCGCGCCGCAGCAGCCGCCGCAATCCGATAACGAGCCCGGCGAGAATAACGGCGATCAGGACGAAGGCGAGCAACGCTTCGGGTCCGATCCCGTCCACCGCGATCCGCGTGAGGTCCGTCCCATTCGCCAGCAGGAGGAGAAGCGGAATGCCGATCCCGGCGGCATAGACGGGCAGTTTCGATCCCTCATCACTCTTGAGTGCTGCGAGAAGGATCGCCCCGACAGCGCCGACAGCGGCGGCTTCGGTCGGGGTGGCGATCCCCATCAGGATGGAGCCCAGCACGGCGATGATCAGGATCACCGGTGGCAGCAGGGAGCGGAGCAGCATCAACGGCAGGCTCTGAACGCTTCCCGTCACTTCCTCGCGCAGCAGGGCAGGGGAGCTTTCGGGTTTAAAGACGGCCATAATGACCTGATACAGGATATAAAGCCCGACAAGGCAGAGGCCCGGTATCAGGGCGCCCGCGAACAGGTCGCCGACGGACACCGGCTCCGGCGACCAGTTTCCCTTCAGCGACTGGGCCGCCATATAGGCGTTGGAGATTTGCTCGCCGAGGAGGATCAGCACGATGGACGGCGGAATGATCTGGCCGAGGGTTCCGGCGGCGCAGACGGAGCCCGCTGCAAGGCGCGGATCATAGCCGCGCTTCAGCATCGTCGGCAGTGACATCAGCCCCATGGTCACGACCGCTGCGCCGACGATCCCGGTCGAGGCGGCGAGCAATGCGCCAACGATAAACACGGAAATCCCGAGGCCGCCGCGCAAGCTCCCGAACAGCAGGCCCATGGAGTCCAGCAGTTCCTCCGCCACCCGCGATTTTTCGAGCATGATACCCATGAAGACGAAGAGCGGCACCGCGAGCAGGGTCTCGTTCCACATGGCGCCGCCGAAAATCCGCGACGGGATCGCGCCCAGCAGGGACGGATCGAACACGCCCAGCATCCAGCCGAGACCGCCCATGAACAGCGCTGTGCCCGCGAGGGTGAAGGCAACGGGGAAGCCGGCCATCAGGCTGAGGATGGTGACGGCGAACAGGCCGGTGGCCAATCCTTCGGCGAGGATCATGACGTCCCCTCCCGCCGCCGGAAAACATCGATCGCCCGCAGGATGGTGGCCAATCCCTGCAGGATCATGGCGATGGGAAACACCAGCAGCAGGGATTTGAGCAGAAACAGTATTGGCAGCCCGGCGCTCTCGCGGGAGCCTTCCATGATCTGCCAGGAACCGGCGACATACGGCCAGCTCAGGATCAGGATAACAAGGCAGACGGGGATCAGCAGAAAAAGGCTGCCCAGGAGGTTGATCGCCGCCTGGCCCTTTTCGCTCAATTTCTCATAGAGGATATCGATCCGCACATGGCCGTCGCGGCGCAAGGTATCGGCGGCACCGGCCATGAACAGCAGGGCGAAGCTGTAGATAACGCTCTCCTGTAACGCGATGATACCGATCCCGAAGACATAGCGCGCCAGCACGAGAAGGAACTGGACCAACACCATCGCCAGCGCGAGCCAGGAAACATATTTTCCAACGGTCGCGCTTAACCTGTCAAGCAACTGGGCGAGGGCGGTCAGATGGGTCACGCAAATTTCTTCCAAAATACAGGGCCTTGACCCCTGATATCACAGTTAGGGCGTTATAAGCGAGCAACCGGTTTCGCGCAACGCCGGGAATGAGCGGCTCGCTTTCTCAATCATACGCGGGCCCGAAGACCGGATTCGACCACACCGGCAAGTTTGCCTTCAAGGCAGAATCACCCGATTTTCCGAATTGGGGCTGGGTCGTCGGCCTTGAGAAGGAGCCGATTTGATTTTTTATAACACTGTGGAGGAACTTTTTAATTATAGTTAATTATATTTATTTACAGTAGGTTATATACATTAATTAAACTTATATATTATATTATTTCAATAATATTCGAATTCTGGAATATTAAAATTTGCCTTGTATTTGGTCTGTCTTCCTGCAAAATTGCCTCAACAGGGAGAACAAGCGTCCATACAAACTGACCAAAGATGTCAGAATAATAATAAGACTTGCATCAAAGCAGCTACATGTATTGACGCGAAGTTTCTGTTAGTTGACAGCTATTTTTGATAGGGGGAGCTAATTCCGTCTATCGATTTGAAACGGGAGGAATATTTATGGAACGACGCAAGTTTTTGACAGGCGCTGCGATTGCTGGCGCAGGTGTTGCCGCGGCACCCTTTGCCGCACCGGCAATCGCCCAGGAACGCAAGGAGATGACAGTTGTCTCGACCTGGCCACGGGATTTCCCGGGTCTCGGGATCAGCGCCCAGCGTCTTTGCGCCCGCATCACCGAGATCAGTGAAGGCCGTCTTACGGTCAACTATTTCGCCGCCGGTGAACGCGTTGGTGCTTTCGACTCTTTTGACGAAGTCGCTTCGGGTAATGCGCAGGCCTATATCGGCGCTGACTATTACTGGAAAGGCAAGCATCCGGGCTTCGCCTATTTCACGTCCGTGCCGCTCGGCATGACGACAGTGGAATGGAACGCCTGGATCAAGTTCAAGGGCGGTCAGGCACTCTGGGACGAAATGTCCGGTGAGTTCGGTCTGAAAGCGCTGCCGTGCGGTGCAACCGGTACCCAGATGGGTGGCTGGTTCAATAAGGAAGTGAACTCCGCCGAAGATTTCAAGGGCCTCAAGTTCCGTATGCCGGGCCTTGGCGGTGACGTTATCGCCAAACTCGGCGCATCGGTTGTCTCGCTTCCCGGCGGGCAGATCTATGAAAACCTTGTTTCCGGCGCGATTGACGCAACGGAATGGGTGGGGCCGTATAACGACTACTTCCTGAAGTTCTACGAAGCCGCCAAATACTACTACTATCCGGGCATGCATGAGCCGGGTGGGGGACTGGCCTTCGGCATGAACAAATCCTGGTGGGAAAGCCTCTCCAAGCAGGAGCAGGAACTGATTACTGTCTGCTGCATGGAAGAACATGCCGCACAGTATGAAGAAGCCCAGGCGCTCAACGGTGAGTATCTGCAGAAAATGATCACCGAAAACGGCGTTGTCCTCAAGGAATTCAGCGATGACGTTTATGACGCCTTCGGTGAAGCCGCCCGCGAGGTCTTCGAAGAAACACGCGACCATAGCGCGCTTGCAAAGAAGATCGATGACGATTTCCAGATGAACCTCCGGGAAATCGGCGGATATCAGAAGATCGCGGAAGTCTCCTTCTCGAATCAGCGGAACCGGGTTCTGGGGATTTAAGTTGCATTAATTGCGGACAGGGGCGGGACCAACAATCTCGCCCCTTCCTCTATGGGAGGCATATATGACGATGGCGGGAGATGTTTATGCATCAAACCGCGGGCTGCAATGGTCAGTCCGGGTCTTTGGATGGTGTATGCTGGCGGCGCTGCCGATCTATTTTCTCAATAATTATCTTTCCTTCGTCCTTGGCTGGCCCGGGATGAGCCCGGTATTCGGCTCGGGCGACGTGACTTACCAGTCATGGATACAGCTCTCGCTGTTTGTTACCGTAATTGTTTTCGCCGTTATCCTGGTTCAATCCACAGCCAAACGGCATTTGCGCGACGATGCGGCGATGATTAGCCGCTTGAATACCTATCTTGTGCGGGCGGCCTTCTGGGCCGTTTTTTTGATCGGCCTCGTTGATATGACCCTCTCCTTTCTGCGGATTGAAGGGATATTGCCTTATCTTGTCGGAACTGAGCTGGATAATAATCTGGCGCGTGTGCATTTTCGCGGCCCCTATGTCCATATTCCGCTGATTTTTCTCTCGCTCATCATTGCGCTGCGCTCGCGTACCCTCGGGTTCCAGTGGCTGGCGCTGCTGGTTGTCTTCGCCGAGTTGCTGATCGTGATCACGCGGTTCATTTTTTCCTATGAGCAGGCGTTCATGGGCGACCTGGTGCGGTTCTGGTATGCGGCACTCTTCCTGTTCGCCAGCGCCTATACCCTCGTTGAGGAAGGGCATGTGCGCGTTGACGTTTTCTATGCGGGCTTCACCACCAAGACGAAGGGGTTCGTCAATGCGCTGGGCACCCTGTTCATGGGCATTTCGCTCTGCTGGACGATCCTGTTTGTCGGCATGGGGAGCAAGACGGCAATTCTCTACAGTCCGATGGCAAATTTTGAAGTGACACAATCCGGGTTTGGCATGCATGTGAAATATTTGATGGCGGGCTTTCTGGCCGTTTTCGCCATAACCATGCTGGTTCAGTTCGTCAGCTACCTGATGGAGGCCGTTGCCGACTATCTGGAGCAACCGGGTCATGTTGACCATGAGTCATCATTGACGGGGTAATGTAAAATCATGGAACTTCTCTTTCTCGCCCTACTCGTTTTCCTGATGGCATTGGCCCTGGGTTCCGGCTATCCGGTTGCCTTCGCCTTGCCGGGCTCGGCCATTGTGACGGTTGTTCTCGCCGCTCTAACCGGCTATGTCGCAACGGGCAATCCGGATGCCTATTTCTCCCATGGCGGCCCCTGGCAATGGCTGAGCGCCGGGGTTACCAACCTGCGCGGCATCTATTGGGAGGTGGAGCGAGATACGCTGATCGCCATCCCGCTGTTCATCTTCATGGGCATCATGCTGCAACGCTCCAAGATCGCGGAGGATCTGCTTGTCACCATGGCCCAGCTGTTCGGCCCGGTGCCGGGCGGGCTTGGCATTTCCGTGGTGTTCGTCGGCGCGCTGCTGGCGGCGACCACCGGTATTGTCGGCGCGACCGTGGTGGCGATGGGGCTGATCTCGCTCCCGGCGATGCTGCGTAACAACTATTCGAGGTCACTGGCGACCGGGACGATTGCCGCCTCGGGAACCCTGGGCCAGATTATTCCGCCGTCCATTGTCCTGATTATTCTGGCGGATCAGCTGTCAAGCGCCGTGGATCAGGCGGGAACCGCGCGCAAGGCCCTTCACAAGGCAGCGACGGGGGAGCTTTCCATGCCGTCCTCCTTCGGTGTGGTGTCGACCAGTGCGGGTGAAATGTTCCTGGGCGCGTTCGTTCCGGGGCTGTTGCTCGTCGCCATCTATATGGTGTTTATCCTGATCTATGCCCTTATCAACCCGAAGGTGGCCCCGGCCGTTCGGGGCGGCACCTTCGACAGGGCCTTTTTCGTCAAGCTGGCGTTGGCGCTCTTCCCGCCGCTTGGCCTGATATTCCTTGTGCTCGGGTCGATCCTCACAGGTGTCGCCACGGTGAACCAGGCCGGTGCGATCGGCGCCGTGGGCGCCATCATGATGGCGGGCTATCGCCTGAAGGAAGGCCATAGAGCGGCCTATGCGCCGGTCATTCTCGGGCTGGCGTCGCTTGTCGGTATTCTTGTCGTCCTCCTGATATTCGAGCCCAACGTCAAGTCGATCAACACCACCAGGGATGCGCTTGGCATTTTCCTTGGCGTTACCGCCACAGTCGGCCTGATCATCGCCATCGGCTGGAGCAGCTGGCGCGCCTTCAAGATCGAGAATACCCTGCAGGAAGTGATGATCGAGACGGCGAAAACAACCTCTCTCGTCTTTATCATCCTGCTCGGCGCGGCGATGCTGACGGCAGCGTTTCGCGCCTTCGGCGGGGAAGAGCTGGTCCGCGATTTCCTTAACGGCTTGCCGGGCGGGTTCTGGATGAAGTTCATCATCGTGATGGCGGTGATCTTCATTCTCGGCTTTTTCCTCGACTTTATCGAGATTGCCGTGGTTGTCGTGCCGATTGTCGCGCCGATCCTGCTCGCCGATCCGTCTGCCAATATCACGGCGGTCTGGCTTGGCGTGATGATCGGCCTGAATATCCAGACCTCCTTCCTGACGCCGCCCTTCGGCTTTGCGCTCTTTTATCTGCGTGGGGTGGCGCCGCCCATCGTCAAGACGCTGGACATGTATAAAGGGGTTATCGCCTTTATCACGTTGCAGCTGATTGCGCTGGTCGTCGTCGGTTTCTATCCGCAACTGGTGAACTACCTGCCGAACCGGTCGTCGCTGACATCGGAGACAGCGCCGCCTCCGCGGAACCCGCGCCTGGATTACTGCGTTGACAAATATATCGCCGACCAGTTCATGACCAATGGTGCCGCGATCAACAGCGCGATTGCCGAGGCCCGCCAGCTTAATCTCGATTACCTGCCGGAGCGGTTGAAGAGTAATCTCGAACAGAGCTTTGCTGCCGCGGAAGAGGCGCCCGATCTGATGAAACAGGCCTGGGCTGCCGATAGCCGGATCAATGAAAACATCGTCGATTACCAGCCGGTGCAACGGAAGGTGCGGCGGATAGAATCGGACATTCGGGATCTTGACCTTGAAATCCGCGACCTGAAAACCAGAATCAGCCGCATGTATGACGCTGATCAGGCGGAGGCGAAGGAGGCGTTGCAGGAACAGGTCGCCGAGATTGAGGCGGACCGGGCGGAGCTCGTCGCGAAAATTCCGGCCGACTGGAAGGAAACCTACGCAACCTTCAAGGCTTTGGTGAAAGAGGAAACACTGCTCAGCGGTAAATTCCGCCGGGCGGCCAATGACGGCTACCAGCCAATTGCCGAAATCGTCGCCCTTCTCAAGGACAACGCCGCCTATGCCGAGTTGCAACCGGACCTGATGCATATCCAGTCCGATCTCGCGGGGGCGGATGCAGGCAAACTGGTCGCTTCGATTGAGGACCTCAGCCGTCGCGTCAGTGACGTGGAAGGGGCCTCCGATATTTCATCCGGCCTGTCCAAGGTGCGGAGCAGCCTGCGGGCCAATACACCGGATTTCGCGAAGGCAACGGAAGACATGAATGACGTTGTCGCGAAATACCAATCCCAGCTTGAGTGGCGCAATCAGGCGGAAATCAACCTGCTGCCAACCCTCGAACGCTACGAAATGGCGATCCGCGGGACGCTTGGCCTGCGGGAGCAGCGGATGTTTGACAAAGAGCAGGCGCTCTATGTCGCCGCCTGCCAGTCGGGCCACCGGGATGTATCGCATTACTTCTAGGCACAGGCTGGCGTAACGAGACGAAAGGCGGCGGTGGATTGAAATGATCCGCCGCCGCTTTTTTTGCGATATGATCAGGACTTAAAGGAAACGGTGCGGAGGAAGTGCCTATTCCGGGATAAGCTGCCATCCGTCCCGGGTCAGGATCTCGGACGGGTAGAACCGTTTCTTGTAGGCCATCTTCGGGCTCTGGTCGATCCAGTATCCGAGATAGACATAAGGGAGCCGCTGGCGGGCTGATTCGAAAATATGCCAGAGAATCAGGTAGCTGCCGGGGCTCCGTTTATCTTCCTCCGGATCGAAGAAGCTGTAGACGAGCGACAGGCCATCCTCCATCAAGTCGATCAGGCAGACGGCGAACAGGCTGCCGTCGGGCTTCCTGAATTCCGCGAGCTTCGAGCGGACCGGGCTTTCCTCCACCATCGCCTGATAGTCGACGAAATCCATATCGACCATCCCGCCTTCGGAATGGCGCGATTGAAGATAGCGGTGGAACAGCTCGAAATGCTCCCGCGTCGCCTTTGAGGGGTGGATTTCGGCGGTGATATCGGCGTTCGTCTTCCAGATGCGGCGGAAGGATTTCTTGAGCCGGAAGTCCGCGGCCCGAACCCGGATCGGGATACAGGCGCTGCATCCGTCACAGGCCGGCCGGTAGGCGAGGTCCTGGCTGCGGCGGAAACCCGCATGGCTGAGCGTGTTGTGAAGGCCGTCGGGATCCTCCCCGGCGAGCAGGGTCACCACCTTGCGTTCCAGCCGGTTTTCAAGATACGGGCAGGGCGCGGGCGGCGTCGAGAAGAAGAAGCGCGACGGGATTTCCACGCGTTTCATCTTGTCATATGTCTCGTTTTTTTTCCCATCACATAAAGGTAACGCGAATTAGGAGGTTGGCAAATAGGGCGGACTATTATTTTTCGCAAAACTACATCAATCCGTAGTAAAACGGCGCGAAAAGCGAAAATATAATCCAAAGGAGAACAACCAGCGGCGCTCCGGCCTTGAAAAAATCCATGAATTTATAGTGTCCGGGTCCCATTACGAGAAGATTCGTCTGATAGCCCATCGGCGTCGCGAAGGAGCAGTTGGCGGCGAAGATCACTGCGTAGATGAAGATCATCGGGTCAACATCTATCGCTTGGGCCATACTGACCCCGATCGGGGTGAACAGCACGGCGGTTGCGTTGTTGCTGAGGATGTTGGTGAAGAAAGCGACCAGAAGGAAGAAGACCGAAAGGATCACCGCCGGTCCGGCCCCCGTCATCATCGAGAGAACGCCATTGGCGAGATAGCTCGCGCCGCCTGTCGCCTGCATCGCCGCACCGAGACCGAGGGCGGCGGCGATGAGCAGCAGGATACGCCGGTCGATGGAGCGGCTCGCCTGATAGACATTGAGGCAGCCGCTGATGACCATCGCGACGGCGCCGCAGACCGCCGCGACGACAATAGGCAGCGCCCCGGTTGCGGCAGCGACAACCACGGCGCCAAAGATAATGCGGGCGCGCCAGGCAAGCGCCGTCGCCGGGAGTTCGCGCGCCGACCATTCCAGCAACAGGACATCGGGATTGTTGCGCAGCCGCATGATGTCCCCCCGCTGGCCGAGGATGAGCAGCACATCCCCGGCCTCAAGGCGGATATCCGTCATCCGGTTGGTGCGGATCATGCGCGAGCGGCGCTGGATGCCGACGACAACGCAGCGGGTGCGGTAATGGAAGCTGATCTGGTAGAGCGCCCGCCCGATCATCCGCGACGCCGGGGCGACGACGGCCTCGGCGAGTGTCTGCTCCTGCACCGAGGCGAGTTCCTCGCTTACTTCCGTGCTGGCGCCGTCCGGCTCGAGAAAGCCCTGCAGGATCTGCGGATTATCGGCGAAGGCCTCGGTGATGGATTTGCGTGTTCCGGCGAAAATCACGGCATCGGTCGGTTTCAGGGTAATGCCGTCAAACGGTGGCAGCAGGATATGCTCCCCGCGCTGGATAAAGCGGATGGTGATGTTGCGCAGGCTCGGGAACTGACCGGCGACGGCTTCCTCGCCAACCAGCGGGCTGTCGGGCGCGACTTCCATCTGGACAATGAACTGCTTGCCCGACACATCCACCATGTCGCCTTTCATCGAGCCGCGATCGGGCAGGATGCGCGGGATGACCACCAAGGCGTAGATCAGCCCGGCGGCGGCCAGCACGGCGCCCGGAACAGTGAAGTCGAAAAATCCGATCTGTGGTTGTCCGGCCTGAACCGCGGCGGCCATGACCAGCAGGTTGGTCGAGGAACCGATCAGGGTCGTCATCCCCCCGAGGATGGAGGCGTAGCTCAAGGGAATCATCAGGGTCGAGGTGGAACGGTGCAGCCGTTCGGCGAGCGCGGTCATCAGCGGGATGAAAATCACCACCACCGGCGTATTGTTCATAAAGGCGCTTATCAGCAGCACCGTCGACAGGACCACGGTGATGGCGAGAATCGGATGATGACGGCGGAGCGCGACAAGGCGTCGGATCGGCTGTTCCAGTGCGCCGGTGCGAACAATCCCTTGCCCGACCACCAGCAGGGACAGCACAGTGATCAGCGCCGGATCGGCAATCCCGGCCAGAATATCCCGGGGCGTCAGCAGGCTTTCCCCGGCCTGGTTGAGGAGCGGATAGAAATGGAACAGCAGCAGCAGCCCCGCAATGATCGCGATGGAGGAGATTTCCAGCTCGACCCGCTCATTGGCGAAGGCGATAATCGCAACGGTGATAAAGGCGAAAACCGCCCAGATATGAAAAGTTGATCCAACTATTTCCATTGACTGCAATAAATCCCTTGCTGTTTCGCCGCGTCAGAGTAAAAGCTTCGCGAAGGCAATATACTGACAACTGCATCATGATGATTGTCGTAAATCTTGCAAGCCTGTTGTTTTCGCCGCTTGGCCATAAACCGTTGAAGAAAAACCACGATGAGTGTTTTATATTATGATGCTTCGGCGAATGCGCGCGCTGATTTTCCGCGCCTTGTCGGTGGCCAGCGCGCTGATGTCTGCGTCATCGGCGGCGGCTATACCGGGCTTTGCGCGGCGCTGGAACTTGCCGGGAAGGGCTTTGCCGTCACCCTGCTGGAGGCGGAGCGGATCGGATTCGGGGCGTCGGGCCGCAATGGCGGCCAGATCGCAACCGGCTACACCCCCGGCATGGTTGATACGGAAGCGCTGGTCGGGCGGGAGGATGCGGCCCGGCTCTGGGACTTTTCCGTTGAGGCAACCCGCCTGCTGAAGGAACGGATCGCCCGTCACAATATCGCCTGCGATCTCAAGGACGGGGAATTTTACGCGGCGGTGAAACCGCGCCATCGGGACTGGCTGCTGAAGGAACAGGCCCATTGCGAGAAAGCCTATGGCTACAGCACATATAAATGGATCGACCGGCAGGCACTCGGCGATTATCTCGCGACGGACCGATTCTGCGGCGCGCTTTTTGATGAGGACGGCGGCCATCTTCATCCGCTCAACTATGTGCTTGGCCTCAGCGATGCGGCGGCGGCGGCGGGCGTCACGATTTATGAGGATTCCCGCGTGACGGAGGTGACGGACGGTACGTCACCGGTCGTGACAACGGCGGATGGGTCGGTGACGGCAAGCTATGTCGTGCTGGCGGGCAACGCCTATCTTGGCGATCTCAGCAAGTCTCTCGCGGCGAAGATCATCCCTGTCGATACCTGCATCATCGCGACGGAACCGCTTGGCGAGGAGCAGGCAAGGGCGCTGATGGCGACCGAGGCCTGCGTCTCGGATACCAATTTCAATCTTGATTACTTCCGCATCTCGGCGGACCATCGCCTGCTGTATGGCGGACGGGACAAGCTGATCAGCCGACGGAACGTGGCGGGCGCGGCGCTTCGGGAGAATATGCTGGCGACCTTTCCCCAGCTTGGGGATGTCAAAGTTGATTTCGCCTGGGGCGGAAAGGTCGCGGTGACCCGCAACCTGCTGCCCGATGTCGGGCGCAGCGGGAATATCTATTACGCCCAGGGCTATTCCGGTCAGGGCGTGCCGCTCTCCGCCATTGTCGGGCGCGTCATCGGGGAGGCCATCGCCGCGGACGCCGGGCGGTTCGATGTGTTTGCGCGCATCCCGCACAAACCGTTTCCGGGCGGAACGGCGCTGCGGGTACCGCTCCTGTCGCTCGCCCGGCTGTATTACGAGTTCCGCGACGCCCTATGAGCGCAGCGGCACCCGGCGGATCACCACATCGATCACGAAGTCATGCAGGCAGCGCCCGCGCGGATTAAAGACAGAGACCAGCAGGATCAGGGACGAGGTGGCGGCGACACTCAGGTAAAAGACGGCCGAATGAATAAAGGCGATCACGTAGTCCGGCTCGCCGCCGCCGATGCGCTCCATCCGGATGTTCAGGAACCGCATACCGAGGGTGGCGCTGCCCGGTCCGCCGACCAGCAATGTATGATAGGCAAGCGGGATAATCGCCAGTATCAGCAGCAAGATCGGCGTCAGCACGCCGAAACTGATAATACCGAGGATCGTGGCGGCAAATGTCGCCGCAACGGAAATCACCGCGATACAGATGACATCGATGGCATAGGCGAAAACACGGCGCAGGCGGATGGATTCGAAGTCATCGGGGTTGAAAACCTCCGCATCGGTGCGGCGTTCATCATTCCGGCCCTCAAGGGAGCCAAGCTCGATCAGCGGGCCGTCGGATTTCTTCATGGCTGGACAGTTCCTTTTCCAGTATAGAAACAATTGGTATCAGTCATAGGTAAGTAAATGGTACTTGTCGACCCGAATACAATGAGACATAACTTGGGCCTCTAACCCTAGTCCGGGGCGCGCCAGACAGAACAACTGTTGTGAGGGAATGAACAATGGCGTCGAGATCTTTTCTCATTCTGATCCTTGCGGGCGGCCTGATCAGCCTGATTGCCATGGGATCGCGCGCGGCCTTCGGTCTTTTTCTTGAACCTGTTTCCTCCGATCTCGGCTGGGGGCGCGAGGTTTTTGGCCTCGCCCTTGCTATCCAGAATATCGTCTGGGGCCTGTCACAGCCCTTTGCCTCCGCCATCGCCGACAAATACGGCTCCGGCCGGACGCTGCTGGTGTCCAGTATTGTCTATGCCGCCGGGCTGTTCCTGATGTCGCAAACCAGCAGCCCGGGGGAACTTCACCTGTCGGCGGGGGTTATGATCGGCCTTGGCCTGTCGGGCACCGGTTTCGGTGTCGTCATCGGCTCGGTCGGCCGCGCGGTGGCGGAGGAAAAACGCTCCATGGCGCTCGGGATTGTCGGCGCGGCGGGCAGTCTCGGGCAGTTCCTGATGGTTCCGCTCGGGCAGGCGTTCCTGTCGGGCTATGGCTGGTCGATGGCGCTGATCCTGATCGGGCTTTGCTCGCTGTTGATGATTCCCGCCGCCGCCGGGGTGACCGGCAAGGCGGAGGACAGCGGCAGTATCGGCGCCGCGAGCCTGTCCGCCGCGATCCGGGAGGCGGCGGGTAACCGGAGTTACTGGCTCCTGTTCATGGGCTTTTTCGTCTGCGGCTTTCATGTGACCTTCCTCGCCGTACATTTGCCCGCCTATATCGTCGATCAGAATGTCGCCGCGAAATATGGCGCGATTGCCCTTTCCGTTGTCGGGCTGTTCAATGTCCTCGGCTCGCTGTCGGCAGGGTATCTCGGCGGGAAATACTCAAAGAAATACCTGTTGAGCGGGCTCTATTTCGCCCGCGCCGCGCTGTTTGTCGCCTTTATTCTGGTGCCGATCAGCCCGCTGACGGTGATCATCTTCTCCGGTATTCTCGGACTTCTCTGGCTCTCGACTGTGCCGCTCACCTCGGGACTGGTCGCGGTATTGTTCGGGCCGAAATATATGACGACCCTGTTCGGCTTCGTCTTTTTCGGGCACCAGATCGGCGCCTTTCTTGGGGCCTGGCTTGGCGGTTTTGTATTTGACCTCTATGGCTCCTATGATGTGGTCTGGTGGATCAGTGTTGCGCTCGGCCTCATCTCCGGCCTTCTGCACTGGCCGATACAGGAAAACATGCCGGTGCAGCGCGCGGCGGCGGCGGGCTAAAACAGATTATGCGGAAAGCGGACGGAAAAGACAGGTCCCCGGTTCTCGGCGCGCTCGCCATTCAGGCGGTGGTGTTCGGCGCTCTCTACCTGCTCCGCCCGCTTGTGGAAGAGGCGACCGGCACTGCCATTCCGCCGCTCTGGGTGATGCTGGCGCAGGGTATCATCGCGGGGATCGTCAGCCGGGGGTTCCGCTTCTCCCTGCCGTGGGTGGTGGGGCAGGTGATCGCGCCGCCCCTGCTCCTGTTCGCGCTGGCGCTGGATCTGCCGGGATGGGTCTTTCCGGTCATCCTGCTGCTGCTGGTGCTTGTCTTCTGGAACGTTGCCGGCAATCGCGTGCCGTTGTTCCTGACCAACCGGACGACGGCCGCGGCGCTTCTGGAGCTGCTGCCCTACAAGACGAATCTGCATACCGCCGATCTCGGCAGCGGCCTCGGCGGCACGCTGCGTTTTCTGGCGCGGGCGCGACCGGAGATGCAGTTTACCGGGCTTGAGACGGCGCCGCTTCCCTTCGCCATCTCGTGGTTGCGGGGAAAGCTGAGCGGTGCCGGTAATCTCGATTTTCGCTTTCGCGATATTTTCAGGGAGAATCTCGGGAAATATGACGTTGTTTACTGCTTCCTCTCGCCGGTGCCGATGACGCGGCTCTATGACAAGGCGCGGGCCGAGATGAAGCCCGGCAGCCTGTTTATCAGCAACAGCTTTACCGTGCCGGATCATCCGCCGGATGCGACGATTGCGGTCGACGACCGGCGCAGAACGCAGCTTCTTATATGGCGGATGTAGTTATTTCAGGTTCGCGGGCAGGACTGGCGTCTCCCGAAGGAGGATAATGCTGATCCGCCGGTTGCCGGGGTTGGACGGATCGTCGGAGATCATCGGGTCCGTATCGGCGCGTCCGGCGACCTTTTCAATGCGCTCCGGATCGAGCCCGGCGTCCAGCAGGGCGCGGCGGCTGGCGTTGGCGCGGTCGGAGGACAGCTCCCAGTTTGTATAGGTTCCGCCGCTGAAGGAGGCGCTGTCCGTATGGCCGCTGATAGAGAGGCTGTTGGGCAGTTCCTCGATGGATTTGGCGATCATGCCGACCAGCCCCCTGATTTTCGGCGTAATCGTCGAACTGCCGCTTTCGAACATGCTTTCGTTGAACTGGTCGACGATCTGGATGCGCAGCCCCTCTGGTGTCATGTCGATGATGACGTGATCCTTGAGGCCCGAGAGTTCAGGATCCTTGTTGATGGCCTGGCGGATCTCCTCGCGTGCCTGCTCGAAGCTCACCTCCTCGATTTTCCGAAGTTTTTCAAGAAGCTCCGCCTCTTCGAGTTCGCGTGCCTCTTTCGCATCTTCGCCTTCATTCTTCTTGCCCTCTTCGGGCGGGGTAATGCTGGACACCACGGAGGGAACGCCAAGTTCGGAAACGCGGGAGCCTTCGGTCTGCATACTCCTTCCACCCATTACGCCGTCGGCACCGGACTGGCTGATACTGGCGGTTGTCGGCGCGAAATAGTCGGAGAGGCCTTCCTTCTGCTCGGTTGTCGTCACATTCAGCAGCCACAGCAGCAGGAAGAACGCCATCATCGCCGTCACGAAGTCGGCATAGGCAACCTTCCACGCCCCGCCGTGATGGCCATGGGCGC
>JBBDJF010000077.1:0-19158 GCA_040880045.1 Sneathiella sp.
GGAGGGCTTCCTCGTCGCTGTCAACAACCATATCCACGAGACCGGTGATCTTGCTGTGTACCTGCGACCCGCCAAGTTCTTCCAGCGAACCCGATTCACCGATCGAGCCGGAAGTGACGTTCGGGCTCGACACCGCCAAAATAGCGCCCCGGCGCATGACCGTAAAATCGGACAGGACACATGAAAAGGCGCCGCGCCCATAGGTCAGGCCCAGCACACCGGCTGCCGTCGGCACCACGCGACGGCTGAAATATCGCCCCGACTCGCCGCCCGCGCCAATGCCCGCCGCCCCCATGACATCGGGAAGCCGCCCGCCGCCGCATTCCATCAGATTGATGAGCGGATGGCCGTTCGCAACACACAAATCCCGGATATGATTGTATTTTTTCAGCTGGACCCGGCCGGAGGAGGCGGCAACCGTCGAGAAATCCGCCGCGTTAATCCCCATGATCCGGCCATCGATCGAACCGAAACCGCAAACGGCGGAATCGCCCGGCGTCCGGTCCCGCATATCCGGGTTGATACTCATCGCGAACAGGCCGAACTCCTCAAAGCTGCCCTCTTTGACCAGCGCCGTTATCCGCTCGCGCGCATTCAGGATGCCATCCGCTTTCCGCGCAGCTAAGTGACGCGGAGAGCCCATGGCCTCCGCCTTGTTTTTCCGTCTTTCAAATTCGGACAGTTTCTCATCGAAGCTCATGCGTTCCCTCTTTTTTTATCGTTTTTTTAGACATCGCATTTCATACGGATAGACCCGTACAAGGCCATTTGCAATCAACAATATACCCGAAATCAGGATGTTGTCACCTGAGCGGGAGGCTTGCCACGACAAACCCTGTTCATAATGGGTCATTCCCCACCCAATCCCGCAAGTACATGGAATATGTATTAAAATAATTGATTCTAAACTACGGGTTGCGCTTTGCGGCAAGGTTGAACTATTTTAAGAGAAAATCGCGATGGGGGTAAAGGATGAGGTATTTGCTGGTTATCGGACTGTTCCTGCTCACAAGCTGTGCCACCGTCAACGACGAGCCAGCGGATATATCAGATGTTGATCTGAATAATCCTTATGCAATTGGCTGGTACACAACCTACAGCGATATCTGTCGTCACTTCAGAGGGAGCGGGGCGGACTTAAAGGTAACCCGATCAGTTGTAGAAAGTTACAAGTGGTCAGATAGCTTTAAACGAGGTTATGAGCGAAACCGTAATCTCTTGGGATTTGACGTTATCACTGGCCTGACCTACTGCGACAAGGCGAAAACGGTTGTAAATGCCGCGTACAAAGGTAAGACAAACAACCCGACCGAAATACAATATTACCTTGATCTTGCATGGGAGACCCTTCTGCCAGCACGAAAAGTATTTCCGGTAAAGGTTAAACAGGTTGGCAGAACCGGGCATGTCAAGTCCACCTCTCTCATCGGAGACAAGAAATGCGATGCAATATTCCGCTACGACGAGAGCGGGCAGGGAGATTGGGAAGTGACCTGCACGGACGGCACCAAAGCCATGGGCAACCTGCAGACCCTTGGTCCTGGAAAAGGATCCAGGGGGAACGGTTTTGATAGCGATGGCAACAAGATTGACTTCAGGATCACGCAGGAGCGGCCCGGAGTTTAGGCCGGGACCGCCCCCGATGATTTTACAGGGCGCTTGCAGCCTGTCGTTTATCTGATTTCTTGAGCATCCTGTTCAGGCCGGAAGTCGGCATGTCTGAACGAGAATTTAGGCCGGAATTCCCCGGTTTTCGGCTGCTCTGGGGAGCCGGGCGTTTGCCCGCCGACCGCTGCGCCGTCTGGGGCCTGCCATTGCGCCGATTGCGATTGCCGGACTTCGGGGCGGATGACCGGCCCTCGGGCTTCGCCGGAACCGCATTGGAAAGGCCGTCCGTTGTCCGGTCTTCCGTTGTGATCTTGTTACCGGTGAGTTTCTCGATGGCTTTCAGAAGGCCAATTTCCGGCGGCGTGCACAGGGTGAGCGCAATGCCGCTCTTGCCGGCGCGGGCCGTCCGGCCGATGCGATGCACATAGACTTCCGCAACCTCGGGAAGATCGTAATTGATGACATGGCTGACATCATCCACATCGATCCCGCGGGCGGCGATATCCGTGGCCACCAGGATTTTCGTGCTGCCGTCGCGGAAGGCGCCAAGGGCACGTTCGCGCTGGGGCTGGCTCTTGTTTCCATGGATTGCATTTGCCGCCAACCCGGCCGCAGTCAGAAATTTCGTCACCTTGTCAGCGCCGCGTTTCGTGCGGGAAAAGACAATCGCGCGTTCAATCTTGTTCGTCGAGAGATAGGAGACCAAAGCATCCCGCTTGGCGATCACTTCAACCGCGAGAACGGACTGGTCGATCCGCTCGATGGGTGTTGATACCGGGGTTACCGAGATTTCAACCGGGTCCGTCAGGAAATCCTGCGCCAGCTTGTGGATCTGCTTTGGCATGGTGGCCGAAAGCAGGATCGTCTGGCGGTTTTTCGGAAGCTTCGAGATGATCCGGCGGATGGAGGGAGCAAAACCGAGATCAAGCATCTGGTCGGCCTCATCCAGGACAACGGACGTCACCTGATCAAGCTTCAACGCGCCGCTCTGCACATGGTCTTCCAGGCGTCCCGGCGTGGCGACAACTATATCCGCGCCTTTATTGAGGGCCCGAATTTGCGGTCCCGGCTTGACGCCGCCGACGATTTCCGCGACGGAAACCGGGCTGAACTGGCCATAGGCGCGAACATTCGCCGCGATCTGGGAGGCAAGCTCCCGCGTCGGGGTCAGGATAAGCGTCCGGCAGGATTTAGATTGTGGCCGTGCCTTGGCCGCGTTATGCGCGTGAAGCAGCGGCAGGACGAATGCGGCGGTTTTCCCGGTGCCTGTCTGGGCGATGCCCAAAACATCCTTGCGGGCCATAATGGCCGGGATAACTTCGCACTGGATAGGGGTCGGGGTGGTGTAACCTTCTGCGGAAATGCCGCGAAGAATTACGTCGGCAAGGCCGAAAGTATCAAAATTTTTCAAGAAGAGTCTTTCTGTAATCACGTCCGGCTCGGTGACAGTCCATGTCACGGGGACGATATAGATTCTATGGCAGATTAGCGTAAATCGGCTGCAATAATTTTATGTACAAAACTGTACGATTTATTCAGCAACGATCAGTCTTAAAAGCTGCCACCAAACATGTTGCAATAACACTCTGTCACTTACGCGCAACGCATTTGTATCTGCCGTAGACCATAGTTCTCAGAGGATAGCAAGCAAAATTGCACCGCGCGATCACCATCATCCCTCGCCCCTGTTGCTTTAATATCGCTAAAGCACCCGCGCAGACTAAACCAGAAGCGCAATCAAGCCGGTCAGGACAAACACCGCCGCCGCGATGAGGCGTGCGACTTTAAACGGAATACGCTTCATCAGCGCGGCGCCGAGCAGGACGACGGGAACATTGGCAAGCAGCATCCCGACTGTCGTGCCAAGGGTAACCGGCACGATAGCGGTGAAATGCGCGCCGAGCAGAACCGTTGCGATCTGCGTTTTATCACCGATCTCCGCGAGAAAGAAAAGGACTGTTGCCACCATGAAGGCGCCATAGCCGTCATAGCGTGAGGTGGGTTTCTCATCCTTGTCCGGGATCAACAGCCAGAGGCCAACCGCGATAAAGCTGCCGCCGATAAGCCATTGCCCCGTCTCGCTTTCCAGGAACTGGCCAAGCCAGACCCCCGCGCCCGCCGAAACCGCATGATTGACGAGGGTCGCGATAAATATTCCGGCAATGATGCTCCATGGTTTGTTGAACCGGGCAATCAGGAACAGCGAGAGGAGCTGGGTTTTGTCGCCGATTTCGGCAAGCGCGACAGTGAATGTAGAGATGAGAAACGCTTCCATGATAGCTTTCCAGCGGGACAATAAACCAAGAACAAACACCGGCCTCCCGCAGACGGGACCGCTGTTTGTCTTGGGTCTTGTCGACGGCGCGCCGAAACGCTCCGCAATCCTGCCACAAGCCTTGAGGGCCTGAGTATGTTGACAGGGTCACTCATTGGGCTTTGAGCAGACTACTCCCCCATGACAGGGCGCACATTATCAATCGAAAGACGCCCTGTCCATGGAAAGCGACCGTTCAACGGGCGATATTCACATCAGAACGGTCGGTCACCTGCTACAGTAACACGCTCCAACAAGCGATGCTCTGGAAAGAAGTCACCAACCGCGTAATGCTGGGTGCTGCGATTATCCCAGAAGGCAATGGAATGCGGCTCCCAGCGGAAGCGTACCTGATAGTCCGGTGTCGATGCGGTCCGATAGAGCCTGGTCAGCAGCTCCATGCTTTCCTGCCTGGTCTTGCCCTTGATGTTCGTCGTAAACGGGTTGTTTACATAGATCGCCTTGCGACCCGATACCGGATGGGTGCGGACGATGGGATGCTCCGACGGCGGGTATTTGGCCTTGAGCTCCTTGACCAGTTCTTCGGTTCCCGGCTGGGCATACATTGCCTGACGGAAAGGTTTCCAGTCATGCATGGCGGTCAATCCCTCAATCTCTTTCTTGGTGTCGTCATCGAGGCCTTCATAGGCCGCTTCCATATCCGCCCAAAGGGTATCACCGCCAACCTTGGGTGAAATAATGCATCTCAGGATCGATCCGAGCGACGGATCTTTCCGCCAGGTTACATCGCTATGCCATTCATCGGCCGTGATCGGCGTTTTCGCCGTGCTCTCCACCACCATGATTTGCGGGTCGATATCCTGTGTCTTGAAGCCTTCCTTATGCTGGGTGAGGGGATGAACTTCAAGTTCGCCAAACCGCCTGCCAAAGGCGAGATGCTGTTCCCGCGTGATATTCTGGTCGCGAAAGAAGAGAACCTTGTATTTAACAAGTGCTTCGGAAAGCTGGTCTACAACTTCCTGATCGAGGGTTTCGCGCAAATCCACACCCGATACGACCGCGCCCAGCCTCACCGTCATCGGCTCGAAATGCAATTTGTCCGCGACGACATTCAACATCACCACTTCCCTCTCCTTTTCTTTTTATATATTAATCGATTTTCATTAATTGATATTGATTAATTGCTTGTGATTAATTTGTCAAGGCGATAATATGGCCAGAGATAAAACTGTATTTTTAGGAAACCGCCTTCATGACAAACCGCCCCCTTGAAAAGCTGACAGATGACGACCTGGGCGCCCCGGACGATGCACCCCGGGCACTTGACGGGACGAAACTCAGAATTGTCACCGCGGCGGAACGGCTGTTTGCCATTCACGGCATTGACGGGGTAACCCTTCAGCAGATTCTCAAAGGCGCGGACCAGCGTAATTCATCTGCCATGCATTATCATTTCGGCTCCCGCGATGCCCTGATCGAGGCGATCCTGATGTGGCGGGTCACAAAGATCGATGCCCATCGCAACAGGATGATCGATGAGTTGCTGGCACAGAATCGCGGCGGTGACATCCGCGGCATTCTTGAGACTGCTGTTATTCCCTTCATCCGACCGATCGAGGAATCCCTGCAGCCCAGCTATTACAACCGGTTTCTGCTCGAAGTGCATCGCAGTCCGACCGTCAGCTTTGACGAGATCATCGCCGGTAAGGCCGACAGGGGAATCACGCGGATGAACGAGTTGCTGCTCCGGCAGCTTGATGATATTCCCGCCGAATTGCGGACGACCAGGGTTGCAACCATAAGATCCATGATCATCTTCGCCGTTGCGGATATCGAGGCTGTGCGTTCGCGCAAGCTGAAGGAAAAGGGCGCGTTCAACTTTGACCGTGCGGTCGAAAACCTGATCGACATGGCCAGCGCCGCCTTCATCGCCCCGGTCTCACCGGAAACCCGGAAACGACTGACCGGCAAATAATAACGGGCTTTCTTGCAAACCGGCAAAATTTGGTACAGTTTAGTCAGGATCATTATCAAAGCGGGAGAGCTCGCCGTGTGGCCTAGTCAAAAACTGCTTGATCTGCTGCAAGTCGAATTGCCGATAATCCAGGCCCCCATGGCCGGCGCCAATGGGTCCGCAATGGCAATCGCGGTAAGCGAGGCGGGCGGTCTCGGCTCTCTTCCTTGCGCCATGTTAAATGAAGACCAGATGCGCGCCGAAACAGGCATCATTCAGCAGCAAACGGCAAAGCCGTTCGGCATGAATTTTTTCTGCCATAAGGTAACGGTGCCGACGGCGGCGCAACAAGCCGACTGGACGTCCAGGCTCGCGCCATATTATGCCGAATTCGGGCTTGATCCCACCGATGTCGCCCCTGCGCCCGTCCGCAGTGCCTTTAATGAAGCGATGTGCGAACTGGTCGAGAATATCAAGCCAAAGGTGGCCAGCTTTCATTTTGGCCTGCCGGAACCCGCCCTGCTCGCACGGGTCAAGGCCGCAGGGGTGCGGGTTATTTCCAGCGCTACGACAGTGGCAGAGGCCCGCTGGCTCGAAGCGAACGGCTGCGATGCGATTATTGCGCAAGGATATGAAGCGGGCGGTCATCGCGGCATGTTCCTGACGCGGGATATTACCGCGCAGGCGGGCACCATGGCGCTTTTACCGCAGGTCGTCGACGCTGTTAAAGTACCGGTCATCGCGGCGGGCGGCATTGCGGACGGCCGGGGCATTGCCGCGGCGTTTGCGCTCGGCGCCTCCGGTGCACAGATTGGCACCGCCTATCTTTTTACACCGCAATCCCTGATTTCGGATATCCATCGCGCCGCTCTTCATCACGCCGAAGACGACCAGACGGTACTGACCAACATCTTTTCGGGAAAACCCGCCCGCGGCATAATCAACCGGGCAACCCGTGAAGTTGGGCCGATCTCGGATGTCGTTCCTCCCTTTCCGACAGCAGGCGCCGCGCTTGCCCCCCTGAAAGCAAAGGCGGAAGAGGCTGGCTCAGGCGATTTCACCTCGCTCTGGTCGGGTCAGGCGGCTGCTCTGGGCCGTAACACCGACGCCGGGGAACTTACCCGAAGTCTCGCATCAGAAGCCATGCAGCGACTGAAACTGTTGGCGGGCCAATAATCTTTCGCCTGTGTTTCAATTAGCTGATCGCATATTTCCAATGCTCTGAAACCAGACGGAAGCGCGGTACATTATAGTCTTTCACAACCTTTCCCGAATTGGCGCTTTACAATCCTTAATGCAAAAGAGCACAAAAAAAGGCCCGGGTTTCCCCAGGCCTTTTTTGGATAATGGTGGAGCCAAACGGGATCGAACCGTCGACCTCTTGAATGCCATTCAAGCGCTCTCCCAACTGAGCTATGGCCCCATAGTGGCGGGATTGCCCGCCGCGGGTTCGGAAACTATGCCGAAGCCCTTTCAGATTCAAGTCAAAAGTGACGCACGTATAAAATCAGCTTTCGTCGTCGGATTTCGGCTTGATTACAACACCGGAAAGATCATCGTCGTCATCGTCATCATCGGGAAGATCAACCGTATCCGGATCGACGAGATCGTCGTCATCCTCCGTCTCATCATCGTCATCATCAATCAGAGCATCCGCCTTCTTCTTCGCGGCGGCTGCGGCGGCCTTTTTCGCGGCTTCCGATGGGCCGGAGGCGGCGGACCGGCGCGGCTTCAACAACCGCTCTGGCGTGTTCTCTTCCCCGCATGCCGGACAGATAATCGGCGATTTCTTCATATCGTAAAAAGGCTTTCCGCAAGCACTGCAACGATGCTTTTCGCCCCATTCCGGTTTTGCCATTGTCACCTCATCCTTGTGTTGGCGCCACATCGGCTAAATTGGCCCCAAAGCAGTTTAAGAGAGGGTGAATTGCCAGAATAACCGATCGCTGTCAAAAGTTTCTTTACATTTGGGCCGAGCTTTATGTGACATCCGGAAAAAACCTTGCTAAAACCCCGGGCAGGAGTTTCCCTATTTTCAATCCTGAAGGCATATCCGGCCAGAGATCCATGACCGCTCATTCCTCATCCCCCCTTCCCGTAACGGCGCATCCGGCGGGCCCCCTGACGGGCACGGTTACGGTGCCGGGCGACAAGTCGATTTCACATCGCGCACTTATCTTTGGCGCGCTGGCCGCCGGGACAACATCGATCTCCGGCCTGCTGGAGGGGGAGGATGTGCTCTGTACCGCGGATGCCATGCGTCAGCTCGGGGCAGAGGTTGAAAAAGGCGATGACGGCGTATGGCGGGTCACCGGCAACGGCATCAGCGCGCTGGCGGAGCCGGACCGGGTTCTCGATATGGGGAATTCAGGTACGGCGGCGCGACTTCTGATGGGGCTGGTCGCGGCCTGTCCGTTCACCACTTTCTTCGCCGGCGACGCCAGCCTTCACACGCGCCCCATGGGACGGGTAAGGGTCCCGCTTGAGGAAATGGGCGCCCAGATTACCAGCCGGTCGGGCGGGCGATTCCCTCTTGCCGTGACCGGCCGGAACCTGATGCCTATCGATTACGCGCTTCCCGTCGCCTCCGCTCAGGTGAAATCGGCGATCTTGCTGGCGGCTCTCGATACCCCCGGCGTCACCCGGATTACCGAGCCAAAGCCGACCCGCGATCATACGGAGAATATGCTCCGACATTTCGGGGCCGCGGTGACCGTGACGAAAACAAAAGAGGGCGGCCGCGTCATTGAATATCAGGGGCAGCAGGAATTGTCCCCCGCCGATATTGTCGTACCGGGAGATCCGTCCTCGGCGGCGTTTATCGCCGTTGCCGCCACGATCCTGCCGGGCTCCGACGTCACCCTCACCAATGTCGGCCTCAATCCGCTTCGCGACGGTCTCTTTATCACGCTGCAGGAAATGGGCGCGGATATAGAGATAAAGAACGAGCGCGAGCAGGCCGGAGAGCGGGTCGGTGATCTTCGCGTGCGGGGAAGCGCCCTTAAAGGCATTATTGTGCCGCCGGAACGCGCGCCGACAATGATTGACGAGTTTCCGGTGTTGTTTGTTGCCGCCGCCTTTGCGACCGGCAAGACGGTCATGCGCGGGCTGGAAGAGTTGCGGGTGAAGGAATCGGACCGGATCGCCAGCATGGTCGCCGGGCTGGAAGCCTGCGGCGTGACGCTGGAGGAGCGGGACGACGGCCTGATCATAGACGGGAACGGCACGGCGCCGGAGGGCGGCGGCCGGATCGAGACTCATCTTGATCATCGGATCGCCATGTCCTTTCTGGTGATGGGGCTGGCCGCCCGAAATCCGGTCACGGTGGATGACGGCCGGGTGATGGAGACGAGCTTTCCCGGCTTTACCGGTCTTTTGCGGCGGCTCGGCGGCGATCTCCGCGAGGAAGACGCAGCATGATTATTGCCGTGGACGGGCCGGTCGCCGCCGGAAAAGGGACGCTGGCGCGGCGAATCGCTCATCTATACAGCCTCGATTATCTTGATACCGGCGCCTTGTATCGCGCTGTTGGCCTCAAGCTTTTGCGCGCCGGGCGGGACCCCGCCGATACGGTTGCCGCCGCCGACGCGGCGCGCCATGTCGGGGAGATTGCGCTGGATGACCCCGCCCTGCGTCATGAGGAAACGGGAGAGGCCGCCTCCGTCGTTGCGTCGAATGAAGCGGTGCGCGCCGCGCTTCTCCAGTACCAGCGGGATTTCGCAAAACGGGAGAAAGGCGCGGTGCTGGACGGCCGGGACATCGGCACCGTTGTCTGTCCCGATGCCGATGTGAAGCTGTTTGTCACCGCCAGCGCCGAGGTGCGCGCGCGCCGCCGGTTCGAGGAACTGACCGCCAAGGGCGTGACGACAAGCTTTGAAGCTGTGCTGAAGGATTTGCAAGCCCGCGATGCCCGCGATACCGGCCGGGGCGCGGCCCCCCTTAAAAAAGCCGATGATGCCCACTTGCTAGATACGTCAAAATTGGATATAGAAGCGGCTGTTAACGCGGCTTGCAAGATTATTGACGCCGCCTAGATGTTGAGGATGAACCGTTCCGACCACGCCGGAACATTGAAAATAGTGCTTCTCTTGCGTGCGTATCTTGATTGGAGAAGCCTGTGGCCATCAATCCGCCGGAAGACCGGTTTGGCCTGATATCAGGATTGCTAGGAAATCAAATATGACAGATACATCTACTGCCGACGAAGGCATGCCCGCAATTGAAGATTTTGCGGCGCTTTTGGACGAATCCTATGGTGCCAGCGACAGCCTTGAAGGCACCGTTATCAAGGGCACCGTTATCAATATCGAGAATGATCTTGCGATCATCGATGTCGGACTCAAGTCCGAAGGCCGCATTCCACTGAAGGAATTCGCCGCGCCCGGACAGGAAGCCGAAATCAGCATCGGCGATACCGTCGAGGTATTTCTGGAACGCATCGAGAATTCCGCCGGTGAAGCCGTCCTCTCCCGCGACAAGGCGCGCCGCGAGGAAGCCTGGGAGAAACTCGAAGTTGCGTTCGACAAGAGCGAGCGCGTCGACGGCATCATCTTCGGTCGCGTCAAAGGCGGCTTTACGGTTGATCTTTCCGGCGCCGTGGCCTTCCTGCCCGGCAGCCAGGTTGACGTTCGTCCGGTCCGTGACATCGGCCCGCTTCGCGGCATTCCGCAGCCTTTCCAGATCCTGAAAATGGATCGCCGCCGCGGCAACATCGTTGTTTCCCGCCGCGCTGTCCTGGAAGAAAGCCGCGCCGAAGCCCGTTCCGAGCTGATCGGCACGCTGGAAGAAGGCCAGACGCTGGAAGGCGTCGTCAAGAATATCACCGATTACGGCGCCTTCGTCGATCTCGGCGGTGTCGATGGCCTGCTCCATGTGACCGATATCGCCTGGCGCCGGGTCAACCATCCGTCGGAAGCCCTGACCATTGGCGAAACCGTCAAGGTCCAGGTGATCCGCCTGAACAAGGAAACCCAGCGCATCAGCCTCGGCATGAAACAGCTTGAGGAAGATCCGTGGGACGCACTGGAAGCGAAATATCCGGTTAGCGCCAAATTCACGGGCCGCGTTACCAACATCACCGATTACGGCGCCTTTGTTGAGCTGGAAGCCGGTGTTGAAGGACTTGTCCATGTCTCCGAAATGAGCTGGACCAAGAAGAACGTGCATCCGGGCAAGATCGTCTCCACCTCCCAGGAAGTGGAAGTCATGGTGCTTGAGGTCGACCAGGCTCGCCGCCGCATCAGCCTCGGCCTGAAGCAGTGCATGGATAATCCATGGGACAGCTTCGCCCAGACAACCCCTGTCGGTTCCGAGATTGAGGGCGTCGTCAAGAACATCACCGAGTTTGGTCTGTTCGTCGGCCTTGAAAACGATGTCGACGGCATGGTTCATATGTCGGATATCGACTGGAGCCAGCCGGGCGAGCAAGCCATTCAGGAATACAAGAAGGGCGATGTGGTGAAGGCGAAGGTTCTCGATATCGATGTCGAGAAGGAACGCGTCAGCCTCGGGATCAAGCAGCTGGGTGCAGATCCGTTTGCCGGTGCCGCGGAAATGAAGAAGGGCGCCGTCGTCACCTGCACGGTTTCCAAGATTCAGGATGCCGGGCTTGATGTCGAAATCAGCGAAGGTGTTGTCGGTTTCATCCGCAAGGGTGAGCTGAGCCGCGATCGCGCCGAGCAGCGCCCGGACCGGTTCGCCGTGGGCGACAAGATCGATGCCAAGATCACGGCAATCGACAACAAGACCCGGAAGGTCACGCTGTCGATCAAGGCCCGCGAAGTCGCGGAAGAGAAACAGGCTGTTGCACAGTATGGTTCTTCCGATGCCGGCGCGTCGCTTGGTGATATTCTCGGGGCGGCCATGCGCAAAGCCTCCGAAGATGATGACACGCCATCCGATGACAAGAAAGACGGGTAATCTGTCATGTCCACAGCCGCTATCGACCCTTGCTGTTTTCGTCGGTTGACTGAAAATGTCTGTCGATAGCGAAAACCACAATGTCAGGCGCCGTTTAAAGCGGCGCCTGACGCTTTGGCGCCTCCTCGCGATTGTGCTGCTTATCGTCCTTGGTATCTGGATTTTCAATGCGACGAGTGAGGATGAGGTCGCAGATCATGTCGCCCGCCTCGATATCACCGAAATCATCGTCGAGAATGATCGCCGCCAGAAGGCCATCGACAGGATCATCAGCGACCCGTCGGCGAAGGCCCTCATTGTCTATATCAACAGCCCGGGCGGCTCGACTTACGGCAGCGAACGACTCTTCAAGGCACTCCGTCGCGTCGCCGAAACCAAGCCCGTCGTGACCGTAATCGGCACCGTCGGCGCATCCGGTGGTTATATGACGGCGCTCGCCGGAGATCGCATCTTCGCGGGCGAATCGTCCATCATCGGTTCTATCGGCGTGATTGTGCAGCTGACCGAGATTTCCGAGCTGATGAAAAAGGTTGGCGTCAGCGCCACGGCGATCACCTCCGGGGAGCTGAAAGGCGAACCTTCCCCCTTCAAACCGATATCCGAAGCGGGTCGCGAAAATCTTCAGGAGATGGTCACCGCCACCTATGACTGGTTCGTCGGCCTCGTGACCGATCGCCGTCCCTTGGACGAGAATCAAGTCCGCGCCCTTGCCGACGGACGGGTCGTCATCGGGCTTGTGGCGGTCAATAATGGCCTGATTGACGAGATCGGCGGCATCACGGAAGCGCAAAGCTGGCTGGAATCGGCCCGGCAGATTCCGTCCAGCCTGCCCCTTCACAGCATCGATTATAGCGAGCCAAAACCTCTGATTGCCCGGCTTTTGGGGGAAATGATGGCGAAAAGCGTTTTATCAGAACGACTTACACTTGACGGACTGCTCTCCCTTTGGCAACCTGACGGATAGTTGGGAAAATACCGGGTCAATAAAAAGAATTTTCAGGGGCGGGGAGTGTCGAATGATAAAATCTGAACTCATAACGATCATCGCGGAAAATAATCCCCATCTGTACCAGCGCGATGTGGAGCGTATTGTCACCACCATTTTTGACGAGATATCCGAGGCGCTGGCACGCGGTGACCGGGTCGAGCTTCGTGGCTTCGGCGCATTTTCCACCAAGGAGCGGGCCGCCCGGGTCGGCCGCAATCCGCGCACCGGGGAGGCTGTGCAGGTGGAAAAGAAATATGTACCCTATTTCAAATGCGGAAAAGACCTGCGGGACCGGCTCAACACCGGGGGTTAACAGGGGTCGCCATTGCTCCGGAAAACCGCTAGTCTGGCAGAAGCCCATATCTGAACCAGAAGGCCATTCATGCTGAAGTTTTTTTTCTGGATTATATTCCTTGTCGTCGCCCTCGCGATTGCCGCGCTCAGTATCGCCAATCGCGAACTGGTGGTCTTCTCGCTTGATCCGCTTCCCTTTGCCTTTGACCTGCCGCTGTATGCGCTGCTGCTTGCCGCCGGCTTTATCGGCCTTCTGGCCGGATCGATTGTCACCTGGCTGCGCGGCCATCCCGCGCGCCACGAAAACCGGCTGTACAAGCGCGAGCTGGCTGAACTGAAAGGAAAGAATGTAACACTTACCCGCAACCTTGAGGAAGCAAGAGCCCGCGGCAGTCGCGGCCCGGCGCCTGACGCCCTGGCGCCACCCATCGCGGAGAAACCCCGGATCGAGCATAAGGCGGGTCAATAGGCCCCATGCGGATTATTGAAGATTCTGAAATATCAACCGCGCTCAATTACCCTGCCTTGATCGAGGCGCTGCGCCGGATGTTCACCTCCGGCTGCACGCAACCGCTCCGCCATCATCATTCGCTGGACCCGGAGAATGAGAAGAAGGGCACCCTCCTGATCATGCCCGCCTGGCAGTCGGGGGGATATCTCGGCCTGAAAACCGTGACCGTGATGCCGGAGAACGGCGCCCGGGGATTGCCGTCGGTTCAGGGAACCTATCTTTTGTTCGATGCGGAAGACGGGCAGGCCCTCGCCTTCATGAATGCGGCGGAGCTGACAACCCGGCGCACGGCGTCCGCTTCGGCGCTCGCTGCCTCCTATCTTGCCCGTAAAGACGCGAGCAAGCTGCTGATGGTCGGGGCTGGCGCCATGGCGCCCTGTCTCGTCCGCGCCCATGCCGCCATCCGCCCGATCAGGGAAGTGGCGATCTGGAATCATCGCACCGAGAAGGCGGAAAAGCTGGCTGAAGAACTAAGTCGCGACGGATTTCAGGCCCGCGCGGTAACGGATCTGGAGGCCGCCGCGGCAGGTGCCGACCTGATTTCCTGCGCCACCCTCTCGACCGAGCCGCTGATCCTGGGGGGCTGGCTGAAACCCGGTGTCCATGTCGATCTTGTCGGCGCCTTTACCCCGACCATGCGCGAAACCGATGATGCCGCCATAAAAACAGCAAATGTCTTCGTTGACACCCGCGAGGGCGGGCTTCACGAGGCGGGCGATATTGTTCAGGCTTTGAGCGCGGGCGCGATAACGGAGCAGGACCTCAAGGCGGATCTGTATGATCTTTGCCGGGGCCAGCATCCGGGCCGCACCACGGAGGATGAAATAACGCTTTTCAAATCGACCGGCGCCGCACTGGAGGATCTGGCCGCCGCCATTCTCGCCTATGAGGCAAGCCGTCAGGAATAGCTGCGAAAATCATGTAATTTTGCGCGTCTATCGCTTTTCATTTTGACGAAAGCCTCTATTATCGCGGCAGATTCCACCTATATCTGAGAAAACAGGATGTATGGACATGAGACAGACGCCGCGAAATGCCGTTTTCACGGCCATCGATACCACTGATCTTGAAGCGGCGATCGCTCTTGGTAATGCCCTTGCGCCGATTTCCGGCGGCATCAAGCTTGGCAAGGAATTCTTCACTTCCCACGGGCCGCAAGGCGTCATGAAGGTCGCGGGCGAGACAACCCCGCTCTTTCTCGATCTCAAATTCCACGATATCCCGAATACGGTCGCCGGCGGTGTGCGCGCGGCAGCAAAGTTCTTGCGCCCAAGCATGTTGACGATCCACGCCAGCGGCGGGCCTGCCATGATCCGCGCGGCGGCGGCGGCGTCTGCCGAGTTTGGCGAGGGGCGGCCGCTGATCCTCGGCGTGACCGTGCTCACCAGCATGGATGACGCGGACCTGAAGGCTGTTGGTGTTGCGGACACTGCGGAGGATCAGGTCCTGCGCCTTGCCGAGCTTGCGCAAGCGAACGGCGCCGATGGCGTTATCTGCAGCCCGCGCGAGATTCAGGCGCTTCGTCGCATCTGCGGGCCCGATTTCAAGCTTGTCGTTCCCGGCATCCGCCCCAGGGGCGCCGATCATGGCGACCAGAAACGCGTCAAAACCCCGCTGGAGGCAATGACCGACGGCGCAAGCTATCTGGTGATCGGGCGTCCGATCACCGGGGCCGACGATCCGGCCGCCGCCGTCACGACAATTGTCGGGGAACTGGCGGCCTAGATGACAGTTGCCGCGAAAATATGCGGACTGACGGACGCCGCCGCCGTTTCCGCCGCCGTCGATAACGGCGCGGCCTATGTCGGCTTTGTCTTCTATCCGCCCAGCCCGCGCAATGTCTCGCCGGAACAGGCGGCGGAACTTGCGGCAAATGTCCCCAAAACCGTCAGGAAAGTCGGGCTGTTTGTCGACCCGGCGGATGAACTGATCCAGGACGTCCTCGATGCGCTCTCGCTCGACCTCATACAGCTTCATGGATCGGAGACACCGGAACGGGTGCGCAACATCCGGGGAAAATTCGGACTGCCCGTGATGAAGGCAATCAAGATTGGTGAGAAGAGCAGTGTCGCTGATGGATATAGCTATTACAACGTCGCTGATATGATTCTCTTTGACGCGCAAGAACGGAAAGAGATGGAAAATGCGCTTCCCGGTGGAAATGGAGTGGTTTTTGACTGGTTGAAAATTGCTGACATAGAGCTCTCCGTTCCTTATATGCTGGCGGGCGGGCTGACTGCCGACAATGTCGCACAGGCTGTTCGCTTTACAGGCGCGATGATCGTTGATGTATCTTCTGGCGTTGAATCTTCACCGGGAAAGAAAGATCCGGAGAAAATTGCCGCCTTCATAAAAGCGGTTAAAGAAATATAATGCAGAAAAGCAATTTTGAGGCGTAAGACATTATGGCGAAACTGAACAGCTATCGCACCGGGCCGGATGATACCGGCCATTTTGGCATTTTCGGCGGGCAATTTGTCGCCGAAACGCTGATGCCGCTTATTCTGGAGCTGGACGCCGCCTATGAGGCGTCGAAGAAGGACCCGGAATTTGCGAAAGAGCTTGGCGGACTGCTCAAACATTATGTCGGCCGGGAATCGCCGCTCTATTTCGCCGAACGGCTGACCGAGCATTACGGCGGCGCGAAAATCTATCTCAAACGCGAGGATCTGAACCATACCGGCGCCCATAAAATCAACAACTGCATGGGGCAGATATTGCTCGCCCGCCGCATGGGCAAGAAACGCATCATCGCCGAGACCGGCGCGGGCCAGCATGGGGTGGCCACCGCCACCGTCGCCGCGCGCTTCGGCCTCAAATGCGCGATCTATATGGGCGAGACGGATATCGAACGGCAAAAACCCAATGTCTTTCGCATGAAGCTGCTGGGCGCAGAGGTTATTCCCGTGAAATCCGGCGCGCGCACCCTGAAGGACGCCATGAACGAGGCGCTCCGTGACTGGGTGACGAATGTCGACGATACCTTCTATATTATCGGCACTGTCGCCGGGCCGCACCCCTATCCCCAGCTTGTCCGTGATTTTCAATGCGTCATCGGTGAGGAAACCCGGCGCCAGATGATGGAGGCGGAGGGGTGCCTGCCCGATACCCTGCTTGCCTGTATCGGCGGCGGATCAAACGCCATGGGGCTGTTCCATCCCTTCCTGGACGACAAGGATGTGGAGATTTATGGCGTTGAGGCCGCGGGCCACGGCATTGATACGAACAAGCATGCCGCTTCCCTGAAGGGCGGACGACCGGGCATTCTGCATGGCAATCGCACCTATCTGTTGCAGGACGACGACGGCCAGATACTGGAAGCGCATTCCATCTCTGCCGGGCTCGACTATCCCGGCATCGGGCCGGAACATTCCTGGCTCAACGATATCGGGCGGGTCAACTATGTCAATGCGACGGACGCAGAGGCGCTGGAAGCCTTCCAGCTTTGCTGCAAGCTGGAGGGGATAATCCCGGCGCTGGAGAGTGCCCATGCGCTGGCCTATCTTGAAACGCTCGCGCCGGGATTGCCGAAGGATCATCTCATCGTCGTCAATCTCTCGGGGCGCGGCGACAAGGATATTTTCACTGTTGCCGACGCGTTGGGAGTTAAGTTGTGAGTGAAACCCGTATTGACCGCCGCTTCCGGGCACTGAAGGCGGAAGGTCGCGCCGCCTTTGTAACTTATGTAATGGCGGGCGACCCGAACTATGAAACCGCGCTTGAGATCATCAGGGGCCTGCCCGCCGCCGGTGCTGATATTATCGAGGTCGGACTGCCCTTCACCGACCCGATGGCCGATGGCCCGGCGATCCAGCAGGCGGGGCTGCGCGCCCTTGCGTCGGGCACGACATTGAAATCGACGTTAAAACTCATCGCGGAATTCCGTAAAACCGATGACGAGACGCCGATTGTCTTGATGGGCTATTACAACCCGATCTATTCCCATGGTGTTGCCGCGTTTCTTGATGATGCCAAGGCCGCCGGGATCGACGGGCTGATCGTCGTTGACCTCCCGTCCGAGGAGGATAACGAGCTTTGCCTGCCCGCACGGGCGGCCGGGCTCAACTTCATCCGCCTTGCGACACCAACCACCGATGACAAGCGCCTGCCGAAGGTTCTCGCTAATTCCTCGGGCTTCCTTTATTATGTCTCGATCGCCGGGACAACAGGCGCCGCGGCGCCAAAGCCGGGCGATGTTGCAATCGCGCTGGATCGTATTCGCAAGACAACGGACCTGCCGATTGCGGTGGGTTTCGGGCTTCGAACCGGGTCGCAGGCCGCCGAAATTGCGAGAATCGCCGAAGGGGCAGTGGTGGGCACCGCCCTTGTCGAACAGGTCGCCCTTGGCAGCAATGATAAAGATGCGGTAGAACGGGTCCTCGGTCTTGCCCGGGATATCTCTGCGGGCATCCGGGCCGTACATAAAAAGTAATAGGACGCAAGTATGAACTGGTTGACAAACAGGGTCCTGCCCAAATTCCGGCAACTGACCACGAAACAGGATACACCCGACAATCTCTGGGTAAAATGCCCGGATTGCGGACAAATGCTGTTCCATAATGATTTACAAGCCAACCAGAATGTCTGCAATCATTGCGACTATCACATGCGCATCTTGCCCCGGGAACGGTTCGAGGCTTTGTTTGATGACGCGAAATACGACCTGATCGAGCTTCCAGAGGTACCGATAGACCCCCTTAAATTCCGCGATTCCAAGCGCTATACGGATCGGCTGAAGGAGGCCCGCCACAAATCCGGCGATGCTGACGCCATGAAAGTCGCCCATGGCAGGATGGGCGGCAATCCCGCCGTCATCGCCGTGCAGAATTTCGACTTTATGGGGGGATCGCTCGGCCTTGCGGTGGGGGAGGCCATTGTCGCCGCCTCCAAACTCGCGATTTTGCAGAAGGCGCCGCTGATCCTCTTTTCTGCCGCCGGGGGCGCCCGCATGCAGGAAGGGATCCTGTCGCTGATGCAGATGCCGCGCACCACGGTCGCGATCCAGCGCCTCAAGGAGAACCGCCTGCCCTTTATCGTCGTCCTCACTGATCCGACGACAGGCGGCGTCACGGCGTCCTACGCGATGCTCGGCGATATCCAGATCGCGGAGCCGGGCGCGCTCATCTGTTTCGCCGGACCC
Source organism: Sneathiella sp. (assembly GCA_040880045.1). Taxonomy (GTDB): domain Bacteria; phylum Pseudomonadota; class Alphaproteobacteria; order Sneathiellales; family Sneathiellaceae; genus Sneathiella. The sequence continues at coordinate 18,690 of JBBDJF010000077.1, forward strand.
CGGGTGATTGAGGAGACAATTCGCGAAACCCTGCCCGACGGCTTCCAGCGGGCGGAATTCCTGCTGGAGCATGGCATGCTGGACATGGTGGTTCACCGCCGCGATCTTCGCGCGACCCTGAGCCATATTATCGAACTGCTCGCCAGCAAGCTGAAGCTGCCGCCCGCAATAAGAGAGAGCGACAGCAAGACCTCCGCCAAGGTTGAACCGATCAGGAAGGCGGAGACGGAAAAAGCCCCTGTCGCCGATAATAAATAGACTGACCCCGCCGTGACCGGGAATAACAGCGACCGGATTCTGGCGCGGATGATGGCCTTGCATCCGAAGATCATCGATCTCACGCTTGATCGCATGATGCCGCTTCTCGCGCGGCTGGACCATCCGGAAAAACACCTCCCCCCCGTCCTGCATGTCGCGGGAACCAACGGCAAAGGCTCCCTTCTCGCCTATCTTCGCGCGATGCTGGAGG
>JBBDJF010000078.1:0-18763 GCA_040880045.1 Sneathiella sp.
GGCACTCAGATTCGTGTCAATCGCCTCTTTGGGCAAGTGATCAAACTTGGGTTCCACTGGAAAATCAGTTTCCAGAATATGGCCGACTCCACGATTGGCCTCGGCCACCATTTGCGGAAGATTATGATAGGATTGCGGCCCGAACACCATATCGACAAACGGTGCCCGCTTCATGATCTCGGCCCCTTCGGCCTGGGCAACACAGCCGGCGACAGCGATAATCATATCGCCTTCGTTGCGGGATTTTTTCCCTTCGCGTGTTTTGCGCAATCGTCCCAGTTCCGAAAAAGTCTTCTCGGATGCTTTCTCGCGAATATGGCAGGTATTCAGGATCGCCATGTCCGCGTTCGCCGGCTTGTCTGTCAGGGTATAACCAAGGGGAGCCATCAAGTCTGCCATGCGGGCTGAATCATAGACATTCATCTGGCAGCCATATGTCGAAATATACAGTTTTTTGCTCACGCTTACTTTTGTCAACCTCGCCAAAATCTAGGGGCTCGTCCGTCAATTTGAAAAATCGTTCCTTATCACGATTAAATTAGCAGTTATATGACAAATAGAGAAGCACGTGATGCAATTCACGGGAAAAACGGAAAAAATCGCATTAATCGACAAATTACGGGTGATCAGGGCTCCGCCCGGCCGGTGAGAGCCCGGCTCAGACTCGTGGCGATGGTCAGCTGGCAATCGCTGGCCATGGTTTTCCGAGAATCATAATCATCGATCGTCACTGGCGGATGGAATCTTAGCTCCGCGGTAACCGTGCCGCGTTTCAGAAGTGACCAGATATGGCCCAGCAATTCTTCGTCACCAACCCAGGCGACAACACCCATGGTACCGCGAGTAAGCGGGATTCCGTTTAACCGGCTATAGGCAATAGTCACTGGCTGGACCATCAGATGGCGACCATTTATTTCCCGCTCCGCCAGTCCAAAATAGGCGCTTTTGAAATTCTGGATGATGATCCCGTTCGAGGAAGTACCTTCCGGGAAAAGAAACAGGTTGTCACCATTTTCGAGATGCTCCTGCATTTCGCCCTTGTGACCCTTGATCGCCGGACGGGTTCGTTCGATGAAAATTGTCTGCTGCAGTTTTGAAATAGCGCCAACGAGGGGGTATCTCTCAACCTCTTTCTTGGCAACAAAGCTCCCCTGCATGGTTTTTCCGACAACCGGGATATCAAGCCAGGAGATATGATTGATTATAAAAAGTGTTGGTCGTTGCGTCTCAATCTCGCCGGAAACAATGACTTTGACCCTCATAAGCCGACAAAGGCCCGCGTGAAAGAGCTGCGGGATATAATAGCGATGTTGTTTGAACAACAAGAGAGCAACAATCTGTACCGGCGCCAGAAGGCCCGCCCAGGCGAGCACGGCGAGAACGGTGATAAAGGGTCTGATATTACTCATAAACAACGTCGCGCGTTACTACGATCCATAAATCAATTTTTCTTGCTGTGAGAGGTCTGCTTTATATTCACAACTGATTCTTCGGGCGAAACTGCCGTCATCGCCGATTTTGACAAGGGCTTCCCATACAGTTCCAGCCGATGATCAATCAGCTCAAAGCCGAGTTCCTTGGCAATTTTCGTTTGCAGATTCTCTATTTGCTCGCTGGTGAATTCAATCACCTGGCCGGTTTGGACATTGATCAGGTGATCGTGATGCTCGTCAGACACTTCTTCATAGCGGGCGCGGCCATCACCGAAATCATGACGCTCCAGGATGCCGTTTTCCTCAAACATGCGTACGGTGCGATAGACCGTGGAAATACTGATGGTGTCGTCCAGGTTTGACGCCCGTTTATAGACAAGCTCCACGTCGGGATGGTCTTGCGACTCCGATAGCACGCGCGCAATTACGCGGCGCTGTTCTGTCATCCGAAGGCCTTTATCGAGGCAGATCTGTTCCAGGCGAGTAGGCATAGGATCCTCAAATAGTCTAATGGATGCTGATACTCCCATCAGCAGTCATGATTTTATACAAATATTTTTTTTGAGCCAGCGAAAGTAAAAATTACTTGCTTTGCGTCTTCTTGCGACGGGTTCCGAGACCGATTTTCTTAGCCAGGTTTCGTCGCTGCTCCGCATAATTGGGAGCGACCATCGGATAGTCAGCAGGCAGGCCCCAACGTTCGCGATACTCCTCCGGTGTCATATCATACGATGTTTTCAGGTGCCGTTTGAGCATTTTCAGCTTTTTCCCGTCTTCCAGGCAAATGATATAATCCGGATGAATGGATTTGCGGATAGCGACAACCGGTTCCGGCTTTTCTTCCTCTTCCGTCATTTCACCGACAGTTGAAAGAGTCGCGTATACGTCCTTGATTAAGGAAGATATTTCACCGGTCCCGACGGGATTGCGGGATAAGTGGGATGTCACAATATCCGTCGTCAGAGCGAGCAGTTCCAGCTTTTCAATTTTCTCAGACATTGTGAACAAACCTCCATATAAAATTGGATGTCTTATAGTGTATAGTCAATATATGTTCAGAAATGGAATGTAAAATAGAATAAAGAAAAAAAATAAATGAATTAATGTTTATCTCGAAATTAACGTTTATTTGCCTGTTTATAGGTTAAAGCAACCGTTTCATCACAAGAGCGTCTTCAAAGCCCACGCAATGTTTGTAGTAATTTGAGCGTCGCCCGGTTTCAATAAATCCTTTTGACCAGTAAAGACGCAACGCAGGAGTATTCCGGGCGCCGACCTCCAGGAACAGACATGTCGCATGTTTACTGCGCAAATAGTCGAAGCCCTTTTCGAGTAGGTGACCGGCTATTCCATTTCCGCGGCAGGCAGGCAGGGTCCCCAAGGTTAATATTTCCGCTTCGTCGATAATCTGTCTATAGAGTGCAAAGGCTGCTGGTTCATTGGCAAGGTTCAGCACCTCAAGCGTTGTCCCCGGAATACCGAGTGCCGATACAAAATCGGCTTCACTCCAGGCTTGTGAAAAGCAATGGCTATGCAAGGCGGCGGCGAGCGGTGCAGCGGATACACTGTCAAAAAATTCTGCTGAAATTCCGTTTGTTTGCATCGGATTATCGATTACAGGGAAGCCGGGTTCCGGCCACCCGGCAATTTAGCGTCAGGTGCGCGCAGGTAAAGCGGTGCGGGCGGCGCGGAATTCTGCGGAGGTATTCCGCGACTGAGCGCGATGCGGGCAACATATTGGGCATCCGGATCCTCATCCAGTTCGAGAAGTTGGTATCTCACCTCATCGAATTCGGGCTGGCTCTGGAGCAACGGCCCTCCTGATCCCACAATGACAGCTTTTCTGGTGTCTAATGACGAGAGAGCGGTTTCTATTTTGCATGCTGTTGGTGGTATAAGCGGGGAAATAATATTGTTGCCGGAATGCACATTGAAGCTTTGCAGGTAAACCTCCCCGCGCCTCGCATCAGCGGTCGCAATAACAGGGCGTCCATCGGTCATTGCCTCCGGCACAGCTGCGGCCAATGCCTCCAGCGTTGTGACTCCGATCAGCGGCTTACGGGCGGCGAGGGACATGCCGCGTGCTGCCGCGAGGCCTATTCTGAGCCCGGTAAAAGTACCGGGCCCTACGGTAACGGCAATCAGGTCAATATCTGCATAGGTAAGGCCGACGTCCCTCATTAACGCCTCTATCATCGGCATCAATATTTCTGCATGACCCCGACGACGTTTTTCATGGACATGGGCGAGGATGTCGGTTTCGTCCGTTATGGCGATAGAACAGGCGTTGAGCGCCGTATCAAACGCCAGTATCTTCATAATGTTGCCTTCCGTAGTCGCGCCATGTAGGGTCGTCCTGAAGGCCAGAGTGTTACGCTCAATGTCGCGTGAATTCAAGTCAACAGGTTCAAAATGCCCCTAAATGCGAGCTTAACCGAAATTACTCCGGCTGACTTCAATGTCGAGCTTGATCTGCGCTATGCTACAGCGAATAATTTCACGAGCATGCCGATCTACCAGCGGGGCGCTTGCTACCTGGTGTTGGAGGCGGCGGAAAAGCTGCGGCGGGCGATCGAACTGGCTGCCGTCCTTGATCTGAAATTCAGGTTGTTTGACGGGTTTCGCCCGACAGAGGCAGTGCAGGCATTGTGGAATCATACACCAAATGCGGATTTCCTGTCGCATCCTTCCAATGGTTCCCCGCATTCACGCGGTGCCGCGATTGATCTGACACTTGTCGATAGCACCGGACAGGAACTTGACATGGGAACTGAATTTGACGCAATGACCACTACGTCCTTTCATGGCGCACTCGATATTTCAGCAGAAGCGCAAAAAAACCGTTCAATTTTGCTTGGCCTGATGACAGCTGCGGGTTGGGATTTTTATCAGAACGAATGGTGGCATTATCAATTGTTTAAACCGCGCCGATATCCTACGCTCTCGGATAAAGCAGCCGGAAGCCGGATGATGGAGATTTCCGGTCAGTCAAAGGCGGGTTAAGGGTCGATGGGATTGATAAGAGTGCGAAAACTGCGGGCATTTTTTTTAGTTACGCTTACGATCGTAATGTTGACATGGCATGGCGAGGCACATGCCGCTGACTGGGCGAGCGTGATCATGTATCACCGATTCGGGGAAGATCAGCATACTTCCACCAATATCCGCATCGACCAGTTCAAGGAACATATTCAGGAGCTCAAAAACGGCAAATATACTGTTTTGCCGCTTAATGAAATAGTTGATCGATTGGAGAAAGGGGAAACCCTTCCTGATAGAACTGTCGCGATCACGATTGATGATGCATATCTATCCGTCTACAACGTTGCCTGGCCTTTGCTGGATGAGGCCAATCTGCCCTTTACCGTTTTTGTATCCGTTGAAGGGGTGGAAAAGCAACTCGCGGGATATATGAACTGGAATCATATTCGTAAGTTGCGTGATGCCGGCGTTCATATTGGGCATCACACTTACAGCCATGCACATCTCCCCTTGATGAGTCCGGAGGAAATAGAGGCGGATATCAATCTGGCAAGCGAGCGATTCCAGGCTGAGCTTGGTTTTGTGCCCGCCATTTTTGCTTATCCCTATGGGGAGTATGGCAGCGATGTAAAAGCGGTTATCCGGAAAATCGGGTTTAAGGCGGCATTCGGCCAGCAATCCGGCGTTTCCTATTCCGGTCATGACAGATTGGAATTGCCCCGCTTTGCCATGAGCGAGAATTATGGTGGCATTGGTCGCTTCCGTCTGGCAGCGAATGCCTTGCCGCTGCGTGTGGTGGACGTGACGCCGTCTGACAATTTACTAAAGCGTAATCCCCCGAATTTTGGCTTTACCATTGCAGAAGATTATGGCGACCTTAATGGATTATCCTGTTTCTCCTCCAATCAGACGGGTGGTGCGGTGCCAATAGAAAAAATTGGCGATTCAAGGATCGAGATACGTCTCGCCGCTGCCTTCAAGCCTGGCCGGGGGCGAATTAATTGCACCTTGCTGGGGCCGGATCGGCGTTGGCGGTGGTTCGGATCACTTTTTTATATCGCGAAGTAAGTTCGCCTCAAAGATGAGAAATACACAATGTATCGTCCGAATAAACTAAAAGAAAAATTGCAGGCCGGAAACAAGACCGCTGCGTGTTGGTTGTTTTCCAATTCCTCCGATATGGCGGAAATTGTTGCTGGCGCCGGGTTCGATGCCCTGATGATCGATCACGAGCATGGTTCCGGCAGTCTGGAGACTGCTATCGATCAACATCGCGCTGCCCGTTCGGTCAGTGATGTGACCGTCCTGATGCGGGTGCCGTGGAATGACACTGTATTGATCAAGCGGGGACTTGATGCGGGGATGGATGGGGTGATGATCCCGTCGGTCAATACAGCCGAAGAGGCGAAGGCTGCGGTTGCCGCCTGCCGCTATCCGCCGACGGGAATTCGAAGCGCAGGTTTCGGGGCCGCTCGTGCTGGCGGCTATGGACGGACCGCGCGGGAATATCGCGACAATATTGATAAAGACCTGATGATCATCTGCCAGATTGAAACGAAGGAGGCGGTTGGCAATATTGAAAGTATCGCTGCCGTGGACGGGATCGACATGCTGTTTATCGGGCCAAACGACCTTTCAGGCAGTATCAATAAACTTGCCGAGTTTGATGATCCGGAGGTCAAGGCGCTCTTCGAGGAGGCGCGGGACAAGATCAAGGCGAGTCCGGCGTTCCTCGGCTGTATCTCGAAAGGCGCAAAGCAGGCGAATGACCTGTTCGCGCAGGGATTTGATTTTCTCCTCTGCGCGGGCGATACGGGTCTGGTGACCACGGCCGCCGAAGATTTACTGAAAAACCTTAAAAAATAAACCCTTACGCTTATATATATGGTGAATTGGCCGGATGTTCTGAAACTATGGCCTGACACCATATTCTTCCGCGGCTTCCGTAATCTGACGCCATGTCTCGTTATCAATCTCAATTCCATTGGTGCGGCGCAGATTTCGCTGCTCGCGTTCCGGATCGCCCGGCACAATCACATTGTCCTGTCCTTTACGGGGCGGCGATTGCCGAACATAGTCGCACATAGCCTTCATCTCACTGGCGATATAGTCTGGATCGGTTAGCCGTTTCGGATCGATCAGGATGGAAAGCATGCTATTGATGATGCGGGTATCACGATAATTTCCGGGCTGGATCGTGCCGCCGCCGCCAATCGCACCGCTCAGAAGTTCACACATCAGCGCGAGACCATAACCCTTATGCTCGCCGATGGGTAAAAGCGCGCCTACTTCCTCCCCCCACATGACACCGGGGTCTGTTGTCGGGTTGCCGTGCTTGTCGATGACCAACCCCTCTGCCACTTCCTTGCCGCTGTTGTTTGCTACCCGCAACTTACCAAGAGCCACCTTGCTGGTAGCGAAATCGAGAATGATACGCGGCTCCTCTGCCGTATCCGGCAGGGAAATGCAGATCGGATTTGTGCCATAACGGGCATCGGCGCCCCGATGCGGTGCCACCAGCGGACGGTGACCGGTTACATTGACGAAATGCAATGATACCAGACCGGTATCCGCGCATTGCTCTCCATATGTGCCAACCCGGCCGATATGATGCGCGTTACGAAGGGCGGAGAGGGCAAGGCCCGTTTCCTGCGCCACCTCAATTGTCTGGTCCATTGCCTCGCGGGCGACGACCTGACCAAATCCGGCCTTGCCATCGAAGACCAGCATCGAGCCATTTTGCTGTACTTTTTCGACATGCTGATTGGGATGTAGTAACCCGGCCCTTAAATTCGTCATATAGGCCGGGATCATACCAACCCCGTGACTGTCATGACCGGAGAGATTAGCCAGAACCAGATGATCGGTGACGATGGCCGCTTCCGTTGGCGTGCTGCCGGACGCTAGGAAAAGAGTCTCGACAAATTTATGTAGCTCGTTATGACCAATTTGCATCGATCGTTTCCTCCCGCATGTATGAATGATGAAATTATATGGCGGTCAAACCGCCATCGATGACAAGCTCTGTTCCGGTTATGTGGCGTGCTTCCTCGGACGCCAGAAACAGGACTCCATTCGCTATGTCAACGGGCTCGCTTGGCTTTTTAAGCGGTATCCGGTCCGGGATAGCATCCCAGCCAGCATCGATATCGTTGCCATACATAGCCATCAGCGCGTCGCCCATGTTCGTCCGCACAGGGTCAGGATGGATCGAGTTGCACCGAATACCATATCCCCGGTTGGCACAATGGATAGCCACCGATTTCGTTAATTGCCGTACAGCTGCCTTTGAGGCGCCATAGGCTGCAAGATGCGGCGTGCCAATGATTGCCGCGACCGAGGAAAGATTGACGATTGATCCGCCTTTGCTCTTCATTGCCCTGACGGCCGACTGACATCCGAGGAAGACCCCTTCCACATTCACTTTCTGAATGGCCCGCCAATGAGAGAGGTCTGTGTCTTCAATTGTTTGGCGGTCGCCAATGGAAAGGATACCGGCATTATTTACCAGAATATCGAGCCTCCCGGGGTCCGCCAGAATTGCGGCCATGACCGCTTTCCAGTGCTCCTCGAGGGTGACGTCCTGCACCATGAAGCGCGCCTGACTGCCGAATTCCTTCACGGCCACATTACCAGCGTCTTCATTGACATCTGTCATGAAGACTGTCGCGCCTTCCTCGACGAAACGGCGGCTCGTTGCCAGGCCGATTCCGGTTGCGGCGCCGGTAACCAGAGCAATCTTGTTTGTTAAACGCCCCATGATCTCTCCCCGGTTTCTTTTATTGTGGGCGCGCCAGTACATGGGCGAGCACTGATTTTGAGAATAGGTACGATCCCATAATTTCATATCCCGCAATAATTTGCGAGACGGAAAGTGCCGGGGGAGGATTGCAGATGGATAATTTGCGGGCTCAGGGACGGTTGTGGGCCAGCTGTTCAGGGGTAAGTGTTGCATCTTCAAAATCCTGAAACCTGTTCGTCTCGATCAGGGTTCGCAGGTTTTCCACATATTCCTGCCCCTTTTCAGAATAAACATGCAACGTTTCAATAAGCCTGAGGCCGTCAGCGTCCTGGTCAGGCCCTGCATGGCTGCGGGCGCGTGCTGCCCGAAATTCCTCATAGGCGGGATGAACATTCAGGTTATGAACATAGGATCGAACGGACTCGGCAATAGACTTAAAGGCTCTTACCTCATGGGTTTCGCTGTCATTCCGATCTTCCGGGACGATCCCCTCGCCGGTTGCCCAGACCCGCTGGCCAAAGAGGGCGTTTCCTTCACGAGCAAAACGCGATGTTCCCCAACCGGATTCTTCAACAGCTTGCGCCAATGCAAGGGAAACAGGTACTTTGTCAACCTTTTCCAGAAGAGTTGCCGGATCGACGGTTTTCTCGCGATAGCGAGAGGCGAGCTCTTCCAGCCACTTACGGTCATTTGCCGTGAGAGTGCCTCCAGCCTTTTTTCTCTCCAAAAGCATCTTAAGCTGCTCTCTCCGCGCTACAATGCTCTCATTGATGTTCAGGACCTGCGGTAATACCAGTTTGATGAAAGTCCTTTTACGCTCTTCCACTTCGATCACATCAATCATATCGACAGGTATCTGATCAACATAAAACCGTGGGACTGGCGCTCCGTCCCGTACATCGTCCAACCGGAAATTCACCTCGTTCAGTGCTGCGTTTAAAGACGCAAGATCGAACTGATTTTGCTGTGTTGTATCTTTGGTGAAAAGCTTTTCGCTGATACCGTTGGACACGGATTTAATGACCTGCTTGCCGCCGATAAATTCGGGGACGACATAAGCCATCGCCAGCAGAAGCACTGCCAAGGTCGCAATTCTATTGGATTTTAGACTGGATTTCAGTAGCTGCATTACATGAACTGTGACGTGTTCTAAGCCTTAAGACCGCAATATTTAAAATACACTCTAAATATAGTAGTATGAAAATCTACCCCTACTATATTTAGAGAACGACAGCTAAAACTACATTACGAATCGGAGATGGAATATGTCTTCCGCACATTATAAGATCAAGAGACAATTTTAATAAGAGAATTTCCCCAGACATTTCAGCCGTTTATATAACGATGCAAGATTTAGCTAGAATTTTCATCAAATTAAAATGCATCAAATGCCGAATCGTATAGGTATTTCCAAACCCGCAAGTCGGCGGTGTTCAGGTTACGGCATCCAGCTGTCGTGTTGTCAAATTACCCGGAACGACAGTGATCGGAATCGCAAAGGTTCCCGACATTTCTCCAACCAGACTTTTGATCAGAGGACCAGGACCCCCAGAATCGGGGGAGGCTGCAAGGACAAGAACCCGGATATCGGAATCTTCCTCGATAAGGGCGAGAACTTCTTCTTTTTTGTATCCTTCACGGATAACGAACTCGGGCACAATGGTGGTTTCTTTTTGAATTTCTTCAGCGAGGCTCTGTAAAAGCTCCTCTGCTGTGTCGCGGGCTTCCTCTCGCATCGCCTGCTCAACGCCCATCCAGTGCTGAAATTCAGGGGGTTCAATGACAGAAAGCAGGATCACACCCCCCCCGACATGCCAGGCACGTCGGCTGGCGAACCGGATGGCGGACTTGCATTCCGGCGTTTCATCTACGACGACAAGGAATTTGTTTCGCACACCACTTTGGGTATCGTCAGACATATAGGCTCCGCCACTTGTTCAAGTTGAAAATTATCCTGCCATTATCGGCACGGTTATTTCAAGAGAATGTTGCTGATTTCCTGAAGCTGCGTCCTGGCCCGCAAGACATAGAAGCCCTGCGCGGTAAGGTGATTGGGAAGAAACTGGGAATCAGGCGCGGCATTGACGATGATAAAAGGGTCAAGGTCGATCACGGATTTGAAGCTGGCGAGCATTTGGGCCCAGGCATTGGTAAGCCCTCTTTCCTTGATCAGGCTTTCGTAGTCCTGGGAAAGAGCCTTTAGCAGCAAGTAATAACCGTAGCTCTGTCCCTTGACGCCATAGAAAATATTATCTGCCTTGAAGTCAACGAATCCACCGGAGTTTTGATCAATATGTTGATCGATGGTTGCGGTGGAGGAGCCGATATCAAGCGCGATCCGGTCGAGGGTCGCCAGCAGGTTATCAGCTCGCCTTTCGAAGACGGCGTTCCCTTCGGCAAGCCTCTTGTTATAGTCGATTAGCGAGCTACGGGCCTTTTCATACTGTTCTTCCGAAGCCGCTGTCGGCATTAAAGAAACCGTCGGATCCCATGCCCATTTCGTTCCGGAATATTGTAAAAGGCCTGCGGCTTCCTGCAAGTCGGGGTCTGTCTGGCTTGATCCGCGAGTACGGCCAATCTGGTCGGTGAGTTCAAAGCCAAAACGCGCGAGCGCCGAAATAACGCCTTGCTGATAGTTTGGCATATTGTCGAGCGCGGCTGATGGCATGAAGAACGGGTCATTCGACGTCCAGCGATTGACGTTGATTTCCCGGTCAATCAGCCCGGCCATCATATTCACAGCATGGCTGCCACCTGCGACGGCATTTTTGCCGGTGGGCACGAACGACGTATCATCTTCAATATTATGGATCGTGATCATGCCGATAGGGTAGTAAAGTATCAAGATAAGCAAGATCAGCAGTGCAAAGACTTTCCAGCTTCTTTTCGCGCCTTCTTTTATTGCATCGGTGCGCCGTCCTAGGCGCTTGGTCTCTTTGCCGTCGTTCCCGATTTCGCTCATCTTTCCCGCCCTGTCACCAGATCATCCATCCATTCGTCTCAATCCCAGATGTATGTCGTTTCGCCCGGACTTACAAGCAGGGCTAACGCGCGAGGAGAAAGCCAACGATATCCTTGACCTCCGCCAGCACCGGCGCGGCAAGGGCGGACGCGCGCTCCGCCCCATCTCTTAAGACGGTGTCCACATGGCCCGGATCGGCACGAAGGCGTTTCATTTCCTCGCCTATCGGGCCGAATTTCTCGACTGCCAGATCGGTAAGTGCCGGTTTGAAGGTCGAAAATGCCGCACCGGAAAATTCATCCAGCACTTGCTGTTTCGTCTTGTTGGCAAGGGCGGCATAGATACCCACCAGATTGGCCGCCTCGGGTCGGTTATCCAGCCCCTCCAGCTTTTCGGGAAGCGGGTCGGCATCTGTCCGTGCCTTGCGAAGTTTCATCGCAATACTGTCACGATCATCGGTAAATGTGATGCGTGAATAATCGCTCGGGTCTGATTTTGACATTTTCTTCGATCCATCGCGCAAGGACATAACGCGAGTGGCTTCGCCAAAGATCAACGGCTCGACCAGCGGGAATGTTTCCGTGCCGTAGTCATTATTGAACTTCTGCGCAATATCTCGCGTCAGTTCCAGATGCTGCTTCTGGTCCTCGCCGACCGGGACATGAGTTGCTTTATAGGCCAGGATATCCGCGGCCATCAAGGATGGATAGGCATAGAGACCGACAGAGGCGTTCTCGCGATTCTTACCGGCTTTCTCCTTGAATTGGGTCATCCGGTTGAGCCAGCCGAGCCGGGCAACGCAGTTGAAAATCCAGGCGAGTTCGGCATGGGCGGAAACAGTGCTTTGTGCAAAGATTATAGAGCGTTTCGGGTCTACGCCCGCTGCCAGATAGGCGGCGGCAACTTCCCGTGTATTGCTACGGAGGGCTTCCGGATCCTGCCAGACGGTAATGGCATGCATGTTCACGGCACAATAGATGCATTCATAGTCATCCTGCAATCCAACAAAATTGCGGATTGCGCCAAGATAGTTGCCAAGGTGAAGGTTGCCGGTTGGCTGGACGCCGGAGAAAATACGAGACATTGGAAAAGCTCCTCACGCTTTGGACACGAGCCCCGAATTGACGGGCTGACCATCAGACCGCCGGGACTGGGATTAGGCATTGCCCGGAAATTTATCCGGCCTTATTGCAGGCGCCTTGCGTATCGTCAACAGATTTACGCGTTCGGTCGCCGTTTCAGCATGGATTTAATGTCCTGAAGTGGTGCGGCGCCGGTTACGAGAACGCCTATTGTATAAAGACCGCTACCACCTGCTACCAACGCGACAAGGGCAACAATTCGCGCAGGAGCATCCCCCGCGAAAGAACCACTTAACAGATCGCGCGCAATATATAATCCGCCGCCCATTATAGCTGTGGCCAGGAGCATTCCGCCAAGGCGGCGAATCAGCCGCGTATCCACGGTGTAATGCCCACGCTTGCGAAGAATGACAAACAGAAGAATCACGTTGAACCAGGAGGAAAGGGAGGTTGCGACGGCAATTCCCACATGGTCAATATAGCGGATAAGGATGAGGCTCAAAACCACATTCAGGACCATGGCAAGGACACCAACGACCACCGGTGTTGTTGTATCCTCGCGCGCGAAATAGCCGGGCGCAAGGATTTTTACAAGCACATAGGCGGGAAGGCCGGTCGCAAAGGCAAGCAGGGCCGCAGCGGTGGCAAGGCTTGCGGTCTCGGTAAATTCGCCATGCTGAAAAAGAACAGTGACGATTTCATCCGGGATAATCATGAGTGCGGCGGCGGCGGGCAGCGTCAGGAGCATGGAGAGTTCCACTGCACGGTTCATGCTGTTAAGCGCGGTTTTTTCCTCGCCGCCGCGAAGTTGCCGCGAAAGCATGGGAAGAAGCGCCGTGCCAACGGCAATACCAATCACACCGAGAGGGAGCTGATACACCCGGTCAGCATAATAGAGATAGGAGATTGATCCAGTCGCAAGGAAGGAGGCGATAATTGTACCGACAAGTATGTTGATCTGCATGACGCCTGCCCCCAGCGCGCCGGGCAGCATCAGACGGAAAAGGCGTTTTATGTCCTTGTTTATCACCGGGCGACCGATGGGAATTCTGATGTCGGACCGCCAACAGGCAATGGCAAGATAGACAACCTGCGCAATCCCGGCGGCAGCAACGCCCCAACTAAGGATGAAGCCGACTGCCTCCTCGCGCTTGTCATACGCAACTAGCAGGCAGGCGATCAGGATGATATTAAGCAGAATAGGCGCAGCGGCCATTGCCGCAAACTTGTAAAACGCGTTCAGCACCCCACCGAGCAGGGCAACAATGGCCATTGCCGTGAGATAGGGAAAGGTAATACGGGTATATTCAACGGCAAGCGTATATCGCATGCCCTCCGACTCGAAACCCGGTGCGAGAAACTGCATCATCACCGGCATAAAGATCATGAATAATGCTGAAAAGATGAGGAGGAAGCCGGTCAGGACACTAAGGCTATGGCTGGCAAACTTCAACGCCATCTCTTTGCCCTCGGCCTCCAGCTTGCGAGCAAAAAGCGGGATAAAAGCCGCAGAGAACGCGCCCTCCGCCACCAGTCGCCGAAACATGTTGGGAATACGGAAGGCAACAAGAAAAACGTCCGCAACGGGCCCGGCGCCGAGTACCGATGCCATCAGGATATCGCGCAGGAAACCCAGCACGCGACTTATCATGGTAAAGCCACCGACTGTGGCAACGGACTTGATCAAACTCATAACGCCCTATACCACAGGTAGGACGGCGCTGCCCATCAGCTTCCACCGCTTGCCGCTTTTTTTGCACGGACCGATTTTCTTTTAGGAGCCATGTCTTCCGCGAGTGCAAGAAGGAGTTTCTTTTCTATATTGGCAAGCTTGATCTTGTTGGTGATCTTCAGGCCAAAGCTGTCCTTCACATAGAAAACATCAACTGCCCGCTCTCCATATGTCGCGATATGGGCCGATGAGATAGAAAGAGAGAGGGTGAATAGCGTACGGGTCAGGTTTGCAAGAAGGCCCGGCCGATCGCGCCCCCTAACCTCGATGACCGTATGGGTGTTGGAGGCTTTGTTATCCAGAATAACGCCGGGTTGAACAGTGAACACCTCTGTACGGCTTGGCAAGCTTGATTCCCGACGGTCGACAATTTCCAGATGCGGTTTGCGGACACCCTGTAATGTATCCTCTATAGCCTGGCGAAGTTTCTTCATACGGCCGCGCTGGTCATATACCTTGCCTTCAGAATCCTGAATGTAGAAGGTATCGAGCGCCATACCGTCAGTCGTTGTGTGGATTTTTGCATCGACAATATTGGCCCCACTCACTGACATCGCTCCGGTAATTCGTGAGAATAATCCCGGATGGTCCGCTGTATAGACAATTACTTCTGTAATTGCGCGAAAGGGATCGCTTTTCGCTTCAATGGTAAAAAGTGATCCTTCCTCATCCGCTTTTCGCATCAGTTCCGCGTGAATGAGGCGGTCTTTGTTACTGGTCGCAATCCAATAGGATTGATAGAAGCGGTCAATATGACTCTCAATATCCTTCTTGTCCCAGCGTTTAAGCTGATCGCGTAATTCTTCCTGACAATGCTTTGCCCGCTGGGTGCGTCCCTCGGAAACATGGCCGCCGGTAAGTGCATTTTCGCTCACATAATAGAGTTCGCGAAGTAACTGCCCTTTCCAGCCGTTCCAGACATTCGGTCCCACGGCGCGGATGTCGGCAACTGTCAATACGAGCAGGAGCCTCAGCCGCTCCGGGCTTTGAACAATTTCTACGAAATCTTCAACGGTTTTCGGGTCGGAAATATCGCGCTTGAAAGCAAAACCACTGAAGGCAAGATGATACCGCACCAGCCAGGAGACCGTTTCCGTTTCCGACGGAGAGAGCCCAAGTCGCGGGCAGAGTTTTTCCGCAACCTCGGCACCTAAAATGGAGTGATCGCCGCCGCGACCCTTGGCAATGTCATGGATCAACACGGCGCAGTAAAGAACATTTCGAGATATGATCTTGGGCATGATTTTGTGAGAGAGCGGATGATCTTCAGCGAGTGCTCCGGCCTCAATCTGTGAGATGATCCCGATGGCGCGGATCGTATGCTCGTCCACCGTATAGACATGGTACATGTCATGTTGCATCTGGGCGACGACACGGCCGAAATCGGGAATAAACCGGCCAAAAACGCCGGCTTCATTCAACCGCCGCAGGGTGGTTTCCGGATCCTTTCGGCTAGTCATCATTTCAAGGAATAGCTGGTTCGCCCTTGGATCGCTGCGCAGGCTCCGGTTTACCAGCCGCAAATCCTGACGGATCAGGCGAAGCGCGTTCGGATGTACGTCAAGTCCCTTTTCCTGCGCCAGATGGAACAGCTCCAGCATCTTGATAGGGTCTTTCTTGAAATCGTCATCATCGCTCACATTGATGCGGCCGCTTTCGACGACATATCCCTTCAGCTTCCGTTTTCCAAGGCCTAGCCGGGGAATGGGCAGGCGACTCATCTTCTGTTGTTCCGCCTCCAGATTGGCACAGAAGATCCGGGTCAGGTCCCCCACATCCTTGGCGACAAGGAAATAATGCTTCATGAACCGCTCGACTCCGCGGGTCCCTGCATGGTCCTTGTATTGTAGGCGCTTCGCGAGTTCAGATTGAACATCAAAGGTGATCCGTTCTTCGGGTCGGCGCGTCAGGTAATGCAGGTGACAGCGGACAGAGCGGAGAAAATTGGACGCCTTGGCGAATTTCCTGCGTTCCTTCTCCGTGAAAACTCCAAGTTCGACCAGTTTTGAGATATCCGTCGTGCCATGCAGGAATTTTGCGATCCAGAACAGGGTCTGAAGGTCACGCAATCCTCCCTTTCCCTCCTTGATATTCGGCTCGACCACATAACGCGAATTACCGAAGCGCTCATGGCGTTCCTTGCGTTCCTTAAGCTTGGCATCAATGAATTCACGGCTATGCCCGGCAACGACTTCCTTCATGTATTTGCGATACATTTCCGTGAACATATCCTGGTTACCCCAGAGATAGCGGGCCTCCAGCATCGCGGTTTGAATGGTGGTATCCTTTTTCGCAAGACGGATGCATTCGTTTACGTTGCGTGTGGAATGGCCGACCTTCAGGCCAAGATCCCAGAGCATATAGAGCACAAATTCGATAACCTGTTCACACCAGGAAGTCTGCTTATAGGGAAAGAGAAACAGGAGATCGACATCGGAATAGGGCGCGAGCTCGCCGCGTCCATAACCACCCACAGCGACGAGTGATAATTTCTCCTCCGGTGTTGGATTGCTCAAAGGATAGACATGCTGCGTGGCGACATCAAAGATGGACCGGATTATCTGGTCGACCAGAAAGCATTGCGCATACATCATGGCGCGTCCCTTGCTCGATTGCAGGAATCGCTTTTCAACGACGTTGCTTCCGTTATCCAGGCTTCTCTTGAGCAGCTTCAGGGTGTCCCGCCGGAATTCGAAGCTATTCGGGGCATGCTGTTCGGCGATATCGGCGATCGCCAGAACAAGCGCGCGACGATCTATAATCTCTTTACGATTGGCAATCTTTTCCATTTATCTTCCGATTAGATGGCACAGCTTGTCTTCGTACAAGCGGTCCTTTAAACTCTTTTGAACTGCTGTTTAGCAAAAAACAGCGGCAAAAGCCTTAATTATCTGAGCTTTTTCTATTAGATAGCGCAGTATCCTACAAGCACAGGGCAAAAGCGATGAAGCAACTTGAGTTTGAGGATTTGACGGTTGCCGCCGTTTATAAATCCTTTCCAGAGTCTCTCAGATCAAGGCTATTGGCCTTGCGGCAGCTTATTTTTGAGCTAGCTGAAAGCCTCGATGGCGTTGAAATCTCCGAAACTTTGAAATGGGGCGTTCCAAGCTATCATTCAAGCACCAAATCCGGTACGCCGATCCGCCTTGCCCCGGCAAAAGAGGCGGGCTTCTATGGTCTTTACGTTCATTGCCAAACATCACTGATCGATGATTTCCGGCGAACCCATCCTAACGCCTTTCGCTACAGCGGCAAGCGCGCACTTCTTTTTAAGGCCGATGACCCGCTACCGGAAAGAGAGCTGAAAGAATTTATTCTGGCGGCAATGACTTACCACCAACGCAAATCTCAGGCTGTAAAGCCCTGACCGTTATATCTCAAGAAACTTCTCGATAGTGTCGCTACTGCCAGCCTGATTAAGGGTCAGTTGGCAGCAGCAAATCAGCATTTATCAGGTGATTGTCTGGCCGCCGTCGATCACCAAGGTCTGACCGGTCAGGAAGGTTCCGGCATCAGAGGCCATATAAACCGCCGCGCCTGCAATTTCCTCGGGCTGACCAATCCGTTGAAGCGGTGCACGGGAAGTCGCCTTTTTCAGGATATCCGGGTTTTCCCAGAGCGCCCGGGCAAATTCCGTTTGTATCAGCCCCGGCGCAATGGCGTTGACGCGGATATTGTCGGCGCCATGTTCCACGGCGAGGTTGCGAACAAGCTGCATATCAGCTGCTTTGGAAATACTGTAAGCGCCGAGTACGGCCGACCCCCGAATCCCGCCAATAGACGAGACAATGATGATGGCGCCATCCTTGCGGGCCTTCATTTCCGGCAGGACCATGTTGCAGAGCCAATGATTTGACTTGATGTTCGCCGACATGACCTTGTCAAACGCATCATCCGGGCAATCAGCGGACGGACCGAAATAGGGATTAAGGGCTGCGTTGCACACCAGGATATGTATATCGCCGAAGATCTTATGGGTTTCATCCACCAGGTTTTGCAGCGATTCCTTGGAGTTGATATTGCATGGGATCGAAACGGCCTTGCCACTGCTTCCTTCGGGCAGGCTCGCATTGATTTCCGCTGCGACCTCCTCGCAGTTGTCCGCTTTTCGGCTCGATATCGTGACGTTTGCCCCCGCCAGCGCCATCTGATGGGCGATAGCCTTGCCGATGCCCTTGCTGGACCCCGTAATGACAGCTGTTTTTCCAGATAAATCAAACATGAAATGTCTCCCTTTTATTGTTGTTATTTTGTTGTGCGTTAGGATCTAAATTAATGATCAGTACGCCGCTTGTCATTAACTAGATGCTTCCTTGCTCATTAACTCCTTAAGTTCATACAACATCGAAAGCGCATCACGCGGCGATAAATCATCGGCATTGATTGTTTTCAGGCGTTCTTCAAGTTGGGAAGGTGCTTTTCGCTCTTCTTTTTCTGCGGCTTCCTTGATCACTGTTGAGAACAGCGGCAAATCATTGGCGAGCCGTGTTGCCGCGGAACCCTGATCCTTCTCTTCAAGGGTTTTCAAAACCGTCTCCGCGCGTCGGATCACTGCCTTTGGCAGCCCCGCAAGTTTTGCCACCTGTATCCCGTAGGACCGATCGGCCGAGCCTTCGGTAACTTCATGAAGGAAAATCACGTCTCCCTTCCATTCGCGGACCCGCATGCTGTGGTTTTGCAGGGAGGGAAGTTTCCCCGCGAGTGCCGTGAGTTCATGATAATGGGTTGCGAAAAGTGCCCGGCACTGATTGACATCATGCAGGTTTTCGACCGTTGCCCAGGCGATGGACAGGCCGTCGAAGGTCGCCGTGCCGCGCCCGATCTCGTCGA
>JBBDJF010000079.1:0-18741 GCA_040880045.1 Sneathiella sp.
CGCTTACGAGACATTGTCAGAGGGCATGAAAACACTCATTGATCCGCTGATTGCAGTTCATTCCGCACGGCGCCCATACGGAACAGGCAAATCGATCCTCGGTAACAAGAAGCGTAAATCAATGACGATTATTCATTCCGAGGAAGCCCATGACGAAATGGAACACCCGGTTGTGCGTATCCATCCGGAGACCGGACGCAAGGCCCTGTTTGTCAATCCGGTCTACACTATCCGTTTCAAGGGCATGTCGGAACAGGATAGCCGTGAACTTCTGGAGAAATTGTATCGGCATTCGGTAAGTGAAGTATTTACCTGCCGGTTTCGGTGGCGGAAGAATTCTATCGCAATGTGGGATAACCGCGCCGCCATGCATCTTGCACTCAACGACTATGATGGCTATCGCCGCGCATTATATCGCACAACCGTAGCCGGTGACCGGCCATTCGGCCCTGCAATGCCACGTGAGGAAAAAGCGGCCTAGGCTCCTTCGCCAGAGCTGACAATGTTGTGATATCAACTTTCTGCGAGATACACTGGTATTCACGCCGACAATCGCCAGTTTTCAATCATTGATGAATGCAGCGGAACGGAGTGTGCTGGATGCGTAGATACTTATCACCCACAGTTTATTCTTACCTGGCGGTTGCCTTGCTGGCTGTCGGCGTCTTTGGTTATCCGTCCCGGGCGGCGGTCGCTGAGGAAACCGCAATTCTTGCTGGCGGTTGTTTCTGGTGCGTTGAATCCGATTATGATCATGTGCCGGGTGTTCTCTCGACAACATCGGGTTATATCGGCGGCGAGGCACCAAACCCTACCTATAAATCTGTCTCCGCCGGCGGGAGCGGATATATTGAAGCGGTGGAAATTGTCTTTGATCCCGATAAAATAACCTATTCAGAAATTCTTGACATTTTCTGGCGGAGCGTCGATCCAACAGATGATGGCGGACAGTTCTGTGATCGGGGTGACAGCTACAAAACGGCTATTTTCGCGACCACGGATTCCCAAAAGGAAACGGCAGAATCCTCGAAGGTGGCACTTGATCAATCCGGTGACTTGAAAGCTCCTGTTGTTACCGAAATTCGTGAAGCCTCTAAGTTCTATCCGGCCGAAGAATATCATCAGGATTACTATAACAAGAATCCAGTCCGGTATAAATTCTATCGATTTTCCTGTGGACGTGACGCCCGGATAGAAGAGTTATGGGGTGATCAGGCGCATCAGGGGATCATCGAACATTGACCGCTTTTGCCGCGAGCGAAGGCAATGTGTAATTAAAGTGGCAAAAAGCTAAGCTGCGACTTAGAATGGGCGCCTTTCGCAGTCCCGATTGGGCACAAGCTTCCTCTCAATCGTCGGTATAAGAATAAGAAAAGGCTCGCCCATGAACCTCTCCGCCTCGCTTCAAAGCAGCAAAACCCTTCAGGGGATTGCCTGGATGGTTCTATCGAGCATTCTTTTTGTCGGCATGACGGGTATTATCCGGCATTTAGGGTCCGGGCTCCCGGCAGTTGAGGCGGCCTTTATCCGCTATTTTATGGGATCCCTTCTAATCCTTCCCATGGTAATCCGGCATTGGCCCGGTTTGCCGAACAAGCGTGAGACGTGGTTTTATATTTCTCGTGGGATCGTTCATGGCGGTGGCGTCATTCTCTGGTTTTATGCCATGGCCCGCATACCCATCGCAGAAGTAACAGCAATCGGTTATGTCGCGCCGATTTTTGTCACCATCGGCGCGGCCTTGTTCCTTGGAGAAAGACTTCAGTTTCGTCGGATTGGCGGAGTGATTTGCGGCTTTATCGGCGCACTGATCATTCTCCGCCCAGGGTTTCAGGAAATAAACCTGGGGCAGATAGCACAGCTCTGTGCCGCGCCGCTTTTCGCCATCTCCTTCATTCTTGCCAAGAAACTGACGGAAACACAAAGCTCGTCCATGATTGTCGGCATGTTGTCGATTGCCTGTACCGTCGCCTTGTTGCCGGGCGCCATATATCAATGGCGGAACCCGACAATGGACGAGCTGATGTGGCTCGCCCTGGCTGCGGTCATTGCCACCAGCGCACATTATACTCTGACGCGGGCCTTTCAGGCTGCACCCATAACCGTTACGCAACCGCTCGGCTTCCTGCAGTTGATCTGGGCCGCGATATTGGGCATGCTGGTGTTCGGCGAAGCGCTCGATCCGTATGTCATGATAGGCGGGGCGGTCATTGTTGGCGCCGCAACCTATATTTCCCATCGGGAACTGCAGGTCAGCCGTCAACAGCAAACACCTACAGCGATTGCCACCAAGCTATAGCATTGGTTGAGCGAACCGGTTCCGGCTAGTCCATTACATAGATTGACTGCTTCGGCGCTGCCATGACCCGGCACACCATAGGCTCAAAAAACGAAAGCGGGGCGGATTTGAAGTCCTTGTCAAACGCCGCCTGATCATAGGCCTCACAGAAATGGGCGCATTCCTCGAAATGTTCATGGCCCCGGAACTTCTCGCGCATGTCCCGGTCAAGCCCGATATGATGGAAGAAGTAATAGCCCTGAAAAATACCATGATTTTCCAGAACCCAATGCAGTTTCTCGGAAACGAAGGGCTTGAGTATGGCCGCCCCGATGTCTGCGTGATTAAAGCTACCAAGGGTATCGCCTATATCGTGGAGCAGCGCGGCAACAACATATTCCTCGTCCTGCCCGTCCTGATGCGCAAGGGTTGCCGATTGCAATGAATGCTCCAGCCGGTCCACGGGAAACCCGCCGAAATCACCCTCCAGCAACTTGAGATGCGCCATTACCCGGTCCGGCAAATCCGCAGAATATGCCTTGAAGTTTTTGGAAATTATCTTGTAATCCGAAGACGTTCCCTCCGTCATATGGCTGAAGCCGACTCTTTCGTCGGACATATCATTCATCGTGCTGATCCCTGTTTTTCATTGTTATTGTTTGCTTTCAGTGGGTTTGAGACTGTACTTGTCTATTTTCACGACAAGGTCCAGACTGCACCATATCATCGACCGGGCAAAATCAAAAAGGAAAGAACAAATGACGGTGCAAGTTGAATTCCACTATGATTTCGGCAGTCCGAACTGCTATTTTTCGCATCTGGTAATACCTGAAATCGAGAAACGGACAGGCGTCAAATTCACATATTTCCCGATATTGCTCGGCGGCGTCTTCAAGATGACCAATAACAAATCCCCAATGGAACAGTTCAATGGAATCCCGCTCAAGATGGATTACATGCGATTAGAAACAAAACGCTTCATCGAAGAGCATAATATGACAAAGTTCAGGATGAACCCGAATTTCCCGGTTAATACCGTACAGATCATGCGCGGCGCCCTCGCTGCCGAGAAGGAAGGATGCGCCGATCAGTATATCGACACTGTTTTTACGGCGATGTGGGAAGACGGTAAGAAAATGGACGACCCAGCGGTTATACTGGACACCTTGAACGAGGCAGGCCTTGACGCGAAAAAAATCATGGAGCGTATACAGGATCAGGCGATAAAGGACGCCCTCATCAACAACACGAGTTCCTCTGTCGGGCGTGGATGTTTCGGGGCACCGATGTTCTTTGTTGACAATGAAATGTTTTTCGGCAAAGACCGCCTGGAAGCGGTTGAGCGGGAAATTGTCAAGCAGAGCTAAGCTGAAAACTACCCGCCTCGGCTAGCAATTGACAGTTTATGATGGCGTCTCGGGCACAGTTTCTTTACCCTCGCCACCAAATCTGGTGGCAAAAAAGCCCATGACAAGGCCGACAATCGCCCCTTCCAACACAAACCAGAACGGCGACGTAAATGGGAAATCCGGGCCGAGAATATCCAGCATCATCCGTGCAAACATGTCATAGGCAAACAATGCCAGCACAAAGTTCATCCACCCGCCAATAAGCGGTGCCCGAAACCACCACGGCATAGGGAGGCGAAGTACAGGGTTCCAGGTTAGCACACCAAAAGCACCGATGACGGCACCAACAGTGATATACCAGAACAGAATGCCAAACCTTAACAGAAGGTCTCCCTCAGGCCAGAGATAAGGCAGCAGGAGAAACCCGATCAGTCCAACGATAAAACCAACAATCTTCCCAACGGCAATACGCGTAATCAAAGACGGTTTGTCAAACATTCTTCCTCCTTCCTGCGAGTTAGAACGTTACCCTTCCAACTTAGCGCAGCACTGACGCTGATCAAATTCGCCTTATATTAACGGTCAAACAGATCGTCCTTCAAGAGCAGAGGCGGTTTTCTCTTCATTCTCCAGATAGGCCGTAATTGCCGTTTCCCCACTCATGTCGCGATCCGGCGCGAGGCCGTCAGCAATACGGATGATGTTGAGACAGAACCAGCCAAGCGCGCCTTTTGAAGGTTTTATTTGCTGTTCGTAGGCGATTGTCGTGCTGTCGGTTGCCGCCAATAGCTGGTTGGGGGCATCGGTATCCACGCACATCGGGCGGCCAATTCCGATGATATCAATATCACCTTCTTCAAGGGCGGTATCCATGGCATTTCGGCTCCGAAAGCCGCCCGTTACCATCAACGGAATGCGAGTCGCTTCTCGGATGCTCTTCGCATAGCCCATGAAATAGGCCTCACGAACGACAGTCGTGCTTCGAATTTCATCCGCGCCACGCGCACCGATCATCATAGCCGGATTTTCATAATTTCCCCCGGAAATTTCAAGAAGATCGACGGTATCTTCCTCCAGCCATTTGACAACCTGGAGGCAGTCTTGATGACTGAAGCCACCCTTCTGGAAATCCGATGAATTCAGCTTGACCGAGATCGGGTAATCCGGGCCAACCGCGGAACGGATACCCTGCACCACTTCGCGCAGCAGACGAGCGCGATTCTCAAGGCTGCCTCCCCATTTATCGTCTCGCTGGTTGGCCAGGGGCGATAGAAATTCGGATATCAGATAACCATGTGCGCCATGCACCTGAACTCCAGAAAATCCGGTTTCCTTTGCGATCTTCGCCACATGAATAAACCGCTGGATGACATCTTCCACTTCATCGGATGTGAGCGCCCTTGGCGCACCGAAGGCACTATCCGGCAACGCCAGCGATATTTCCGATGGCGCCACCGGACGCGGGTTGACGCGACGCGGCGTCTGTCGCCCGGCATGGCCGATTTGCATGAAGAGAAGTGTATTATTGGCCGTCCCTGCGGCGGCAAAGGCGCGCAGCTCATCCAGTCCGCCGTTCTTGTCAATAACAACATTTCCGGGCCGTTCCAAAAACCGGCGATCAACCTGAACATTGCCGGTCACGAGAATTCCGGCGCCGCCTTCCGCCCATTTGCGATAGAGCGTAACATGGCGTTTCGTTGCCCGGTTCATGGAATCCGCGAGCCCCTCCGTCATCGGAGCCTTGGCAAGTCTGTTTTTTACGGTCACACCGCAGGGAAGGGTTATCGGCGAGGAAATATCGACGGTCATCAGCTGCTATCCTTTTCGTCATTCTCAAGGTGACAATTATGCGCGGCAAAATCCTAACGGGCTTTGCCGCGCCGATCAAGCAGGCTTAGAAGTTCCCGGTCTGAAAGTCCCGGACAGCCTGTTGTATTTCATCAAAGCTGTTCATCACGAACGGGCCATAGCGCGCGACCGGCTCCCCGATGGGGCGGCCCGCCACAAGGATAGCCCGCCCACCGTTCTCGCTCGACAGCCGGACATGATCACCATCTGAAAGGATAGCGAGATGGTGCTGGTCAATGACCTTACCGCCAACTTCAACCTCCCCTTCGAAGACATAGGCGAAGGCCGTGTGACCTTCCTGAACAACATGCTCATAGCTACCGCCAGGCCCAAGCGTTACATCAATATAAATCGGGTCTGTGGCAACGCCTGTCACCGGACCCGAAACAATACCTTCGGGCCCATTAACCTCTCCTGCGAGTACACGGATATGCACGCGGCCAAGATCGACCTCGGGCACATCTTCAGGGTCAATATTCTGATAACGAGGCGGACACATCTTGTCCTTGGCCGGGAGGTTTACCCAGAGCTGAAACCCGCTCATCCGGCCTTCGCGCTGTTCTGGCATTTCCGAATGCACGATACCCCGTCCGGCCGTCATCCACTGTACACTGCCAGGTCCAAGAACCCCTTCGGCGCCAGTTGAATCCTTGTGCCGCATCTGACCCGCGATCATATAGGTCACTGTTTCAAACCCGCGGTGAGGATGAGAGGGGAATCCGGCGATGTAGTCATCAGGATTTTCAGTCCCGAAATTATCAAGCAGCAAAAACGGATCCAGCTCCGAAATCTGCTCCGTCCCGATTGATCGGCGCAGCTTCACACCGGCTCCGTCCGAGGCTTCCGTCGAGAGAATTACGCGGGCAACGTTACGTGATCTGGACATAATAAACCTTACTTTCCTTCTCCATTATATTGGAACGAACGGTTAGATATAGGTGCCAAAATCCAAATTGTAAGTCCTGCCCTAGCCACGGCCAATAAACGGCATCTTGGTCGCCATTATGGTCATGAACTGAACGTTTGCCTCAAGACTAAGACTGTCCATATACAGGACGGCCGAGGCGACATTTTCCACGTTCATGACAGGCTCCGGCGCCATAGCCAGATTTGCCTGCGGAACACCCTTTTTCATCACGGCTGTCATCGGTGTTTCGGCATTGCCGATATCGATTTGCCCGCAGGCGATATCAAAGGCGCGCCCATCAAGCGACAGAGACTTGGTCAGGCCGGTTATAGCATGCTTGGTCGACGTATAGGCGATGCTGTATGGTCTTGGCACCTGTGCTGAGATTGACCCGTTATTGATGATACGCCCGCCAACCGGCTTTTGTTCGCGCATCATCCCAAAGGCGGCGCGCGCGCAGTAGAAAGACCCGTTCAGGTTCGTATTGACCACATTCTGCCAGACATCAATCGCCAACTCATTCGGCGGCACCGGCGGAGCGCCGATCCCCGCGTTATTGAAGAGAAGATCGAGCCGCCCGAATGTCGACCGGATCGTCTCAAACAAATCATCTACGGCGACCGGATCACTGACATCCGTTGGAACTACCCGCCCATTCTTTGACTCTGCTCCGGCAAGATCCAGTGTTTCCTGTAGTGTCTGGCGTTTGCGACCGGCAAGAGCCACCTTATACCCGTTTTTCAGCAGTGTAAGCGAAACCGCCCGGCCAATTCCAGCTCCGGCTCCGGTCACCAGAGCAATCTTTTGCTTTTTAGCCATTTTTTATCCCAAATTTAATATGTATCCGACTAGTTCGACATTGCCCTCATCGCCCGCTTTCGAGCCTGGCCAGCAACCAATCTGCGTTTGCGGGGAGCGGCAAGCCAGACGGATAATATTGAAAGAAGCGACATGCCGATAACCACGTAAAATGCCAAATGGTAATTCCCGCCCTCATCGTAGAAATACCCCGTCAACCAAGGCCCAACTGCGCCGCCAATAAGCGCAAGTGTGCTAAGTGTTCCGAAAATTATACCATATCCCCGCCCCTGAAAAAGGTCTGCGGGCATGGAGCCGAAAACCGTCGCAATTCCGTAGCCAAGCCCCCCTTGCAGAATCACCATCGCATACATCATGGCCGTGCTCGGCACATGCTCCATCACCAGCAACAGAACACAGCTGAGTAGAAATCCAGCGGTTGAAAGAGACCATACCCATTCACGGCCGATCCGATCGGAAAGGTTGCCCAGGTATATCTGCCCAAGCACGCCGGCGAAGCCGACAAGACCAAGAGCGGACGCCGCCTCCAGATCCGAAAAGCCAATTTCGATAAGGTACTTCGTCTGATGTACCTGCACAGCATACCAAACATAAAGTGCCGTTGAGCACGCCAACGCCAACCACCAGAAGGTCGCGGTTTTGGTTGCCTTACGCAAAGTCCAGTCCGTATTTGCCCATTCTACATCGACAACGGGGTCGGCCGCAGCTTGCTGCCCGCGTGTCATTTCCTTATCCGGCGCGGCATCCCCATCCGGGAACAGGCCGATATCCGCGGGCTCCTTACGCTGTAGAAAAAAATTCATCGGCAGAACGATTATCAAAAGTAATCCCGCCATTAACCAGCAGGCATCCCGCCAACCGTCAGCGGAGATGGTTTCCTGTATAAGGGGCATCAGAATGACCGATCCGATCCCGACACCGGAAAATGCAATGCCGACAGCGAGGCCGCGACGACGCTGAAACCAGTTGGGCAGGAACATTGATTGCCCTACATAGGTGAGTACAATTCCGGTGCCGACCATCAGCACGCCCAGTGTAAGATAAAAATGCCAGGGCTCCGTCGCATAGGTGGAGAGAATAAAGCCGAGACTGACCAATATAGCCGAAATTGACAAAAGATATCGCGGAGCCACAAACTCAAGAAGTTTGCCTACAACCGGTGCCAGCATTGCCCCGACTGCGAATCCGACTGAAAAGGCCGCGGCTGTCGTCGCCCGATCCCAACCATATTCATTCAGGATTGCCGGAAAAAGCAAAGAGAAGGACGTCCGTACATTAACCCCGATCCCCATGGTGACAAAGACAATGGCCACCACTGCCCAACCATAATAAAAGGGTGTCCGTGCCAGCAATGCATTCATACCGCTGAGCGGCCTGTTACTCTCTAGTTGGCTCATGCTGTTTCCTTATTATTTATTTTGGAATGCGGAATCTCCCGTCAGCATGGCGTGAGCTTACTCCAGTATTTATCGCAAGCGAAACGGAAATATCAGCTTTTTTGTTTGACGATAAACAACTTGCTCTATACGGCAGGATTTATACTATAATGCGAGTTCATCACGCAGTGGGACCGGGCCTGAATGGTACCGTCCTTCTTCAGGTTTTATTCCTGAGCATTACCTTTGAAAACCGGAGCATTGTCCTGCCCATGTCCTCACCCTCCAAAAAACTTGGGTTTGTTGAACAGGTCATCCTGCTTGCGATGATGATTTCCATGGTTGCGTTATCGATAGATGTCATGCTGCCGGCTCTGCTTGATATCAGTCAGGACCTGCAGGCAACCAGCCCGAATGATCGTCAGTATGTTATTTCCGCCGTCTTTCTCGGCCTCGCGATTGGGCAGCTGTTCTATGGACCGATTTCCGATAGCACGGGCCGCAAACCTGCAATCTACTTTGGCTTTGGCCTGTTCCTCATTGGCTGCCTTCTATCGATATTCGCTGAGAATTTCACGGTAATGCTTATTGGGCGGTTTTTACAGGGCTTAGGCGTCGCGTCGCCCCGAATTGTCTCTCTTGCGCTCATACGCG
Source organism: Sneathiella sp. (assembly GCA_040880045.1). Taxonomy (GTDB): domain Bacteria; phylum Pseudomonadota; class Alphaproteobacteria; order Sneathiellales; family Sneathiellaceae; genus Sneathiella. The sequence continues at coordinate 9,232 of JBBDJF010000079.1, forward strand.
ATCAGTATGAAGGGCGTGAAATGGCTCGGTTCGTGTCCCTTGTCATGACGGTTTTCATTCTGGTGCCGATCCTGGCTCCCGCCATTGGCCAGGGCATTCTGTTTTTTGCCGAATGGCGGGTAATTTTTATCACGCTTTTTGTGATGGGTTTCGCTACCTTACTCTGGTTCGGCCTGCGACAGGAAGAAACACTGGCTCCAGAGAAACGCGCGCCGTTTTCCCTCCGCCGGATCTGGCTTGCCGTGAAGGAAGTGATCTATACCCGTGCGGCATTCGGCTTTACGATGGTCGGCGGGTTTATTTTCAGCGCTTTTTTAGGGTATCTGACGATGTCCCAGCAAATATTCCAGGACCAGTATGGCGTCGGTGAGATGTTCGCCGTCTATTTTGGGGTCCTCGCGATTGCCATCGGGGCCGCCTCATTTGTCAATGCAAGGCTGGTAATGCGGTTCGGGATGCGCCAACTATCCTATATCGCCCTTATTACACTGACGGTCACATCCACCCTGTTTCTCATCTACACATATGTAGAGCAAGGTCAGCCGCCCCTTTGGACGCTAGTCAGCTTCTTTATGATTGCCTTTTTCTGTATCGGTATCCTGTTTGGAAATTTCAATGCCATGGCGATGGAACCGCTGGGGCATATTGCGGGTGTCGCTGCGGCTGTGATTGGCTCTATCACGACTTTTGTGTCGATGGGACTCGGCACCCTTATTGCCCAACTTTACAACGGGACCGTCTTGCCCCTGGTTGCCAGCTTTGCCTGTTTGGGCGCTTTGTCGCTCGTTGCCATGATCTGGACCGTGCGAACGTCCAAGACCTCTCCGGGCGCCTGATCCAAAATGTGGAATTCGATCAAATCGGTTGCTTCCCTCCTCACAAGCTATGGTCTCCTGATGGTCGCCAACGCCATGTTTGGTACCCTGCTCGGACTGCGCAGCAAGCTGGAAGGCTTCTCCACGGAGGTTACCGGTGTGATTATGGCCGGCTTTTTTATCGGTATGCTTTTGGGGGCAATTTATGCAGTTCGAGTGATCGCCAGTGCAGGGCATATCCGGTCTTTCGCGGCCTTCGCTTCCGTTATGTCCGTTGCCGTCCTTGCCCATGTCCTGATAATCGATCCTGTCGCATGGTTCATACTGCGCGCGATTACCGGTTTTTGTATGGCCGGGATGGTCATGATCGTCGAAAGCTGGCTCAATGAACGCTCAACCAACGCCACGAGAGGCCGCGTTCTCTCGCTTTATATGATAACAAACTATCTGGGCGCCGGATCCGGCCAGTTCCTGATTACCATTGCCAATCCGGACGGATTTCAGCTTTTCTCCATTGCGTCCATCATCTTTTCCATCGCCCTTGTGCCCATTCTCCTTACTCGCGCGACGGTCCCTCGCCCGTCGGCACCGGAGCGGATGAAGTTTCGCGATCTTCTTCGCATTTCGCCGGTCGGTGTCGCCGGGACGCTGATTGCCGGGCTGACAAATTCGGCCATCAATAGTATGGGGCCAATTTTCGCCAACGCCATCGGTCTCAGCCTCAGCCAGATCTCCACCTTTATGGCGAGCATATTGCTCGGTGGCATGTTGTTGCAGTTTCCGGTTGGTCGATTGTCAGACCGTTTCGATCGTCGGACGATCCTGATTATTTCTGCCCTGGCAACGGCCCTGATCAGTGGCGGTATTATCTGGGCGGCCGCAGGTCATCACGTCCTCGCATTGTTTGGATTTTGTCTGATATATGGCGGATTCTGCTACACGATTTATCCGATGTCGTCTGCACAGGTAAATGACCTTGCCGACCAAAACCGCCTGGTCCAGGTGTCGGCGGGGTTATTGCTCGCTTACGGAACCGGCGCCAGTATCGGCCCCATACTGGCATCGCAGATAATGGGCCGGGTTGGCCCCAACGGTTTGTTCTATTACGTAATCGGCTGTACCCTTTTTCTTGCTGGATTGACAGTAGTCCGAGTACTACAGCGACCTTCCGGCGGCAAAAAAGCGGTATTTCTACCACTCGGCAGCCTCGGATCATCCAGCAAGCAACTTTACAGTACCGTTGTAAAGGAAGCCCGAAAGCGGGAGTCCAGGGAAGCTGACTAAAACACATCCGGCGAAATACCATTGCCCCGCCGGAAAAAGCGAATAAACTCTCGATCAATGAAAGATCGCAGCATGAGGAAAGTATCGTCATGAGTGTCAAGAACGGACGACAATTTTTGAGCATTCCAGGACCGACAACCGTCCCTGATGAGGTTCTCGCAGCTATGCACCGTCCTGCGATAGACATCCGCAAGGGTGAGCTGGTGGACGTGACGGCGGAACTGAAAGACGGCCTCCGCATGATCAGCAAATCAAAGGGAACGCCGTTTATTTACATCGCCAACGGCCATGGTGCATGGGAAGCCGCGCTCAGCAATGTCCTGAGCCGGGGGGAAAAGGTCCTTGTCCTTGAAAGCGGGTCTTTTGCGGTCGGCTGGGGCCAAACCGGCGGCACCATGGGGCTCGACATAGAGATATTGCCGGGCAGCTGGCAAAAAGCCGTCGACCCGGATGCCGTTGAAGCACGGTTGAAAGCAGATAAAAGCCGTGACATCAAGGCCGTGCTGCTTGTTCAGGTTGATACCGCCACAAGTGTGGTCAATGACATTCCTGCAATCCGTCGCGCAATTGATAACGCAGGCCATGACGCCTTGTTGATGGTTGATACCATCGCCTCCCTCGGAACGATGGACTACTGCATGGATGAATGGGGCGTCGACGTGACGGTCGCCGCCTGTCAAAAGGGGCTGATGATGTCTCCGGGCATCAGTTTTGTCATTGCAAATGAAAAGGCGCTGGAACGTCACTCGTCAGCGAATCTTCGCACGGCCTATTGGGATTGGACCGGCCGCCTTGGGCCGGAGCATTACCAGAATTATGCTGGCACACCACCGGTTCATATGCTGTTCGGACTTCAAAAAGCATTTGAAATGATCCGCACAGAAGGGCTTGAGGCGATATTCCTGCGTCATCAGCTACTCGCCGGGGCAGCCCGCGCGGCCGTTGCAAAATGGGCCGAAGGAGGGGAATTCTCCTTCAATATTATCGACCCGGCAGAACGCGCAAATTCGGTTACAACCGTCCTCGTTGCCAAGACCGCAACACTGAATGCCATTCACCAGTACTGTAACGAAAAATGCGGCGTTGTCGTCGGGGTGGGAATCTCGGAACTTTCCGGGAAGGCCCTTCGTATCGCGCATATGGGGCACATCAATGCTCCTATGTTGCTTGGGACACTTGGCGCCATCGAAATGAGTATGCAGGCACAGGATATTCCCCATGGTTCCGGTGGTGTCCAAGCCGCCATCAACTACCTCGCGACGAATGTCCCCCGTTAATAACAGGATGTGATATTCGATACGGACGACCGCCCTCGGATTTGTTATTCTCCTTGCGAATTTAGAGGAGGTGATCATATGCCAAAATCCGATAATCCCGGCGTGAAAATACCGCCGCCGCTTTTCTTCCTTGTTTTTCTATTGATTGGACTCTATTTCAACTCGGCATGGGCGGAAGGACACGCGGCATCGCTTTTCCTGACGCTGATCGGTGGTCTGTTTGCTGCGATTGGCGTCATATATCTGGCTCACAGCGCGAGAAAGCATAAAACTGCCGGATCAAATGTAGAGCCTTGGAAACCCACAACGACCATCATTTCCGACGGGGTTTATAAATACTCCAGAAACCCAATTTATGTAGCTATGGCAGCAGTTTACCTGGGAATAGCAATCGCGGCAGGGAGCTGGCTTGCCATTGTTACCCTTCCTGTATGTCTTGCCTTTATTCGCTATTACGTCATCGCCAAAGAGGAAGCCTACCTTGAAGATAAGTTCGGCAACGAATATCTAGATTATAAGATGAGGGTCCGGCGCTGGCTTTGACAAGGTCGCTGCCCGTTGGATGCCTTGCGGAACTTTAACTATGCAAAGGGCGCAACGAATGACGGACGATGTAAAAACCCATGTTAAATCGAAATCAACTTGGACGAGGCTGATTTACCTTATCCTGTATGGGATTATCTACCGGGTCGCAGAAATTGTACTTCTCGCAATTACGATCCTGCAATTCTTCAAGGCCCTGTTGACCGGTTCTCCTTTCGCTCAGCTGCAATCGTTCGGTGGAGCCCTTGCGGAATATAACAGGCAACTCGTTGCCTTTCTCTCCTATCAAAGTGATGAGAAGCCTTTCCCGATCGGGCCATGGCCACCGGAACCGGAGGTTGAAGCGGCGGATGACGTGATTATCGTCGCAGAAAATTCCGATGGCCCCGTGCCACCGAAGAAGCCAGGCTCTCCTCGAGCTAAAAAGGCTGAAGAGCCAAAAGAGGATACCGGTCCGGAAACGAAGTGACAGTTTCACTCTCCATTGGCGCCATGAGCCATCTCCATGGGTGGTTTCCGCCGGTAAATAAGCAGTCATGCTTTTGCATTGCCAATAATGTCGGCCTGTGTCATGACGGGAATACCGGAATCCAGCGCGGAATACTGACATGACTGACAAACTTAAGCAGCTTCTGGAAGAAAAGCCATTCCTGCTGGCCGATGGGGCTGTGGGAACCAATCTTTTCGCCGCGGGTTTGCAATCAGGCGACGCACCCGAACTTTGGAACATCGACGCGCCGGAAAAAATTCACGCGCTTCATCGCGGTTTTGTTGAGGCAGGTTCGGACATTATCCTGACCAACAGCTTTGGCGGAACGAGCTATCGGCTTAAACTTCATAATGCGCAGGATCGCGTGCATGAACTGAACCTGGCCGCCGCGAAAATCGCCCGGGCAGAAGCCGGTCGGGCTCACCGCCCCATAGTCGTCGCAGGGTCCATGGGACCAACAGGCGAACTAATGGAGCCGATGGGGGCCCTTACACATGACGGTGCTGTTGCTGCGTTCAAGGCACAGGCTGAAGCCCTCATTGAGGGTGGGGTCGATGTATTGTGGATTGAGACCATGTCATCGAAAGAGGAAGTCGCCGCCGCTGTCGACGCGGTTAAGGCAACGGGGCATCCTTTCGTCTGCACCATGTCCTTCGATACGAACCGCCGAACAATGATGGGTATAAAGCCTGCGGAATTTACGGACTTCTGTCACGAACTCCCTGTACGTCCCATAGGTTGGGGGGCAAATTGCGGCGTTGGCGCCGGTGAAATGCTCGAAACTGTCTTGGGTCTCAAATCCACCGCGGCAGCAGACGACATCATCGTCGCCAAGGCCAATTGCGGCATCCCTGAATTCAAGGATGGCGCGCTCAGCTATAGCGGGACATTGGAGGTTATGGCGGACTATGCCCGTCTCGCGGTCGATGCAGGCGCCCGCATTATCGGTGGTTGCTGTGGCACCAGCCATGACCATCTGAAGGCAATGGCGGAGGCTCTTGACGGATATACGCCGAAACCATCCCTTGATCTAACGGAAATAGAGGCGCATTTCGGCCCCGTCTGGCAGATTAAGATGCCCGCCGAAACATCGCATGGCGCCTCCGGCGGAAGTGAAGGCGGCCGTCGTGGCGGCCGTCCTCGCAGGAGCAAGTTTACGCCTGAAATAAGCGCTAGCGCTCGGCCTGGCAGAGACAGCCGCATACCAGCGCTTCAGGTTATCCAGACCTTCCGGCATGTCAATCTTCGCCATGCCCGTCGCGAAATCGACGACAACCAGTGCCCCGACATCTGCCGCCGAATATGTGTCGCCAACGACAAATTCATGTCCGGCAAGCTGCTTATCCAGATCCTCAAAGAAATAGACAACCCGCTCTCGTCCCCGTTCCGCAAGCGCCGGGATTTGCTCCACATCGCGCGGGCCCGTGATGGCACGACCCGCAAGCCGGGGCGCTGAATTGCGAAGTGCTTCGGCTACGGCCATAAAGCCATTGACGTTGATATAATGGCACCAGTCGTTTATCTGCGCCCGCTCTGTAGGATTACTGCCGAATAGCGGCGGTTCGGGGCATATCTCCTCGAAATAGCGGTTCATCGCATCGATGGAGGAAATCCGCGTCCCGTCATCCAGTTCAAGCACCGGAACCGTACAATTCGGGTTAATCTGCTTGAAGGCATCGGTCAATTGCTCCCCTTCGCGCATATTGACCATGACTTTTTCCACTTCAAGGCCTTTTTCCGCCAGAAAAATCCTGACGCGGCGCGGGCTCGGCGGGCCAACACAATCATATAGTTTCATTTTCTTTTTCCCATCCAGTTTTGCGCCCCGGATCAGGTTTTCTTCCCGCTAGTTCAGGAACCCTTCGAATATTTCATCGTCACCGATCATACCGATAAATTTCCCGTTCTCAATAAACAAAACCGGAGAGCCGGAACGACGGCGAATTTCGATTACATCACGAAGCATGATATCCGGCGCCGCTGTGACGAACTGATCATATTCAATCCCGGGGAAATCTTCGGGACCGGTATAAGATGTTATTTTCGAGGGCGTACCGTTGGAGGTCGCACTTAAGATTAAACATGCAGCATCGAGTTTAAGACGGCAATAACCGGCACGATCCAGGATTAATTCATGATCACTTGCTGGAATTTTATCAAAGGGCGTCATCAAACTACGCGCCCGCAAAACATTCAGCGGGTTCATATGCCCGACAAAATCCGCAACATACTCATTCGCCGGATTACGGACGATTTCTTCGGCCGAGTCATACTGGACAATCCTTGCCTGATCCATTATCGCAATTTTGTTCCCAATTTTCAGGGCTTCATCCAGATCATGACTGACAAAAATTATTGTCTTGTGCATTTTCTCCTGAAGGGCAAGAAGCTCGTCCTGTAGTCGATTACGGATTAGCGGATCGAGTGCCGAAAAGGGTTCGTCCATCAACAGGATATCTGCATCCGTCGCAAAGGCTCGGGCCAGTCCGACGCGCTGCTGCATGCCGCCTGAAAGCTCATGTACAAACTTGTCCTTCCATTGATCAAGCTGCACCAATTCCAGCTTTTCGCCGACAATTTCCGCCCTTTCCCGCTTGCCGAGACCCCGCAATTCAAGTCCAAAGCCGACATTCTCAGCGACAGTACGCCAGGGCAGCAGTGCGAATTGCTGAAAAACCATGGAAATCCGGTGCATCCGCAGGTGCCGAAGGGTCGCCCTGTCACATGTCGCCAGATTAATCTGCTCACCCTCATGCTCTACCAGTACGTCACCTCTCGAGACCTTGTTCAGGCCGTTGACAGCGCGAAGCAATGTGGACTTTCCGCTTCCGGAAAGCCCCATAAGGACGCAAACCTCTCCCGCCTCAACTCCGAGTGTTGCCCCGGCAACGCCGATAACACTGCCTGTCTTTTCCAGAATTTCCTCACGTTCTGCGCCCTGGTCAAGCAACGATAGTGCCGGGGCCGGATTGCTTCCGAAAACAATATCCACTTTTCTGAATTCAACAACGGGCATGCTATTTCCTCTGCTTGAGTTCAGGTTGCTTGCATACCCGGTCAAGCAGGATAGCTATAATAACAATGGCAAGGCCCGCTTCGAAGCCCATCGCGATATTCACCGTGTTCAGGGCCCGCAAGACCGGCACGCCAAGCCCCGGCGCCCCAACCATCGCGGCGATGACCACCATGGAGAGACAAAGCATGATGCATTGCGTCACCCCGGCCATGATCGTGGGCGCCGCGTGTGGCAGTTCTATTTTCCAGAGAATCTGGCGTCGGGTCGCCCCGAATGCCTCTCCCGCCTCTATTAGAGCTTTGGGGACATTGGATACTCCAAGATAGGTAAGCCGGATCGGTGCAGGGATTGCAAAGATGACTGTCGAAATAAGCCCAGGCACGACACCAAGGCCAAACATGATCATCGTCGGGATCAGATAGACGAATGTCGGGATTGTCTGCATCAGATCAAGGACGGGTCGCAGGATCACGTAAAATCCCTGTCGGTGTGCGGCGAGGATGCCAAGAGGAACACCGATAATGACACAGCTGAGCGTCGCGAACAGGATCAGCCCGAGCGTTCGAACTGTTTCCTCCCAATAGCCAAGATTAATAACCAGCAACAAACACAGCAGGATCAAGAGGGAGAGCTTCCAACTCCGGTGCAAGGCATAGGCAAGGGCCGCGAAAATCACCACGAGAAGGAGTGGTGGGCACCAGAGCATTAGGTCAACCAGAGTGTTGATCAAAGCAGCAAGCCCATCGGAAAAGCTGTCAAAAATCCATGCCCCGTGATCGAGCAGGAAATCAACCCCGTCACGTATCCAGCTCCCAAGCGGAATTTTATGGTCTGTAAGCCACTCCATATCGCCTCCCCCTCTTTCTAACCGCTATTGTCTCCTGCAAAGCAGAAAAGCAACGGCGAGTCGCATTAGTCCGACCACAAACCGGTTACATACCGAGGGCCTTGTTCAGGGACGCCGCCGCATCACCGCCTTCGAAGGTTGTAACACCGTCAAGCCAGGCGGCAGGAACATCCGGATGCTTCGTCAACCAATCCTTCGCAGCTTTTTCCGGATCCATGCCATCGTCAAGGATCGCCCCCATGATCTCGTTTTCCATTGCCAGTGTGAACTTCAGGTTCGAGACAAGTTTGCCGGCATTCGGGCACTCCGTTAGATAGCCTTTGCGAACATTGGTGAAGACTTCCGCACCGCCAAAGTTGGGACCGAAATATTCATCCCCGCCCGAAAGATATGTCAGGTCATGGTTGGCGTTCATCGGATGCGGCTCCCAGCCGAGGAAAACCACCCATTCCTCTTTCCGGTCGGCCCGTGTAACCTGTGCCAGCATTCCCTGTTCGCTTGACTCCACAACCTTGAAACCCTTCAGACCAAACGCGTCGGTGTCGATCATGTCCTGTATCAGTCGGTTTCCATCGTTGCCCGGTTCAATTCCGTAAATCTTGCCGTCCAGTTTGTCCTTGAACTTGGCAATATCGGCGAAGCTCTTGATCCCGCCATCGGCGGCGGCCTTGTTAACGGCGAGAGTGTATTTTGCGCCGGTGAGATTCATCCCCGTTGTTTCAACAGACCCATCCTCCCGGTAGGGAGCAATATCGGCTTCCATCGTCGGCATCCAGTTTCCAAGAAAGACATCAATGTCACCGTTCTTCAGGCTGGTATAGGTAACCGGAACGGAAAGGACTGTCGCGCTCGGCTCATAGCCTAATGCTTCCAGCACGACTGAGGCGGCGGCGGTTGTTGCCGTGATATCCGTCCAACCAACATCGGAAAATCTCACTTGTTTACAGGATGCCGCATCCGCCGCCAAAACATTCGAGCTGAAAGCCAGAATAGCTGCTCCTGTTACCAATATTGCCTGTGATAGTTTATTCAGCATTTTGTAATCCCCTGTTTAAAATTGTGAATTAGTAATGCGCCTGTATCGGCACCAAACTTACTCTATCCGCCAGCAATTATACAGAAGGCGAGCGGTGGTCGGTTATCATGTCTCTAGCCAATAATCGCCATTCTCCCGCGTTTTAAGATGCCCCGCCGTTGGTCCGGAAAAATGCGTGCCTATGATCAGCGTATCCGAATTG
>JBBDJF010000080.1:0-18708 GCA_040880045.1 Sneathiella sp.
CATCCAGACGCACCTCTCCCGTTATTTTCATATCACCGTTGATTTTCCCCGGCCTACACCGGGACGGGTCTTGGCCGTACCCGCACTACCGAAATATCCTCTTGTATTCTGGGAACACTGCTGGTATACAATGCGAAGAAGGCGAGGGAATTTTCTCTTATTTTTCAATGAACTAGAAGTGGCGACGCTCATTCTTCTCCTGGGCACCAATACTTCAGCATATATTTTACGGTTATGCCCCTATCCTTCACGCCGCTAGCCGTTATCGGAGGATGAAATGGCAATTTTTCTGCATCAAGGCGATCTGCCGGACGACGTGGACCTTGGGTCCGTCATTGCCGTGGACAGTGAGACCATGGGATTGCTGCCGCATCGTGACCGTCTCTGCCTTGTTCAGCTTTCATCCGGTGACGGCGACGCCCATTTGGTGAAGTTTGATGGCAAAAGCTATGACGCCCCCAATCTCGCCCGTCAGCTTGGTGATCAGGACAGGGTCAAACTATTTCATTTCGGACGTTTCGACATAGCGGTACTTGAGCATTATCTCGGGATCACCTGCGCGCCGGTATATTGTACCAAGATCGCCTCTCGACTGGTGCGCACCTATACGGACCGACATGGCCTGAAGAACCTTTGTCAGGAATTGCTTGGCATTGATATTTCCAAGCAGCAGCAGTCTTCGGACTGGGGCGCGGCGGAGCTGACTGAAGCGCAGATGGAATATGCCGCCTCAGACGTTCTCTACCTTCATGAAATCAAGAGCGCCCTTGACGAGATGTTAAAGCGCGAAGGAAGACAGGAACTCGCTCAACGCTGTTTTGACTTCCTGCCGACCCGGGCGAAGCTCGATCTTGCAGGCTGGATGGACACAGACATATTCGCGCATAGCTGACACGGGGCCAGAAACGGCTATTAGTCTTGTTAAAAACACATAATTTCTTATATATTGAGTGACCTTAACAATAGTAATGTCAGCCCAGCGTTGAGCAAAGCGAGAAAAACAAGCAGGCGACGGATTAATCAATGACAAATTCGAAGGAAGCGGTAGCAGCCAGGGTTGACGAAAACCCGGATATTGTTGCCGCCCGGAAAGTCCTGAAAGCCGAGGCTGATGCGCTTCTGCAGCTTCAGGATGACCTCGATACGGAATTCGTCAAGGCGCTTGATTATATATTCAAGGCAAAAGGTCGCGTGATTGTCAGCGGTATGGGCAAGAGCGGCCATATCGGCAACAAGATAGCCGCCACCCTCGCCTCCACGGGCACACCAGCACAGTTCGTTCATCCCGCCGAAGCCAGCCACGGCGATCTTGGGATGATCACCGACAACGACGTTGTGTTATGTCTATCCAATTCCGGCGGCACCAAGGAACTCAGTGACATTATCGCCTATACCAGACGGTTTCACATCCCGCTAATTGCCATCGTGGGGAAGGCGGACAGCACGCTTGGCCGCCGCGCCGACGCCCTGTTGCTGCTTCCAGATGTGCCTGAAGCATGCCCGATGGGCCTTGCGCCGACAACATCAACAACCGCCGCATTGGCACTTGGCGATGCGATTGCTGTTGCGCTTCTTGCGCGCCGTGGTTTCAATGCTGAGCAGTTCCGGGTTTTTCATCCGGGTGGAAAGCTTGGGGGTTCCCTGATCAAAGTGCAGGATCTGATGCATACGGGTGATGCCCTGCCGCTCGTTCCCGAAGGCACCCTGATGAGCGAGGCGCTTATTGAAATTTCCGCCAAAAGCTTTGGGTGCGTCGGGATACTGGGTAAGGACCAGTCCCTGGCGGGGATCATCACTGACGGCGATTTGCGGCGTCATATGGGCGCAGACCTGCTTAACAAGTCTGTGAACGAGGTCATGACCCGCAATCCTCAGACCATATCTGCGCATGCATTGGCAGGAGAAGCGCTCGCGCAGATGAACTCGACCGGATTCAACGGCATTACCTGCCTGTTCGTCGTTGATAACAAGAAAACCACTGGCATTATCAGCGTTCACGACTGCCTTCGCAGCGGAGTGATGTAGCGTGGTGAAACCAGCTGACTCCCTCACATCTGAAGACAAGATTTCCGGCGAAACTCTCGCCGGAACGAAAGATTTTGTAGGTACGCCGGGTTTAGCGGAAATGAAGTTCAACGCCCGTTACAGCCATTTCGTCGCCATCATAAAATTCATACTTCTTGGCCTCGCGATACTTCTTGTCGGCCTGGCTTTTATTCTACCCAACCTTGACCAACCTGAGGGGTTTACCCTTGATTATGCGGATGTCACCGTTTCCGATGATGGCCTGACCATGAAAAATCCACAGTATGTCGCAAGTGATATCAGCGATCGGAATTACGTAGTCACAGCGGATACGGCAACCCAGAAAACCGCAACGGCATCCCTGGTGTCCCTCAAGAACCTCCAGGCGGATATCACGCTGAATAGCGGTGACTGGATCTCAGTTTCCGCGCCCGAAGGCGAACTTGATACGGAAACCGGCATCCTTGATCTTTTCGGTGAGATCAATGTCTTCAGTGACAGCGGCAATCAACTGACCGCGAATTCCGCCACGGTGAACCTTAAAAAGAACACCATAGTAAGTGACAAGCCGCTAAAGGGCCACGGCCCGCTTGGTATTATTGAGGCAGATAGACTTGCCGCAGACCAGATAACTGGTAACATACGCTTCGACGGCAATGTCAAGCTGATCATCAACCCATAAAACGGACTACGGACCAACCCCCTAATGCGCAGGCACTTTTCAAAAATAACAACAATGCTCCTTGTCACCAGCCTGCTGGCAATTGGAGGTATTCCGGATGCAATGGCACAGTCCGCGACAGGCGGCGGTTTCGATACAAACCAGCCTATTGAAATCACAGCCGACTCCCTGGAAGTGCAGCAAGCCAACCAACAGGCTATTTTTGAAGGGAATGTGCAGGTTGTGCAAGGCGAGATCCGTATGCGCTCCAGCAAGCTGATTGTTCACTATTCGGAAAAAAATCAGTCTAACAATGGCGATCCAACCAATATCCGCCAAATCAACGCAATGGGGAATGTCTTCCTGTCCAGCCCGCGCGAAACAGCCCAGGGGGACACAGGTGTTTACGACGTAACGAATAAACAAATCGACTTACAGGGAAATGTGGTATTAACACAGGGAAAGAATGTCCTGCGTGGCGATAATTTGACGCTTGATCTGGTCACCGGCAAAAGCCGGGTTGAAGGCGGCGTGGCGACGGATGGCAAAACAGGCCGTGTGAAAGGGATATTTGTTCCTGAGAAAAAAACCGGCGAGTAGAGTATGGGACGGTTATGACAGCAGGAACACAGGAAGTGGATCAAGGCCCGAGACTGGTTGCAGAGAATACAGGCCTCAAGGCGAAGAATATCGGTAAATCCTTCAGGAAACGCCCTATCCTGCGTGGCGTTGATATCACCGTCAATCGCGGGGAAGCCGTCGGGCTTCTTGGCCCGAACGGTGCGGGCAAAACCACCAGCTTCTATATTATTTCCGGCCTGCTCCGCCCGGATTACGGAACAATATTTCTGGATGGCCGCGATGTGACGGAACTTCCGATGTATCGCCGTGCCCGGCTCGGCATTGGTTACCTGCCGCAGGAAGCCTCGATCTTTCGTGGCATGAATGTTGAGCAGAACATACGTGCGGTGCTCGAACTGATTGAGCCTGTCCATGAGGAACGTGAGAGTTTGCTCGAAAGCCTGCTGGCGGAGTTTTCGATTTCACATCTTCGACGCACTCCGGCCATTGCCCTTTCCGGTGGTGAACGGCGGCGGGTGGAAATTGCCCGCGCTCTTGCCGGAAAACCCAATTATATTATGCTGGACGAACCTTTGGCCGGGATTGACCCCATCGCCGTCGGCGACATACGTGATCTTGTCTCCCATCTGAAAGACCGCGGCATTGGCGTCCTGATTACGGAACATAACGTACGCGAAACGCTTGATATCATTGATCGTGCATATATTCTTAACGAAGGCCGTGTCATAAAAGAGGGAGTCCCGTCGGAGATTGTATCCGACGAAGGAGTGAGACGCGTTTATTTGGGAGATCGCTTCAATCTCTAGACATCCGGAGATTGACAGGGATCAGGAGTGACAATGGCGCTAACGCCCAGACTTGATCTAAGACAAAGCCAGCAGCTTGTGATGACACCACAACTGCAGCAGGCGATCAAGCTGTTGCAGTTGTCCAACCTGGATCTGGCAACCTATGTCGAGCAGGAACTGGAAAAGAATCCGCTTCTTGAGCGCGATGACGCGCTGCCGGGTGATGACGATTACACTGCCTCGGACGAAACACCGGATTTCGAGGGAGAGGGCGACACAGATCCACTGAAAGAAATTAGCATTTCGGACGATGCCCCGCTATCCGCCGCCGAAAATATAGCCATCGATACGGATTACGACAATATTTACACCAGTGACGCGCCTTTAGATAATCCACCGGATATGATCGGCGCGGATGCCGCCAACACCGGCTTTCTAGCGGCCAGTACCGGAGGCAGCAGTTCTTTTTCCGGGACTGACGTAAATCTGGAAAATACGCTGAGCGATGATATCTCGCTACGTGATCATCTCGCAGCTCAATTGAATCTTCTTGCTTTATCGCCTGCTGACAAATTCATAGCGTCTTACCTGATCGATCTGGTCAGCGATACCGGATATCTTGTCGGAAATCTGGGCGAGGCGGCCGAGTCTCTCGGCTGCACAGATGAACGCCTCGAAGCAGTGTTGGAAGAATTACGCGGATTGGAGCCAACTGGTGTGTTCGCCGTTGATCTCGCCGATTGCCTGGCGCTACAGCTAAAGGAGAAAAATCGCTACGATCCGGCCATTGCGGCTCTTCTAGAAAACCTTCACCTGCTCGCCGAAGGAAACCTCAAGGAGCTACTCGCTATCTGTGGAGTCGATCAGGAGGACCTCACCGATATGATCGCCGAGATTAAGGCACTGGATCCGAAACCCGGCCTCCAGTTCGGCGGCGACGTTGCGCAGACAGTAGTGCCGGATGTCTTCGTCCAGCGGCGTCCGGATGGCAATTGGCATGTTGAGCTAAACAGCGAAACCCTGCCCAAGGTGCTGGTCAACAACCGTTATTATTCCGTCATCAACACAAAATCCCGACGCAAGGAAGAGAAAGAGTACCTTTCCGAATGCCTGAACTCGGCAAACTGGCTGATTAAATCCCTTGAACAGCGCGCCCAGACGATCCTGAAAGTCGCCTCTGCGCTAGTTGAGGAGCAGGAAATGTTTTTCACCCAGGGCATCGAATTTTTACGCCCGCTTAACCTAAAAACCATAGCCGAGGCAATCTCGATGCATGAAAGCACAGTGAGCCGGGTCACTTCCAACAAGTATCTGGCGACGTCCCGCGGGGTGTTCGAACTGAAATACTTCTTCACTTCCGCTATTAATGCGACATCGGGGGGTGATTCCCATTCAGCGGCCTCCGTACGCCACAAATTGAAGCAACTCGTAAATGACGAAGCACCAAACCGGATTCTTTCAGACGACAAAATCGTTGAATTAATGAAACTTCAGGGGATAGATATTGCACGGCGCACCGTTGCAAAGTATCGTGATGCCATGAACATACCGTCTTCCGTAGAGCGTCGAAGACTGAAGAAGCAGCTGATTGCTTCCTAAACAGGGATCCAGAAAATGGTGCTTCCAGCACAGCACTTTTCCGTTTCTAATAGCGCGTGTTGACATTGCTACGCGCAAAAACTATGGTCCCGCCCTCAAATGGAACTAAACGCTGTTTTTTGGGCGGAAATTGGTCACACTTCTAGGATTGGATCATTGAGATGCATGTGATTGTAAAAGGTAAGCAGATTGATGTCGGCGACGCCCTGCGTGAGCATATTGAAGAGTGTCTGGAAAACGGCGTTTCCAAATATTTTGATAACGCAATAGACGCGCAAGTAACGTTAAGCCGGATCAGCCATAACTTCCATACAGAATGCAGCGTCCATATTGGGTCCGGTATTGATGTAACCGCCTCCGCAGACCACACGGATGCATATAGCAGCTTCGATTCCACACTAGCGCGTATCGAGAAACAGCTTCGACGCTATAAACGGCGCCTTAAGAGCCATCACGGCAAGGAACGCTATCAGGCGAAAATGGCCTTTGCGGCCCAAAGCTATGTGCTCGCACCCGAACCCGAAGAAGATACGGAAGAAACAGAGACACAGGATGACTGGCAGCCCTTGATCATCGCGGAAAGCAGTGCGGATATTCCGGACTGTTCGGTTGGTGAGGCTGTTATGCGCATGGATCTTGCCAATCTGCCGGCAATGATGTTCCACAACTCCGGAACAAAAGAGCTGAATGTTGTGTACCGGCGGCCCGACGGCAATATCGGCTGGATCGACCCCAAGGTCGTGAAGGCCGAGCAGTCTGCTTAAAAACTTGCTTTTTGCCCCCATAACGACCAACTAGTTCAGGTATCATGGAAATCAGTGATCTTATTCAGCCGCACACGGTCTTTGCGGATCTGAAAGCCACAAGCAAGAAGCAGGCTTTACAGGAACTGGCACGCCGCGCCGCCACTATCACCGGCTGTTCTGAACGGGATATCCTCGACGTGCTTATTGAACGCGAACGGCTCGGCACGACCGGAATCGGCAAAGGCATTGCGATCCCGCATGGCAAACTTCCCGGGATCGATCAGGTATATGGAATTTTCGCAAAACTGAGCACTGGTGTCGACTTCGATTCGATGGATAATCTGCCTGTTGATCTGTTATTCCTGTTATTGGCTCCGGAAACAGCGGGCGCAGACCATCTGAAGGCTTTAGCCCGGGTATCGCGTACATTGCGAGACAAGGGACGCTGTGAAAAGCTGCGCGGCAGCCATGACGCAGACGCTCTTTACGCAATCCTCACGGAACCGGGCGCACAATCCGCAGCATAAATAGCGCCGCAAGAAGCTATATACTGCGTAGAGTCCGGGACCTACGACAATCCAGGACCTGTCCCCTGCAATATACCTCGAAGACAACGATGACTGTTTAATTCGAGCAAGCGCTTCCAGGGAGACGGTCTGGGAGTTTAAGTCCGAAAGGACCTATATCACCTATCAGCTGGATGACAAGTCACATAAGTTTGTAGAACTGGAGGCCGATATTCCGAGAGGCGGCGATATTCTCTGGGCACATCACATTAAAGCGATACTGGCTTACTAGAAGCATCGTTTTGCGCCATCTATGAAACGCGTGAGTGTTAATTTACCAGAAACGCCTCGAAATCATTCTGACGAGCGACAACCAGCGCCGCGTCGGCAGACTTTTCTACTCCGAGCTGCTGGCCGTTGGCGGCAAAAATATGATATGAGGCAGCCCCATTTTCCTCAACGGCGCGGACATACGCCATATCCATGGACCCGAGCATGCCAAATGCGGCAGGACTTAAATGACGGAGAGTGGATTCCTGATATTGCATTTTCAAAACTCCTTAACGCGACCCTTATATTTTTAGTCAATAAATTCAGATGAATTGACTGTTTTAATTTCTTTTTTTGACCGTTTTGTCTTGATCTCAATCCGACGGCTTTCCGATTTTGGTATTGGTAACTGCAGCCCAATGTGTAAAAGCCCGTTTTCCATTTCCGCGCCCTTTATCTCCAGCCCTTCGGCCAGAACAAATTTACGCTGGAACTGACGGGCGGCGATCCCACGATGAAGAAAAATGCGGTCCGTTTCGTCCCTCTGCTTACCATGGATGATAAGTTGGTTCTGTTCCAGTGTTATCTGCAGGTCTTCCTCCATAAAACCGGCTACGGCGAGCGTTATGCGCAGTTCCCTCGTGCCTACCTGCTCAATATTATAGGGAGGATAACCCTCATTTGAGGATTTGGAGAGCTGATCGAGGATCTGTTCAAAATGATCAAAACCCAGCATCAGCGGGTGGTTAAATGACGTCGCGCGTGGCATGCACTTCCTCCTCCGAACGAGCGAGACAGCTTCTGGTCGGCGCTTTTCCGCCACCATGAATAGCCCAGAATGGCACTATCACTGATTTATGTAATGATTGTGCGCCGTTGCATCAAGGTTGGGTTTCACAAATATCGTGACCGGGGTATAAGAGGCTCGAATCTCTCTACAAGAACAAGAATGGAAGAAACTATGAGCATCGACCCACAAAAGCAGGATTTGAAAATTGGTATCGTCGGCGCGGGCGCCATGGGCCGCGGTATCGCCCAGGTATCCGCGACGGGCGGCATGCCGGTTTATATTTTCGATGCGGCCGACGGAGCGGCGGCGGCGGCGAAGGATTTCATCACTTCGATGATTAGCCGCTCGATGGAAAAAGGCCGCATCGAAAAGGATGAGGGAGATGCCGCAATCGCCCGAATCCATGTCGCGGAAAACCTTGACGGCCTGGCGGATTGCGATCTGGTGGTCGAGGCGATTGTCGAGAACATAGATATCAAACAGAAAGTTTTCCAGCAACTCGAAGAAATCCTCCGCCCGGAGGCAATTATCGCGTCCAATACCTCCAGCATTCGTATTTCTTCCATTGCATCGGCATGTAATCACCGGGATCGGATCGCGGGACTGCATTTCTTCAACCCGGTTCCCCTCATGAAGCTGGTAGAAGTGATCAGCGGTACCGATACCAGTGCGGAAGTGACGCAAGCTCTCGAAGTGATTGGCAAGCGTATGGGCCGGGTTCCTGTAGTGGTTAAGGATGCGCCGGGCTTCCTGGTCAATCTCGGCGGTCGGGCCTATTCAACGGAGTCCTTACGGATCGTATCCGAAGGCGTCGCGACGCCATTTCAGGTGGATGCGATCATGCGCGAGGCCTGCGGTTTCCGCATGGGCCCGTTTGAACTCCTGGATCTTACCGGGATCGATGTTAATTTCCCGGTCAGCCAGATTATCTACAATGGTTATTTTCAGGATAAGCGCCTGTCAACTTATCCCCTGCACGAAAGCATGATGGAGGCCGGTCGCCTCGGCAAGAAGACGAAAGCCGGATTTTATGCTTATTCCGAGGATGGAACGATCATCCGCCCGGACGTGGATGAGGACGTTTCAGCCGCTCCGGCAACACAGGTCGTTCTGGCGGAACCGTCTGAGGCGCTTGAAAAATTGCTGAGAGAGATTGGTGTCAAGATTTTAGCATCAGATGATGGTACTTCCCCTATTCTTGCGGACCCGATCGGAGAGGACTGCACCGCCGTCTCGATCCGACTTGGTGTTGATCCGAAGCGTCTGGTCGCTATCGATACCCATACGGGCGTCGTCTCCCGTGCAACCGTAATGGCGGCACCCGGCGCCCATGACGAGATTGTCCATTCCGTCATGGCGATGTTGAGTGCCGTTTCCGGTAGTGTCACCCGCATCAAGGACAATCCTGGTTTCGTTGCACAGCGCATTCGCGCGATGATCGCCAATCTCGGCTGTGAAATGGCACAGATCGGCGTGGCGACGCCGGAAGATATCGACAAGGGCATGAAATTGGGGCTTAATTACCCGCTAGGTTCGGTGGAGCTCGCGGAGCATATGGGCAGCCGCAATTGCCTGAAAATCCTTGAAAACTTGCAAGCGATTACGGGGGAAGATCGCTATCGGCCAAGTCAGTGGCTCCGTCGTCGCGCCTTGCTGGATCTACCGATCCATACGCCGGATTAAGCGCTGCGCCCGCCTATTGGGCGGGCGTATCCTCTTCACGGTCCATTGCCATTTGCGCCATTTCCTGGAGCGCCCCCGCCGCGTTGCCGCCAAGGCTGGTCTCCACCGCCTGCATCATCGTGGCAATGACCGCAGCTGTGAAATGATCCCGCTCCAATCCGGCAGAAAGGCAATCTTCCAAAGCTTTATCGAGATGGCCGGTAATAATTTCAGCGGCCTTGTCGAGCTTGTCCTTAACATCGGTTTCGGGCAGGGAAGGATTAAATTTATCAGACACAGGTTTTCCAGTAGTTGAAGTTTTACGTCCCAGAGACATAAGGTCTTCGCGTATGAAGCGCAAATTTATTCGCTTGTTTTTTCAAGCACAATAGGTTGGCCATGCGGTGTATGATCCGCCGCCGCCCGCCATTCGGCCTTGCGAAGCGCGAGCTGTTCCTGCGTCAGCAGATTCTTATGCGAAACGATTTTCTCCAGCGCCGCAAGCCAGCAAAGATAATAGGCTGTGTTGCCGACGCCATCGCCCGCGGCGGTATCGGCGGCGATTTCCGCGCCAAAGATTTCCGCCCATTCGCTCCAACTGAACAGCCCGGCTTCATGCAGCTTGATTGTCATGGCAAAGGCCTGAGCCTGCCACGGCTCCTCAAATACCGGCCCCCCTCCATCCCGTGGTATGTCTATTTTTACAAGCGCCGGATCAAGCTGCATCGCCAGTTGCCTCAAGATAGTCATCCCAAAGATCGACATGGATGTAGTCACCATCGGTGCCGTCTTCAGATCCCCAAAGTTCTGTAGAGGCAAACTTGACACTATACAGATGTTGCGGGTCACTTCTCCCATGGGCATTTGCGTCCGGAAACACATGCAGACCATAATCCTGGATAATCACGCCTTTATGCCCGCGCACATAGCGCGGCAGCCGGGTATGACCCGCCGGATGAATATTCCGCGCCTTTACCGTGTCGCCAATATTGAACCGCGCTGGCTTACCGTCTTCCGCCAGATAATTACCGCCCTTGTCCATCAGCACATCAACATCCTCGGCCTTCATTGCCGGTCTGGGTGTTGATATCGGTCTGGACGCCACGGCGCCTGATAGTTCTTCTTCTGAAATGAGGTCCTTTTCCGACAGAATCCGGATTAAACCATCAAGCCAGATTTCATAATAACTGCTGGAAAGATATTTGGCCGGGTTCATTCGCTCGCGTGCATGACGGGATTCATCAAGGTTCCGGACGCCGACCGCGGTAATTGCGTTGTTAAGGGCGAACATCCGCTTTTCCCATTCGGCATGAAATACCGGCTCCGCTTCCTCGGCGACAATCGGTCCCATACCGTGCATTCCGCCCATATCATGTATGCTGTCCATATCAGGCTTTCCCGCCTTTTGCCGGACTTTCCGCCCTTTTCACTCCGATCATGCTGTCCCTGCTGACTAGAAGCGCCAGTGCTTCTTCATCAAGGTCCTCTGATCCCTCCGGTCGTTTCGGAACAACAAGATAACGGGTCTCCGCCGTGCTGTCCCATACCCGAACTTCCGTACTTTCGGGGAGTGATGTGCCAAATTCTTCCAGCACCTTTCGCGGCTCACGCACGACCCGCGCACGATAAGGGGCCGACTTGTACCAGACCGGCGGCAATCCCAGCACCGGCCATGGATAACAGGAACAGAGCGTGCAGACGACGACATTATGAACCTGATCGGTGTTTTCAAGGGCGATCAACTCTTCGCCTTGCGCACCGGAAAAGCCGAATTCGGCAACCGCCATCGTCGCGTCAGAAAAAAGCCGATCCCGGAAATCCTGGTCCACCCACGCCCGGGCGACAACCTTTGCGCCGTTCTTTGGGCCAACCTTGTTTTCATAACGGTCAATCAAGGCATCAAGGGCGTCAGCTTCTACCAGACCCTTTTCAATAAGCAGGGATTCCAGACTTTTTACTCGCAGTACAGTCTCTGGCAATGGATCGCCATGTTTATGGTCATGTGCCATTTCAACATCTCCCGGAACGTGTCGAATTTTCTTAACAATTCATTAAGGCTCTATCGGCGAATATAGGCTCTATTTATACGGAGCACAAAAGCATTTGCGGAAACTTTGAAAGCGGTCGCTGTCGGTTTCCGGCATGGACTGTGACCGAGAGGGGACGAAATGACCTGGATTAGAACCATTCCGTTGGAAGATGCGGACGGACCGCTTAAAAATCTGTATGAGCGGATCAAGGGTCCCGACGGACATATTGACAATGTCCTGATGGCCCATTCTTTGCGCCCGCACCTGATGGAAGGGCATATGGATCTGCGTGAACACATCCTGAATAACAGCGCAAATGCGCTTGCGAAATGGAAGCTGGACGCAATCGGCATATATGTCAGCCTGCTGAATGGCTGCGACTATTGCGTCGAATATTATTTCACCGCATTGGAAAATCTTCCCGATGTAGAAGGCGATGCCGCCCGGCTTCGTGCCGCACTTGAAGCGGGAGAGCCGGAACGGGTGCTTGCCGGAGCAGACCTCGCCATGATGTTCTATGCCAACCTGCTAACCACCCGTCCGGACAAAATCTCTGCCAGCATGATCGAGGAATTGCGCCATTCCGGACTTGAAGATGGTGAAATCCTCGAGGTCAATCAGGCCGTTGCCTATTTTTCTTATGTTAACCGCACAGTTCTTGGGCTTGGCGTCCATTAGGAAACGTCAAGTCTTGCGCTTCGGCCTCAAACTCCATAATCTCCTGCTCTGTTTGCGTGGATGAGGATAGTTTTCCTCGGCCATCCGTTTCGATGTGAAAGAGTTTTATGGAAAATCCCGCTGTCATCACAGCCGCTGGCCTGATCAAGAAATATGGCGCGCTGGAAGTCGTAAAGGGCATAGATTTCTCAGTCCCCGCCGGGCAGTGCTTCGGCTTGCTCGGTCCCAATGGGGCTGGCAAATCAACAACCCTGCGGATGATCATGGGTCTTTCCGAAGTGACGGGGGGCACGCTAACCGTCTTTGGCAAACCTGCGAGCGGAATGGTGCGTGACATAAAGGCCAAAATCGGTTTGGTTCCGCAGGAAAGCAATCTTGATCCGGACATCACGGTTCTGGAAAACCTCTTTGCCTTTGGCCGGTATTTTGCGCTGCCTCGTGCTGTTATTGAAAAGCGTGCAACCGGGCTTCTGGAATTTATGCAGCTCAGCGATAAAAAACATGCGCCGGTAAACGCTCTTTCGGGCGGAATGAAGCGGCGCCTGACCATTGCGCGCGCCCTGATCGGTGATCCGGAGATGGTTATCCTTGATGAACCTACAACCGGCCTGGACCCGCAGGCGCGCGTGCTTATCTGGAAACAGTTACTGGAACTCAAGAAAGACGGACGGACATTGCTCCTGACCACTCATTACATGGATGAAGCACAGCGGCTATGCGACCAGATCGTCATCATCGACGGCGGTACCATTCTCGATCACGGAACGCCGAAGGAGCTGATTGCCCGACGGGTAAAAGGCTTCGTATTTGAGGTCCAGAAACCGCATGTGCCCGCCTCCCCGCCGGATCGCTGGGATCAGGAGGACATTGGCGATTCCGTACTTTATTTCGTCAATGACACGGCAGAGTTCATCGCTGATTTGCCGGAAGAGGCCATCTACCTCCATCGCCCTGCCAATCTTGAGGATGTCTTCCTGCGCCTGACCGGCCGGAAGCTGAGAGAGAATTGATCCTGATGAAGATGCCTGAAATCGCCTATATCCACGCAGTTTATGATCGACAGTATCGTGTCTTTCGAAAATTGCTCGGCTCGGCGCTCGTTTCAAACGTGGCGAACCCGATCCTGTTTCTATTCGCCTTCGGGTTCGGCATGGGATCCTTCATCGATACCATGGCCGGAATGAGCTATATGACATTCGTCGTTGCAGGTATGGTAGGTTATTCTGCAGCCTTTGCTGCGAGTTTTGAAACGTCAATTGGCGCCTTTACCCGCTATTTCCTGCAGAAGAACTGGGATGCCATTCTCTCCACCCCTGTTACACTCGCAGAACTGATGATGGGGGAGGTTCTTTGGGCCTCGGTAAAGGCCCTGTTCTCTGCTATATGCGTCCTGGTTGTTGGCTGGATGTGGGACGGCGTTCCACTGACATTCGGACCGCTGTTAGTCTTGCCAATCGTCTTCCTCGGCTCAATCTGTTTCGCCTGTTCCGGACTTGTGGCAACCGCCTATGCGAAAGGGTATGAGTTTTTCGCCTATTTCTTCACCTTCTGGGTAACGCCCATGTTTGTTTTTTGCGGTGTCTTCTTCGAGATATCGCGCTTTCCTGAAACTGTCCAGTATCTTGCATGGTTTTTCCCGATGACGCATCTGGTCGCTGCCATCCGTCCCCTTACCGCCGGAGTGGGATATGATCCCGCCATCATTGCGTTGCATACGGTTTATATCGTGCTGTTCAGCGCCGTGGCCTTTGCCATTGCCCACCGGAAACTGCGGCAACGGCTATATGACTGATAAATGAGGACGGCTTACTGCCCGGCTTCATGCGCCGCCAGCGCCGCCATATTCACGAGATCAGATACTGTCGCGCCAATCGGAACAATCTGGATAGGTTTCGAAAGCCCAACCAAAAGCGGGCCAATGACCTTACTCTCGCCGAGGACCGGCATCAGTTTCGAGGCGATATTCGCCGAGTGCAGACCCGGCATAACGAGAACATTGGCCGGACCGGAGAGACGGCAGAACGGATAGAAATTGGCCATCAGCTCCGGATCGAGCGCGACATCCGCGGAAATATCCCCTTCATATTCAAAGTCCAGTTCTTCCTTGTCCAACAACTCCACCGCGTGACGAATACTGTCGGCGGTGTAATGTTTAGGA
Organism: Sneathiella sp.; assembly: GCA_040880045.1. GTDB lineage: Bacteria > Pseudomonadota > Alphaproteobacteria > Sneathiellales > Sneathiellaceae > Sneathiella. Next base: position 14,496 of record JBBDJF010000080.1, read on the forward strand.
TTGCCAAAGTTTGAATAGGATAGCAGTGCAACCCGCGGTTCATGACCCAACCGGCGCGCCACTTCCGCCGCTTCCTTGGAAATAGACACCAGCTCTTCCGCAGTCGGAAGCGTCGTAACAGTCGTGTCCGCCATAAAGACTGTGCGATCCCGACCCACGATGATGGAAACACCAATTACCCGCTGGCCGGGCTTTGGATCGATCACCTTCTGGATTTCCTTGAATGCCACGGAAAAACGGCGGGTAACCCCGGTGAGCACTGCGTCCGCATCACCCATGGCAACCATGCAGGCCGCGAAAATATTCCGATCCCGGTTTACGAGACGGGCGCAATCGCGGAACAGGTAGCCTTGGCGCTGTAACCGCTCATACAGGAAGCTGTAGTATTTCTCCCGATGCTCCATTTCACTGGCGTTGTAGATCTCGAGATTCTCGGAGCCATCGATGCCAATCTCAGCCATGATTTTCAGAACTTCATTCTCGCGGCCCAGCAAAACCGGAATGCCGTAACCTGCCTTTTGAAACTCAACAGCCGCACGAATGACTTTTTCCTCCTCACCTTCGGCAAAGACAACGCGGCGCGGCGCGGCGCGTACTTCATCAAGAATGAGTTGCAGGGATCCTGCCGTCGGATCAAGGCGGGCGCGAAGCTCGTTGCGATAGGCCAGTTCATCAATGATGGGGCGACGGGCAACACCGCTATCCATGGCGGCCCTGGCAACGGCCGTTGGCACATGGCTGATCAGGCGCGGATCGAAAGGGACGGGAATTATGTAATCCGGGCCATAGATCGGGCGCTTGCCCTTATAGGCGGCCGCGACTTCATCGGGCACATCTTCACGTGCCAGTTCCGCAAGAGCTTCTGCGGCGGCGATCTTCATCTCCTCATTAATCGTCGTCGCACGCACATCGAGAGCACCGCGAAAAATATAGGGAAAGCCAAGAACATTGTTGACCTGGTTCGGAAAATCAGACCGTCCCGTCGCCACGATTGCATCTCCGCGCACTTCCGCGATTTCTTCCGGTCGAATTTCCGGATCGGGATTGGCCATAGCGAAGATGATGGGTTTATCCGCCATGGATTTCACCATTTCCTTGCTGACGGCGCCTTTTACTGACAGGCCAAGAAATATGTCTGATCCGATCATCGCTTCTTCCAGTGTACGGGCATCTGTCGTCACCGCATGGGCTGACTTCCACTGGTTCATTCCTTCTTCGCGGCCCTGATAGATTACGCCCTTGGTATCGCAAAGAATGGCATTTTCATGAGGCAACCCCATGGCCTTGATCAGTTCAAGGCAGGCAATTGCAGCCGCGCCGGCACCATTCACCACCACCTTGGCATCTTTCAAGACGCGTCCCGTCAGATCCAGCGCATTAATGATACCCGCGGCGCAAATAATTGCGGTACCATGCTGGTCATCGTGAAATACTGGGATATCCATCAGCTCACGCAGACGCTGTTCAATAATAAAGCATTCCGGCGCCTTGATATCTTCAAGGTTTATGCCGCCAAAGCTCGGACCCATCAGACGGATACAATTGACAAGCTCATCGACATCTTCACTGTCAAGCTCCAGGTCAAAACAATCGATATCGGCGAACCGCTTGAACAGGACGGCCTTTCCCTCCATCACCGGTTTTGATCCCAATGGGCCAAGGTTTCCAAGACCAAGCACAGCCGTACCGTTGGAAATCACAGCAACGCGATTTCCCTTGGTCGTATAATCATAAACCCGCTCCGGATCATCCGCGATGGCAAGGCAAGGACCCGCCACGCCGGGAGAATAAGCAAGCGAAAGGTCGCGCTGCGTTGCCACGGCTTTCGTCGCGACAATTTCAAGTTTGCCGGGCTTGCCTTGCGCATGATATCGCAATGCCTCTTCATACTGGCTCAAATCCGGTTTATCACTCATCGACCCGCGTCCCCGTGCTAATTCTATGCTTTAGCTGTTCGTAAAATATTTCTGACAAAGCAGTTGGCAAATCAGCCTGCTATGGTAGTTTTCCTCCATGCCTACCCTAGTCAAAACCAAGTCGCAACTGAATAAATCAGCAACTCCCATGATGGCGCAGTATCTGGCCATAAAGGAAGGGCATCCTGACAGCTTGCTGTTTTACCGGATGGGCGACTTTTACGAGTTGTTTTTTCAAGATGCGGAAATCGCCTCTGCGTCACTTGATATCGCCCTCACGAAGCGCGGCAAACACGAGGGGGAGGATATCCCGATGTGCGGCGTTCCGGTTCATTCGGCGGACGGATACTTGCAAAAACTTATCCGCAAAGGCCATCGTGTCGCCGTTGCCGAGCAAACCGAAAGCCCGGCAGAGGCAAAAAAGCGGGGCTATAAGTCGGTTGTCGCGCGGGAGGTTGTGCGGCTGGTTACGCCAGGGACCATAACCGAGGATAACCTGCTTGATGCGCGCAGCCATAATTTCCTGCTGGCGATGGCGCGTGTCGGTAAGGATCATGCGATGGCATGGCTCGATATCTCGACTGGCGAGTTTTTCGCTGCCGCAACCCGTCCCGAAGAGTTCGGCGCGCATTTATCCCGCCTCCAACCCGGAGAAATACTTGTCTCCGACAAATGGCTGGAGGAAGACAGTATTGCCGAGCTGACGTCCGAATGGAAAAAGGCCCTGACACCACTGCCGTCCGTTCGCTTCGACAGCCAGAATGGTGAGAAACGCCTTAAAAAGCTTTTCGATGTGGCAACCCTTGACGCTTTTGGGGCTTTCAGCCGGGCAGAACTGGCGGCCACCGGCGCTCTCGTTGACTATGTGGAGCTTACACAAAAGGGCAAGTTTCCGCTGATCAAGCCTCCGGTTCAGATGGCGGCTGATGATGTTATGTCAATTGACGCGGCAACCCGAAGAAACCTGGAACTGACCCGCACCATGGCCGGAGAACGAAACGGTAGCCTTCTTTCAACCATAGACCGCACGGTAACCGGCGGCGGCGGACGGCGACTTGCGGCAGATATCTCAGGCCCGTTGACACAACCGGCCGCGATACTAAGACGTCTTGATATGGTCAGTTACTTTGTCGGTGATCATGGACGCCGGGAACGGCTGCGTGATATATTGCGGCGGTGTCCCGATACGGAACGAGCTCTATCACGCCTGGTGTTGGGACGGGGCGGGCCAAGGGATCTGGTGTTAATTCGTGACGGACTTGGCGAGACGGCTAATATCCGTGACGCCCTGACAAAACGAAATCTCGATACCCCGCCAGATGCACTGACAGTGGCAAGCGAGCAGCTGGGATATCATGCGGAACTGGTCGAAACCCTCAGGGCGGCCCTTGCTCCCGATGTTCCGTTGCTCGCACGAGATGGCGGATTTATTGCTCGCGGGTTTCGCGCCGACCTTGATGAATTTCGTACGCTTCGCGACGAAAGCCGACGTCATATCGCCAATTTACAGGCCGCCTATGCAAAAGAGGTTGATATCCCCTCCCTCAAGATCAAGCATAATAATGTGCTCGGTTATTTTATCGAAATTACCCCGCGATTCGTCGATAAGATGACCGATAATTTCATCCACCGTCAAACCATGGCCAACGCAGTGCGCTATTCAACAGTTGCACTTGGCGAGCTGGAGGACAAGATCTCCCGTGCGGCCGACCGGGCACTGGCGCTGGAACTGACGCTTTTCGACGAGCTGGTCGCGCAAGTCAAAGAAGCAGGGACCGCGATCCTGTCGGCTGCCGGTGCTATCGCTGAAATCGACGTCGCCGCAAGCCATGCGGAACTGGCGGTCGAGCAATCCTATTGCCGTCCCACAATCGATAACAGTCTCGGTTTCGAAATTACGGGGGGCCGCCATCCGGTCGTCGAAACCGCCCTCAAATCCGATGCGGAAGCGGACTTCGTCGCCAATGACTGCTGCCTCAACGAAGAACAGCGCCTGTGGTTACTTACCGGCCCGAATATGGCCGGTAAGAGTACCTTTTTGCGACAGAATGCGCTGATTGCTATCATGGCCCAGATTGGCGCATTTGTACCTGCAACGACCGCCCATATCGGAATCGTCGATCGACTGTTCAGTCGGGTTGGCGCCGCCGATGATCTTGCGCGCGGCCGATCGACCTTTATGGTTGAAATGGTTGAAACAGCCTCGATCCTGAATCAGGCGGGGCCTCGCTCCCTTGTCATTCTCGACGAGATCGGGCGCGGCACGGCGACCTTCGACGGCCTGTCCATCGCCTGGG
>JBBDJF010000081.1:0-18626 GCA_040880045.1 Sneathiella sp.
ATAATATCCGTAACTCCCATGTCATGGTCGTCCACGACTACCGAGAGCATATAGGTCGGTGTTCCGTCAGCCCGAAGCAGGATCATGTCATCGAGCTGTTCATTGGCGAAGGTGACATCGCCCTGAACAAGATCCCTGACTACCGTTTCACCGTCGTTTGGCGATTTGAAGCGGACGACGGGATCAATGCCAGCGGGGGCGCCGGACGGGTCGCGATCCCGCCAGCGCCCATCATAGATCGGCGGACGGCCTTCGGCCCGCGCGGTTTCCCGCATTTCGGCAAGTTCTTCGCGGGAGGCATAGCAATAGTAGGCTTTTCCTGCCGCCAGCAATTCCCGCGCGACTTCCGCATGACGCTCGCGGCGGGAAAACTGAAACACCGGCTCCTCATCCCAGTCGAGCCCGAGCCATTTCATGCCGTCCAGAATGGCTTCAATCGCGGCATCCGTTGATCTCTCCCGGTCTGTATCCTCGATCCGCAGGAGAAATTTTCCCTTGTGATGGCGGGCGTAAAGCCAGTTGAACAGGGCTGTCCGGGCGCCGCCAATATGCAAGAATCCAGTGGGTGAGGGGGCGAAACGTGTTACGACAGTCATAAGAATTTACTTTACATTCCGTTCGATTATAAATTTAAACCGGATGATCATTGAAATCAGGCTTTTGTACCCTTTGTCATGGCGGAGGGCAAGTATGCCGTTGGAAGGCCCACGCCATGGCCCTGTTGAGTTGGCACAAAGAGGAGAACTTATCCGATCAGTTTCGGCGGGATCGGTCGCGCTGGTTCCTGTGGTTTCCGGCGGCCATCGGTTTTGGCATCGCGATTTACTTTGCGCTACCCTTAGAGCCGGGCCTTGCCTGGCTGGCGGTTCCCATCCTTCTGGCGACCGGTTTGTTATGGCTGAAAGATCGACCCGGTTTTGGCTTTGAGTGGATTATCGGCATATTTCTGCTTGTCTCCATCGGATTCTCGGTGGCGCTGTTGCGCACCCAGATCGTTGATGCCCCCATATTACAGAAAAAGGCGGTGACGGAGCTGCGCGCGAGCGTCCTTGAAAAATCGACCGGCTATAACTCGGCGCGTTTCCTGCTCGGTGATCTTGTTTTTCCGGACAAAGATACGCTCCCGAAGCTTGCCCATGTCCGGCTGTCCTCCCGCACCAATTTTGATGCCGTCAGGCCCGGTCAGATTATCCGGGTCAAGGCCGTGTTATTACCCCCGCCGGAACCTGCCTATCCCGGCGGCTATGATTTTCAGCGGCACTCCTACTACCAATCCATCGGCGCGGTCGGATACAGTATCAGTTCCTTTGAAATCCTAGGGGAGAGCCGTGATACTTTCTCGAGGATCCGGCAATTATCCGCCGGTATCCGGGCGCGAATCGCCGATTTCGTTCTCGCCAATGCCCCGGTGGAAAATGCGGGCTTTATCATTGCCATCATGACGGGGGATAAAGCGGCGATCCCGGAGAAGCAGCTCGATCATATGCGGTTTTCCGGCCTTGCCCATTTGCTTGCGATTTCCGGGATGCATATGGGCATGATCGGTGGGCTGATTTTCTTCGCCGTCCGCTTCCTGCTGGTGCTCATTCCCTATATGGCGCTTTATTACCCGATCAAGAAGATAGCCGCGATCGTCGCCCTCCTGGGATTGGCCGGATATCTCTTTGTGAGCGGGATGAGCGTTTCCGCCGTTCGGGCCTTCATCATGATATCGGCACTATTTGTCGCCATCTGTTTTGACCGGACGGCGCTGTCCCTTCGCATGGTGGCGATGGCGGCGGTGATCATCCTTCTCCTGTATCCGGAAAGCCTTGTTACGGCGAGCTTTCAGATGTCGTTCGCCGCCGTATTCGCGTTGATCTCGCTTTATGAACAGCTGGGACCATGGCTTGGCCGGTTTGCCCGAAGCGGCGGCATCATCCGGCGGGGGCTCGCCTATATCATCGGCGTTGTCCTCACCTCGCTCGTTGCCGGGCTCGCGACGGCGCCCTTCGCGCTTTATCATTTCGGGCAGGTGGCCGCCTACAGCCTGATTGCCAACCTTCTCGCGGTTCCGTTGATGGGGCTTTGGGTGATGCCCGGCGTTATCCTAGCCTTTATCTGTTATCCGCTCGGGTTATCCTTCCCGCTTTCCATTGTCGGAAGTGGCATTGACCTGATCCTGTGGGTGGCACGGGTAACGGCCTCATGGCCCGAGGCAGTGCAGTTTCTCGGTTCTTTCTCCGTGTTGCAGTTGATCGCCATTTCTCTCATCGGGCTCTGGTATATTATCTGGCGGCAGCCGGTACGCTGGCTTGCGGTGCCGATGCTGGGCATGCTTCTGGTCTCCTTCCTTCTTAACCGCACCCCGGATATCCTGATTTCCGAAAGCGGTAACCTCTATGCCGTGAAGAACGAGAAGGGAGAGACCTATCTTTCCTCCCGCCGTGCGGATCGTTTCGAGGCGGAGCGCTGGCGCCTGGTCATGGGCGAGGAAGTCGCAGTCGAACCGTTGCCGGGGCTAACATGCGATCCTTATGGATGCGTATATCGAAAAGGACCGGACGTGATTGCCTTTCCGGCGACATTGGCGGGGGTGGAAGTCGACTGCAGCCGTGCGGATATCGTCGTTAGCCGCGTTCCGGCACCAGATAAATGTGATGCAGCGCGACTGGTCATCGACAAGTTCGATCTGTGGCGGCACGGGGCGCATGGCCTTTATTTCGTCCCATCCGGTAAAATTCTTGTGGAAACCAATAACGGCCTGAGGGGAAATCGGCCCTGGGTACCGTTACGCTATCGCGAAAGTCTAAAGACAGGCGCGGACTAAATTATGCGGGTCTAGTATTTACGAAAAAGACCGACAAGATGGCCTTGCACCTTGACCTGGTCCGGACCGAAGATGCGGGTTTCATAGGCCGGGTTCGCCGCCTCCAGCGCGATGGAGCCGCCTTTGCGCCGCAGCTTTTTAAGGGTGACTTCAAAATCATCGATCAGGGCCACGACAATCTTGCCGTTTTCCGCGGTCTCGCTTTCGCGGATAATCACGGTATCGCCATCATGAATACCGGCATCGATCATCGAATCACCCGCCACTTCAAGGCAATAATGCCGCCCGGAGGCCAGCATGCCCACCGGAACATCGACAAAGCTGCTCGGATCGCTCAGGGCCTCAATCGCTGTACCGGCGGCAATCCGGCCATATAACGGCAGGCTCAGAATACCTTCATTCTCGCTATCGGGGACAGGTGCGTCGTTTGTATTCCCCCGCCGATCTTTATCCCTGGTGAAATTCACCTCGACAAGGTTGCCCTCATCGGCAGTTGCCGCATCCATTGCATCGCTAGCGATCCTGTTCCTGAGATCATCGGGGAGTTTCACCACTTCAAGTGCGCGGGCGCGATGGGGGAGGCGACGGATAAATCCCCGCTCCGTCAGTCCCGTGATCAGCCGGTGGATTCCGGATTTCGATTTCAGATCAAGCGCTTCCTTCATTTCATCGAAAGACGGCGAGACCCCGCGACTTTCGAGGCATTCATGAATATAGAGAAGAAGCTGATGCTGCTTTTTTGTCAGCATGACCAAAACCACCGTAAAGAACAAACCAAAAACATTCCTGATGTTCTACAAAAGTTCTTTTTACGCGTCAAGGGAAAAGCGCGCGCAGCCGTAATCGGTTCAGATGGATGGATAGCGGTGGCGGAGGGGGATGATGTCGACTTCGGAACCTTCCGGCAGGGCCTTAGCAAAGGGCGCCCGAACAACCAGGCAATCGGCGAGGGACAGCGCGGAGAGCATCGAGCTGTCTTGCTTATCGAAAAGCCGGATGATGGGCAGGTCCTTTGTGTCATCCATGATCACAGCGCGCATGTAGTCCTCCCGCTGGTCATTTTCCTTCATCGCATGGCTGAGGACCGCGCGTTGCCGGGGCGGGGTTCGCGGGGCAAGGCCCCGCAGCGCATCGATTGCGGGAATCAGGAAGAGAAAGCTGCAAATCAGGCTGGAAACCGGATTTCCCGGCATGCCCAGCATCGGTATCCCGGCGAAGCTGCCGAACATCAGCGGCTTGCCAGGCCGCATGGCAATACGCCAGAAATCAACGCTCAGGCCTTCCTTCCCGAGGACCGGCTGGATCAGGTCATGATCCCCGACGGAAGCCCCGCCAAGGGTGATGAGCATATCCGCCGATCTGGCATTCGCGACTTTTGCCCTGAGGGAGTCCGCGTTATCCCTGGCGATCCCGAGATCGAGCGCCTCACCGCCCGCCGCCTCGATCAGCGCGGCAACGGCAAGGCTGTTGGAGGAGATAATCTGGTTCGGTCCGAGCGGTTCGCCGGGCCGGACGAGTTCATCCCCCGTTGACAGCAGGGCTATTTTCGGCTTGCGCCGTACCGTCACCCAGGGAATATCCATTGCCGCCAGCAGGCCGATATCCCGCGGGCCCAATATGGTCGGGGCCTTTATCCCGATATCGCCTGTGCTGAAATCAAGTCCGGCCGGACGCACATAGGTTCCTCTGGCCGCACCCTCCTTGATCGTCACGGCCTTTGCGTCGAATTCCGTATTTTCCTGAATGATAATGGTATTGGTGCCGGAAGGGAGCGGTGCACCGGTGAAAATCCGGACGGCTTCGCCGTTCCCGACGGTTCCATCGAAGGAGCCGCCCGCAGGTACTTCCCCGACGATCCTGAGACGGGCCGGGATTGTTTCGATGTCGGCTGCATTTACCGCGAAGCCATCCATTGCCGATAAATCCGCGGGCGGCTGGGTCCGGCGGGAGCGGGTATCCTCCGCGAGGACGCGGCCGGAGGCCGTCTGGAGGGAAACAATCTCGGTTCCGACTGCCCGGATCTCCTTCAGGATATTCTTGCGGGCTTCCTCTACAGAGATCATGACGCGTTATAAGTCCCTGATTTTCCGCCACTTTTATGCAGCAATTTCGTCTCGACAATGGTCATGCCGCGATCGACAGCCTTGCACATGTCATAAATGGTGAGGGCGGCGATGGAGGCGGCAGTAAGTGCTTCCATCTCGACGCCGGTACGGCCCTTCAGCTTGCAGGTGGCCTGTGCCTCGATACGGCTGTTTTCCTCATCGATAATGAATTCAACGCTTACCTTGCTGAGCGCGAGCGGATGGCAGAGCGGGATCAGGTCGGCGGTTTTCTTGGCGGCCATGATCCCGGCGAGGCGCGCGACGCCCAGAACATCGCCCTTGTTCGCCTTGCCTTCCTGAATGAGTTTGAGGGTTTCCGGTGCCATTTCGATACTGGCGGTTGCTGTTGCCTGCCGTTCAGTGATGTCCTTGTCCCCGACATCGACCATATGGGCGGCGCCTTTCTTGTCGAAATGGGTCAGTCCGCTCATGATGTCTCCTTAATCGCGGGCAAGCAGGGAACGCACGGCGGCAGCGACATCCGCCTGGCGCATCAGGGATTCGCCTACAAGAAAAATACCGCAACCGGCCTTTTCCATCCGGGCAAGATCGGCGGGTGTATAAAGGCCGCTTTCACTGACCGCAAGGCAGTCATCCGGCAGGGCACCGGCCAGTTCCTCCGTCGTTGCGATATCAACATCGAGGGTTTTCAGATTGCGGTTGTTGATGCCGATCAACGGGCTTTTGAGCCTGACCGCACGATCGAGTTCGCTGCGATCATGGACTTCGATCAGGACATCCATACCCCATGCATGGGCGGTCGCCTCAAGTTCCTGCGCGAGGGCATCGTCAAGCGCCGCCATGATCAGCAGGATACAGTCCGCGCCAAGCGCCCGCGCCTCGATCACCTGATAGGGGTCCAGCATGAAGTCTTTGCGAAGAACGGGGAGGGAGACAGCGCCACGCGCGGCCACAAGATACTCATCGGCGCCCTGGAAATAAGGACTATCGGTGAGTACGGAAAGGCAGGTCGCGCCGCCCGCCTCATAGGCTTTTGCAAGGGCTGGCGGATCGAAATCCTCCCGGATCAGTCCTTTCGAAGGCGACGCCTTCTTGATTTCCGCGATCAGCCCGTACTCACCGGCATCGCGGCGAGCCCTGAGCGCGCGGATAAAGCCGCGCGGGGCTTCTGCATCCTTTGCCGCCGCCTCGATATCCGGAAGCATCACCCGGCTCTTGCAGTCGCGGATATGCGCGCGCTTATCAGTGCAGATTTTGGCGAGAATACTCATTCGGCACTCACCATCTCATTGGAAATACGCTTGAGGGTCTCAAAGGCGGTCAGCGCCGCGCCCGTATCGATTGACTGCTCGGCGAGCGCTATCCCTTCGGCCACGGTATCGCATTTGCCGCCGATCATGATGGCGGCTCCGGCATTTAACAGGGTTACATCGCGATAAGGACCTGACGCGCCTTTCAGCAAATCCATCAATGCCCTGGCATTCTCCTCCGGAGTGCCACCCTTGAGCGCATCAAGCGGGACCTTTTCAAAGCCAAATTCCTCCGGTGTGATGTCAAACTCTGTTATAGCGCCGTTCTTCATCTCCACAACCTTTGACGGGCCGGTAGTGGTCAGTTCATCAAGACCATCAGAACCATGAACAACCCAGATATGGGTCGACCCGAGTTCACGGAGTGTTTCCGCCATCGGCCGCATCCAGCGTGGATCATAGACACCGATTAACTGGCGCTTGACGGCGGCAGGATTGGACATGACGCCCAGCAGGTTGAAAATCGTTCGAATGCCGAGCTCAATCCGGGCAGGGCCGACATGGCGCATGGCGCCGTGGTGGCGATAGGCGACCATAAAGCCGATCCCTGCCTCATGCACCGCTCGCTGCGTCAGAGTAAAATCACACTCCGTATTTATGCCAAGAACCGCCTGCACATCCGCCGTGCCGGAGCGGGAGGAGGCGGCCTTGTTGCCATGCTTGGCGACTGGAACGCCTGCGCCCGCGGTGACGAACGCCGCCGCCGTGGAAATATTGAGGGTGCCATGACCATCGCCGCCCGTCCCGACCACATCGACGGCATTCTCCGGCGCCGTGATATAGGTGGCTTTCTCACGCAGGACCGAGACACCCCCGATCAACTCATCGACCGTCTCACCGCGCAAATGCAGACCCATCAGGAAGGCGCCCATCTGCGACGGCGTGGCATCGCCGGACAGGATTGTGTTAAAGGCAATTTTTGCCTCTTCCAGGGTCAGGGTCTTGCCGGCCGCGATCGTCGCAATCAGCGCCTTGAAGTTAGGCTGTACATCACTCATGCTGCGGCCTTGCTGTCCGGCCGTGTGAGGTTTAGGAAATTCTGCAGCAGCGCATGGCCATGCTCGGAGGCGATACTCTCGGGGTGAAACTGGACGCCGTGAAGCGGGAGGGTTTTGTGGCTGAGCCCCATGATAACGCCGTCGTCCGTGTTCGCCGTCACCTCAAGAGTGTTCGGAACCGTTGCCGGATCGATCGTGAGCGAGTGATAGCGCGTTGCAATAAACCGGTTGGGCAGATCCTTGAAAAGTCCCGTACCTGAATGGATAATCTCGGACGTTTTGCCATGCATCAACTGATTGGCGCGCACGACCTTGCCGCCGAATATCTGGCCGATGGTCTGATGGCCGAGGCAGACACCCAGAACTGGCGTTCCCGTTACGCTCGCGCGCTTGACCACTTCAAGGCAAATACCCGCCCTGTCCGGATCGCACGGCCCCGGGGAAAGGACAATCCCTTCCGGGTTTTCCTCAAATACCGCGTCAACGGACACGACATTGTTTCGGTAAACCTTGACCTCTGCGCCTAGTTCCCCAAGAAAATGAACCAGATTATATGTAAAGCTATCGTAGTTATCAATTAACGTAATCATATCAATATTATATCATGCTTTCTTAAAATTCGGCTGGAGCTACTGCAGTGTTAGCCGGTGATCCAGCTGGTTCGACTGGTAGTTTCTCCTTTTTCGACATAAAATCAAGAGAGCATTATCTCTTTCCGGTAGTCGAGCTGCCATTTTTATGCCTTGTTTACCATATTGAAATAGAATTAACATAAGCAAGTAACAGTATTGTATCGCGAAGGGTCCGTTTTCAATGACATCCCGGAACAAGGGGAAAAGCCAGCCGACAAAGATGTCGTGGGCGGATCGCATGACAGATGCGCCAGCGCGGATCGCCATTCTGTGCGGTGCCGTGCTGGTGATCAGCGTCAGTGGCGGCATCCTGATCGGCAAGGTTTTCGGCCCTGAAACACAGGAAATGGAGTTGCAGGCGATCAACGCCCTCGCCAATCCGTCGGCGACTGCAAAACCGGTTGTCGCGCAGGATATTTTCGTGCCGGAAAGCCCGTTTGCCTATAATGATTATCCTGTGGATATGAGGGCTGTGGAAGTCCCGATAGTAACCGCAGCGCTTCCAATCGAACCCGAGGCGATGGAACCGGAAAAGCCGGATCCTGTGATTGAGGCGTTGACGGTTGAGAAGCTGTCCGGGGAGGAACCGGCGTGGAAACGCTATGCGGCGTTATCACCGCCCTTGCAGGACAAGCCCCTGATCGCGATTGTTATCGATGATGTCGGCCTCAGTCATCAACAGGTGGAGGAACTGAACGCGCTTCCGGCGCTGCTGACCCTTTCTTTTCTGCCATACGCCCCGTCGCTTCAGGAGAAAGTTGAGATGACCCGCCGGGAAGGGAACGAGATCATGCTGCATCTCCCGATGGAGCCGACAGGGGAGGATGTGGATCCGGGGCCGGATGCCCTGCTGACAAGTCTCGACGTCGAGGAACTCCGCCTGAGGACAATCCGCAATCTGGACAGTTTCAACGGCTATGTCGGTGTGAACAACCATATGGGCAGCCGTTTCACCGCAGATGGTAAGGCAATGGCTATTGTCATGGATATCATGGCAGCGCGGGGACTATTGTTTCTGGATTCCAAGACGACATCCGCTTCGACTGGTTATCGTCTCGCCGTGGAGCGCGGGATGCCGTCCGTCAAGCGGGATATTTTCATCGATCACGTCATCGATGACGCGGCTATTCTCAGGCAACTGGCGAAAGTGGAGGTGATTGCGGAGCGGGCCGGGGTCGCCATCGCCATCGGCCATCCGCATCCGGCAACAATCCGTGCCCTGAAACAATGGTTGCCGGAGGCCCGGAAGAGAGGATTTCTTTTTGTGCCGGTGAGCGCCGTTTCAGCACTCACCTTCAAGGGATAGGTTGTCCAGGGCCAGCGCCCTAGCGGTTCCGGCCGCTGCCTGAGGCGTAACGGACTGCTTCCTGGGCCGCGCGGACAAGCGCTTTGGCCTTGTTGACAGTCTCCTGATACTCCGCTTTTGGATCGCTGTCGGCGACGACACCGCCGCCCGCCTGAATATAGACCTTGTTGTCTTTCACCAGCGCCGTCCGCAAGGCAATGCAGGTATCCATCGATCCATTTGCCGATATATATCCGACGGCGCCTGCATAGACACCCCGGCGGCTTTTCTCCAGCTCGTCAATGATCTCCATCGCCCGTACCTTCGGCGCGCCGGAGACGGTTCCCGCCGGAAAGCCGGCTTTCAGCGCATCGATCGCGGTCAGGCCTTCGGCAATTTCTCCTTCGACATTGGAGACAATATGCATGACATGGGAGTAATTCTCGATTTGCATTTTTTCGGTGACCGTCACGCTTCCGATCTTGGCGACACGTCCGACATCATTGCGTCCCAGATCCAGCAGCATGAGATGCTCGGCCAGTTCCTTCGGGTCCGTCAGGAGATCCTCCGCAAGGGCGGCATCCTCGGCGGCGGTTGCGCCGCGCGGGCGGGTTCCGGCAATAGGCCGGATCGTCACCTTGTTATCGCGCAGCCGGACCAGGATTTCCGGGCTGGACCCGACAATCGAGAATTCTCCGAAATTGAGGTAGAACATGAAGGGAGACGGGTTGGTCCGGCGTAGCGCCCGGTAAAGCGCGAGTGAGGGCAGCTCGAACGGCAGCTCGAAACGTTGCGAGGGAACAACCTGGAATATATCACCAGCGCGGATATATTCCTTCGCCTTCTCGACCATGGCGTAATATTCGGCCTCGGTCGTATTCGACGTTGGCTCGGGCAGGTCAAGGTTACCGGCGTCAAGGGTGGCGGTATGCGGCAGGCTGCGCTCAAAATCATGGACGGTGTCAGAGATCCGTTCGGCGGCGTGATTATAGGCATCCTGGGCGGATCGCCCGTCCTGTGACCAGATGGGCGTGACAATGGTAACGAGGTCGAGGATGGAATCAAAGATCGCCATGACTGTCGGGCGAATAAACATCCCTTCCGGGACTTTCAGGTGGTCGGGGTTACCGTCCGGGATTTTCTCCATCAGGCGGACAGTGTCATAGGACATATAACCGACCAGTCCCGCCGCCATCGGTGGCAGGTTGGCAGGCAGGTCAATATGGCTCTCGTCGATCAGCGATTGCAAGCTTTCCAGCACGGGCTCATCGCAGGCGACGAAGGCATCCGGATCAAAACGGGCCATGCGGTTGATCCGTGCCTCATTCCCGTCACAGCGCCAGATCAGGTCCGGTTTGAGGCCGATTATCGAATAGCGGCCCCGGACGGCGCCCCCTTCAACGGATTCGAGCAGGAAGGAGTTGGCCTGTCCTTCCGCAAGTTTCATTATCGCGGAGACAGGTGTTTCAAGGTCGGCCACCAGCGTTGTCCAGAGAATCTGGGACTGTCCGGTATCGTGCTTTTCCTTGAAGTCGGCAAAGCCGGGTTGAATGGACATGTCTTAAAAATATTCCTGGATCAGTTCTTCCTTGACGGAAATGCCGATATCTTTTTGAAGGTAATTCTCATACTCCGTGAGAATGCCGGTCCTGATGCTGGCCGTGATCTGCTCTGACATCTGCGTGAATGCATCCTTATCACTGGCCGGATCGGCCGGGATGATATCGGCGATGCCATAAACAAGAGTGCCATCGCCTGCCTTGTTGACATTTACCCCATAGGCGCCGGGCTGCAGGCCAAACAGGCCGTCGCGGGCAACAGGCGATAGTTCCTCTGCGCCGCCAACTCGCTGGACAGGTCTGGATGTCTGCACAGCCAGCCCGAGGTCTTTGGCCACATTCTCAAGTGTCTTCCCACCATTAAGCTCGACGAGAAGGGCTTCCGCTTTCTTTCTGGCTTCCTCATGCCGCCAGTTTGCCTGCCAGTCCTGTGTTGCCTGCTCCTTGACTTCGGCAAGGGGTTTGACAGCGGCGGACTCAATCTCGGTGACGACAACGGCATAGTATCCACCGCCGCTGGCTTCGCTCATTTCGGGCTCATCTCCGATGGCGCGGGCGAAAGCTTCCGTCAGGAAACCCGTTGCGTCGGGCAGGTCGTTGACGGCGGTGCCGGACCTGTCATTGCCGCTGGCATCAATCCAGTCAGTCGTGACAACATTGAGATCGAGGGTTTTTGCCGCCTCATCGATTTTCGCGCCGCCGGCAAATTCATCCTCCAGCTTGGTGGCCTGCTCATACAGCAATTCCTGTGAGCGGTTGAGCTGGATATCCTTTTTCAACTGTTCCTGCACTTCCGCGAAATCACGGGTTTCACCGGGCTGGATTTCCGACACTTTTGCCAGGTGCCAGCCGAGAACGGTTTTTACCGGTTCGGTCACGCCATCCTTTTGAAGCTCGAAGACAGGCCCCTGCAGTTCCGGCAGCAGATCGGTCGGCGCCATCAGGCCGAGATCGATATCGGAGGTTGTCAGTTGCAGATCGGACATGGCGACATCGGCGAAATCCTCGCCTGCCGCGATTTTCTTACTGGCGGCAATGGCGGCGTCCTCTGTTTCGAAGATCATCTGCTGAACGCTCCGTTGTTCCGGCGTATCCAACTCGTTCTTCCGGGCTTCGAATTCTGCCTTGAGGTCTTCCTCGGAAACATCGGTTGCCGCCGCGACGGCCTCGGGCGTCAGCAAGATATAACTCAGCTTGCGATACTCCGGCGCGGAATAATTTTCCGGTGTTTCCTCGATCAGGGTTTCAAGCTCCTCGTCCGTCGGCGCCGGAGCGAAGCCGATGCTGCTATCCTTTATATCGATATATTCGGCAGTTCTTTTCTCTGCAAGAAACGCGTAGAAGGTATCGACAATGACGGTCGGTGCCTCGTCGATGCCAAGCTGGAGCGTTCCAAAAAGCTGGTCGCCCGTAATGTCGTTGCGGACGATCTCGATATATTCTCCCTCACTATAGCCATTGCGGGACAGGAACTGCTCAAACATAAAGCGGTCAAACTGCCCGGACTGATTCTGGAAGGCGGGTTGGCTCTGGATCATCCTGCGTACGGCTTCGTCATCTGCGCTGAGCCTGAGAGATCTCGTCTTCTCATCGATCAGCGCGCGGGAGGCAATCTGGTTGATTGTCATCTGCGCCAGGCCGAATTGACGTGCCTGTTCCTGCGTAAGCTGCGTATTGAAGCGCTGCGACAGCATGTTGAGGTTCCGCTGGTAATCGCGCTGGAATTGTCCAAGGGAGACGGTGGTATCACCAACCTCGACTACATTGCTGCCGACGGAACTGGACAGCATATCACCGCCAATTCCCCAAACGCCGAAACTCGCGACCAGAAGAAGTAGCAAACCTTTTGCGAGCCATCCGCTGGCTCCTTTTCGCATCGCATGAAGCATATTTGTCGTCTACCAAACCCAGTTTGAATTAATGAAACCCTGTCTACCGCCGTACCACTTCGCTCAGCGCGCCAGATTATAGGTACCGGACAGGGCGGGGCAACATGGAAATTTGCAAAGCGGTATCTTTCTTGGGTAAAAAATGGCATATGATCCTGAAAATTCAATATTTACCCCTTATTTGTTTCACGTTTCGAGGAAAATAGATGTCAAAGCAAAGACGCCCGTTGATTGCCGGGAACTGGAAAATGAATGGTCTGGCGATTTCGGCCGCGCCGGAGTTGCAGGAACTGGTGAAACTTGCCGGAAATCACTCTCAGCCCAATTGCGATATACTGATCTGCCCGCCCGCCACTCTGCTGGATAAAATGGTGTCCCTGGCGAAGGGAAGTGCCGTCAAGCTTGGCGGACAGGATTGCCACAGCAACGAAAGCGGTGCCCATACCGGTGATATCTCCGCTGAAATGCTAAAGGACACAGGCGCGGAATATTGCATCGTTGGCCATTCCGAACGCCGCGCCGATCATGGCGAAACCAGTACGGTTGTACAGGCCAAGGCCGAAGCCGCCTTACGCGCTGGCCTGATTGCCATTGTCTGCGTTGGCGAAACACTGGCCGAGCGGGAAGGGGACAAGACCCTCGATGTGATCAGCGATCAGGTGCGAAATTCCCTGCCCGATGGGGCGACGGCTGCCAATACGGTGATTGCCTATGAACCGGTCTGGGCGATTGGTACCGGAAAAACGCCAACTCCTCTGGATGTGGCGGCGGTTCATGCCCATATCCGGAAGGAACTGGGCGTATTGATGGATGATTCGGATGCGGTTCGTGTTCTCTATGGTGGATCGGTCAAGGGCAGTAATGCTGCGGAACTGATGGCCGTGGAAAATGTCGACGGCGCACTGGTTGGCGGCGCCAGTTTGAAGGCGGCAGATTTCTGGCCCATCGTTGAGACATCGATCTGAACATTTGGGCCTGAAACTTTACTGGCAATCCGTTGGGCTTTGGTGTAGAAGCCCAGCAATTGTTGATGAAAAGGGCGGCATTGGCCGTCGAAATATCGGGATTTAAAGAGAATGGAAACTGTCCTGCTGGTCATTCATGTTATGATCGCGGTCGTCTTGATCGGGGTAGTCTTGTTGCAGCGCTCTGAAGGCGGCGCGCTGGGTATTGGCGGCGGCGGCGGTGGCGGCGGTGCGATGAGCAGCCGCGGCGCGGCCAACCTGCTGACCCGGACGACAGCCGCGCTCGCGGCGGCCTTTATGCTGACGAGTGTTCTGCTGGCGATCGTGAGCGGGACGCATTCAGAGCCGGCATCCATTCTCGATGTCCCCGCGACAACAACGGACGCGCCGGATAGCACGGCACCGGCCGTTCCCGCAACACCGGCTGAGCCTTCGGCTCCGCTGTCGGAATAATCGAACATTTCTCAAAAAATATCGGAGGCGGCGTAAAAGCCGCCTCTTTTACTTCACGGCGAATAAAGAATTGGTTATAACGTAACTCCATGGCTCGGTTCATTTTCATTACCGGTGGTGTGGTTTCCTCGCTCGGCAAAGGTCTTGCAGGAGCAGCGCTGGCTTCCCTCCTGCAGGCGCGTGGCTTCAAGGTGCGACTTCGGAAACTGGACCCCTATATCAATGTCGACCCCGGCACGATGAATCCTTACGAACATGGCGAATGCTATGTCACTGATGACGGGGCAGAAACGGACCTCGATCTTGGTCATTATGAGCGGTTCACCGGCGTTCCCTCAAAGCAGAGCGACAATGTCACGACAGGGCGGATTTACCAGACCGTCATCCGCAAGGAACGCCGCGGCGACTATCTTGGTGGGACGGTTCAGGTCATTCCCCATATCACCAATGCGATCAAGGAATTCGCGACGGCCAATCTGGAAGATGAGGATTTCGTGCTTGTCGAAATTGGCGGAACCGTGGGCGATATCGAGAGTCTGCCGTTTCTGGAAGCCATTCGCCAGTTGGGATATGAGCTGCGCAATGACGCGGTATTCGTTCATTTGACCCTGGTGCCCTATATCGCCGCCGCGAAGGAACTCAAGACCAAGCCCACCCAGCATTCGGTGAAGGAACTCCGCTCCATCGGTATCCAGCCCGATATTCTGCTCTGCCGGAGTGAGCAGCCGATCCCCGCCGCCCAGCGCCGAAAAATGGGATTGTTCTGCAATGTTGCGGAAGAGGCGGTCATCCCGGCCCTCGATGTGCGGACCATCTATGAAGTCCCGCTCAGCTACCATAAGGAAGGTTTCGATGCGCAGGTCCTGAAAGCCTTCGGGATCGAGAATGCGCCGGAACCGGACCTTTCCAAATGGGAAAATATCGTTGATCGTCTCCTGCATCCGGAAGGCGAGGTAAATATTGCCGTTGTCGGCAAATATATCGAGCTTCAGGATGCCTATAAATCCCTGACCGAGGCGCTGATCCATGGCGGAATTGCAAACAAGGTCCAGGTCAAGATCAACTGGCTGGAATCGGAACTGTTCGAAGGCGACGGGGTTTCCCCGGCCAGCGTTCTGGAAGATGCGCATGCCATTCTGGTGCCTGGCGGGTTTGGCGAACGCGGGGCGGAAGGGAAAATCCGCGCCGTTCAATATGCCCGCGAGCAGAATATCCCGTATTTTGGAATATGCTTTGGAATGCAGATGGCGGTCATTGAGGGATGCCGTAATCTCGCCGGGATGCCGAATGCGGGCACGTCCGAGTTCGGCCTGTATGAGCCAAATGTCGTCGGCCTGATGACCGAATGGACGCGCGGCAACATGACAGAGACTCGCAGCGCCGACGGCGATCTTGGCGGCACCATGCGGCTTGGCTCATATCCCTGCGACCTTGTCGCCGATACGAAGGTGAGGGAGATTTACAAGGCGTCCCACATCGACGAGCGTCATCGTCATCGTTTTGAAGTCAATATCGCCTATAAGGATGTTCTGGAAAAGGTGGGGTATAAATTCTCCGGCCTGTCGCCGGATGGAGAGTTGCCGGAGATCGTCGAATTTACCGATCATCCGTGGTTTATTGGCGTTCAGTTCCACCCTGAGTTAAAATCGAAACCCTTCGCGCCGCACCCCCTGTTTGAAAGCTTTATCGATGCGGCGGTCAAGAAATCACGATTGGTGTAGACATGACTGAAAATCACCACGTCCAGATTGGCGACTTCACCGTTGGCAATGATCTGCCCTTTGCGCTGATCGCCGGACCCTGCCAGATGGAGAGCATGATCCATGCAATGGATATGGCGGGTCGGCTGCATGAGATGACGCAGAAACTCGGCATCTGGTTGGTCTATAAAACCTCCTTCGACAAGGCGAACCGGACATCGCATACGGCGGAGCGCGGTCTTGGTCTGGAAGGTGCGATCCCGGTGTTTGAGAGGATTCGCAGCGAATTCGGCATTCCCGTCCTGACAGACGTTCATCTGCCGGAGCATTGCGCGGCGCTCGGCAATGCCGTGGATGTCCTGCAGATACCGGCCTTTCTCTGCCGCCAGACAGATCTTTTGCTCGCGGCGGCAAAAACCGGCAAGGTGATCAATGTCAAGAAGGGGCAGTTTCTTGCGCCATGGGACATGAAGAATGTCGCCAACAAGCTGATCAGCGCCGGGAACAACCGTGTCCTGCTGACTGAACGCGGTGCGAGCTTTGGCTACAACACGCTTGTCTCCGACATGCGGAGCCTTCCCATCATGGCGGAGCAGACCGGTCTTCCTATTGTTTTCGACGCCACCCATTCGGTGCAGCAGCCGGGCGGGCAGGGGACGACGTCGGGCGGCCAGCGGGAATTCGTTCCCATTCTGGCGCGCGCCGCCGTTTCGGTCGGTGTCGCCATGGTTTTCATGGAAACCCATCAGGACCCGGATAATGCCCCGTCAGATGGGCCGAACATGGTGCCCATCGATGAAATGGAAGCCCTGCTCGGCGTTTTGAAAAAATTCGATACTCTCGCTAAAAACCTCTAAAAATACAGGAACCCAGTCGTATGAGTGCAATTCTTGATATTACCGGTCGTGAAATTCTGGACAGCCGGGGCAACCCGACGGTTGAAGTCGATATTCTTCTGGAAAGCGGCGCCTTTGGCCGCGCGGCAGTGCCCTCCGGCGCCTCCACCGGCGCGCATGAGGCCGTGGAGCTGCGCGATGGTGACAAGTCCCGCTATGGCGGCAAAGGTGTTCTCAAGGCGGTTGAGGCCATCAATGGCGAGATTTTCGATATTCTCTCCGGTCGCGACGCGGATGACCAGATTGCGCTCGACCGGGCGATGATGGCCCTCGACGGGTCCGAGAACAAGGGCCGCCTCGGCGCGAACGCCATCCTCGGTGTCAGCCTGGCGCTTGCCCGCGCGGCGGCGGAAGATTGCGGCTTGCCGCTTTATCGTTATATCGGTGGCGCCGCTGCCCGGACTTTGCCGGTGCCGATGATGAACATCATCAATGGCGGCGAGCATGCGGACAATCCGATTGATATTCAGGAATTCATGATCATGCCGGTCTCCGCCGATACGGTCGCGGAAGCGATCCGGATGGGATCGGAAGTCTTCCAGACACTGAAGAAGGAACTCTCCAAGGCCGGACATAATACCAATGTCGGCGATGAGGGCGGCTTCGCGCCGAATATCGGAAGCTCCCGCGATGCGCTTGATTTCATTATGAAATCAATCGAGGCGGCCGGGTACAAGCCTGGGGAGGATATTCATCTCGCCCTTGATGCGGCCTCGACCGAGTTTTTCAAGGACGGCAAATATCATCTGGCTGGAGAGGGAAAGGTTCTCGAACCCGGTGAGATGGCGGAGTATTACGCCTCTCTCGTCGCCGATTACCCGATCATCTCCATTGAGGATGGCATGAGCGAGGACGACTGGAACGGCTGGAAACTGTTGACGGACAAGATCGGCGGTAAAGTCCAGCTTGTGGGCGATGATCTTTTTGTCACCAACCCCAAGCGCCTTAAAGACGGTATCGCGCAGGGCGTTGCCAACTCGATCCTCGTCAAGGTCAACCAGATCGGCACCCTGACGGAAACGCTGGAGGCGGTCGAGATGGCGCATAAGGCGCGCTATACCGCCGTCATGTCCCATCGTTCCGGCGAAACGGAGGATTCCACCATCGCCGACCTCGCCGTCGCCACCAACTGCGGCCAGATCAAGACGGGCAGCCTGTCGCGCTCGGATCGTCTCGCAAAATACAACCAGCTTATCCGTATCGAGGAAGAACTTGGCGATGCCGCGGAATATGCGGGCCTCGATATTCTACGCGGGTAATTTCGGGGCATGAAGCTGCCCCTGTCGGAGCTTGCGAAAAAGACGCAGGACGTTTATGAGCGCAATGCGGACCGTTTCGATGCGGAGCGCCTGAAAAATCTTTATGAAGCGGTCTGGCTGGACCGCTTCCTTGAGCTGCTCCCTGAAAATGGCCGCGTCCTCGATCTCGGATGCGGTGCTGCGGACCCTATCGGGATTTACATGATGCGGCAAGGATTTCGCGTAATCGGCGTGGATGCTTCAAACGCGATGCTGCGTCTCGCTCGAAACCACGCACCGGAGGGGGACTGGCGACTTGCCGACATGCGGCACCTGAACCTGCCCGAACGGTTCAACGGTATTGTCGGCTGGGACAGCTTCTTTCACCTGACCCGTGATGAGCAGCGGCGGGTCCTTCCGAGCCTTGCGGCGCATCTGCTGTCGGGCGGTGTTCTGATGCTGACCGTTGGCACAGGGGACGGGGAAGTTGGTGGACATGTCGGGGAAGATGAAGTGTATCATTCAAGCCTTTCCATCGACGAATATAAATCAATCCTCGCCTCCGCCGGTATGGCTGTGATCCATTTCGTGCGGGAGGATCCGGACTGCCATTTCCGCACAGTCCTGATGGCGCGAAAGTCCGGGATTGCTGACCAGGTAAGGCAGTCATCGGCCTAAACCCCATCTGACAATCCCTTATGATCAGAGCGAGTTGCTTTTGCGTTCAGCAGGCTTTGCATTCAAAAGTATAATTTAAAGTTGAATATAAAACACAAAAACACATCTTTATGGAAATACTTCTTTGTTTCAGAAAATGGGGCCAATT
>JBBDJF010000082.1:0-2916 GCA_040880045.1 Sneathiella sp.
GCGCCTTCAGCCCGTCATAGGAAAAGCGGGAACGGTCCGAAAGCCATTCCTCATTCACATCTTCATGCAGACGCGGGAGAATTCGCATGACTTCCTTGCCCCGGCTATCGATGCGGATATTCGCCCCTACCGCATCAAGCACGTCGATACTCTCCGTCTTGGAAAGCTCCCACGGACGAGCAGCAAAAGCGTACGGCTTCGACGTCAAGGCGCCGACCGGGCACAGGTCAATGATATTTCCGGATAGCTCACTGTCCAGCGCCTGCTCCAGATAGGTCGTAATTTCCATATTCTCGCCGCGATTAATCGCGCCCAGATCCTCGACACCCGCCACTTCCGTCGCGAAACGGACACAGCGTGTACAATGAATACAGCGGGTCATGGTCGTCTTGATCAACGGTCCCATGTTTTTCTCGGCCACAGCGCGCTTCATCTCAAAATAACGGCTGTTACCAGAGCCGTAGGCCATGGATTGATCCTGCAAGTCACATTCGCCACCCTGATCACAGATCGGGCAATCAAGCGGATGGTTGATCAGAAGGAACTCCATCGCCCCTTCGCGGCCTTCCTTCACTTTCTGGGAATTGGTATGGATCACCATGCCGTCACCCGCGGGCATGGCACAGGAGGCAATCAGCTTCGGCGCCTTTTCCATCTCCACGAGGCACATGCGGCAGTTGCCGGCAATCGACAGCCGCTCATGATAGCAAAAGCGCGGAATTTCCGCCCCCGCTTCTTCACAGGCCTGTAGCACCGTTGTCCCCGGATCGACTGTGACTTCTGTACCATCTACTGTAAGTGTCGGCATACTTCGCTCCCCGCGCAGGACAACCCTCAGGCTGCCTTGACGGCTTTCCGTGATTTAATACGTTCTTCGATGACCGGACGGAAATGCCGCACCAGCCCTTGAATCGGCCATGCCGCTGCGTCCCCGAGGGCGCAGATCGTATGGCCTTCAATGCGTTTCGATACATTGATCAGCATATCGATTTCCGCAATCTCCGCATCACCCGAAACAAGGCGCTGCATCACCCGCCACATCCAGCCGGTTCCCTCCCGGCAGGGGGTGCACTGACCGCAGCTTTCATGCTTGTAGAAATGCGAAAGACGCTCAATCGCCCGGATGACGTCCGTCGATTTATCCATGACGATCACAGCCGCCGTACCAAGGCCACTCTGGGCATCGCGGAGGCTGTCAAAATCCATCAGCATCGTATCGCAGGTTTCCTTGGGCAGCAGCGGAACGGAAGACCCTCCCGGGATAATGGCCAGCAGGTTATCCCAGCCCCCGCGAACGCCGCCCGCATGCTTCTCGATCAGTTCTTTCAGCGGGATGCCCATTTCCTCTTCCACGTTACAGGGCTTGTTCACATGCCCGGAAATACAGAAAAGCTTGGTGCCGGTGTTGTTCGGGCGGCCAAGACCGGAGAACCAGCCCTCCCCGCGCCTAAGGATTTCCGGCGCGACAGCAATGCTCTCCACGTTATTGACAGTCGACGGGCAGCCCCAGACGCCAACATTCGCCGGGAATGGCGGCTTCAGGCGCGGCTGACCCTTGTTGCCTTCAAGACTTTCAATAAGCGCCGTCTCCTCACCGCAGATATAGGCGCCCGCGCCCCGATGCAGGTAGATATCGAAATCATAGCCGGAACCGGACGCATTCTTGCCGATCAGGCCATCCTCATAGGCTTCCTGAATGGCGATCTCAAGGTTGATAGCCTCCTGCACGAATTCGCCACGAATATAGATATAGGCGGCAATAGCGCGCATAGCAAAACCGGCAACCAGGCACCCTTCCAGAAGGCGGTGCGGGTCGAACCGTAGAATTTCCCGATCCTTGCAGGTTCCGGGTTCGGATTCGTCAGCATTGACGACAAGATAGCTTGGGCGGCCATCGGATTCCTTGGGCATGAAGGACCATTTCAAACCCGTCGGGAACCCGGCGCCACCTCGTCCGCGCAGACCGCTTTCCTTCATGGCATCGATAATGCCGTCCTGCCCCATCTCGATAAGGGCTTTCGTATTGTCCCAGATACCGCGGGATTTCGCGCCCGCAAGCTTCCAGTCATGGATGCCGTAGAGGTTGGTGAAAATCCTGTCTTGGTCCTTCAGCATCAGGCACCCCCCGTCTTTTCAAGCAATGTTTTCGGGCCGCCTTCAGGTGCGGAGTTGATCCGGTCTATCTGCGGCCCCTTGGGCGCGTCTTCGCCTTTGGCAAGTTTATCAAGAACCGCCTCAAAATTTTCAGCATTCAGGTCTTCGTAAAAATCATCATTGATCTGCACTACCGGCGCATTGACGCAGGCGCCAAGACATTCGACTTCCAGCAGGCTGAACATGCCATCCTCTGTCGTTTCGCCACTAGTGATACCGAGCTTGTTCTTGCAAACAGCCTCAAGGTCGTCACTGCCACGCAGCCAGCACGGTGTCGTCCGGCAAAGCTGGAGGAAGTATTTCCCGACCGGCTTCAGGTTATACATCGTGTAGAAGGTTGCCACTTCCAGCACCCGCATGTATGGCACATCCAGAAACCTGCCGACATATTCCAGCACTTCCTTGGAGAGCCAGTTCTCGTTCTGGCGCTGCGCCAGATCCAGCAGCGGCATGACCGCGCTTTGCTGGCGCCCCTTCGGATACCTGGCGATAAAGACCTTCGCCTTTTTCACGTTCTCGGGCGTGAACTCGAACGCCTTGCCCGTTTCAATGATCTGACTCACCGATCCACCTCACCAAATACGATATCCAAACTGCCCAGAATTGCCGACGCATCGGCCAGCATATGGCCCTTGGTCAGAAAATCCATCCCCTGAAGATGGGCAAATCCCGGCGCCCTGATCTTGCAGCGGTACGGCTTGCTTGATCCATCCGAGACCAGATAGACGCCAAATTCGCCCTTCGGAGCCTCTACCGCCGTAT
>JBBDJF010000083.1:0-17982 GCA_040880045.1 Sneathiella sp.
GTTCACCACGTATATCACCGGGGCGTTCCTTTGCGCGCGGGAGGCGGTGCGGCGCATGTCGTCCGCCACCGGCGGCATCGGCGGCGGCATTGTCAATATCTCCTCCGTTGCGGCGAAGCTGGGCAGCCCGAATGAATATGTCGATTACGCTGCGTCAAAGGCCGCGATTGACGCCATGACCATCGGGCTTTCGAAGGAAGTCGCGGCGGAGGGCATCCGCGTCAATGCGGTACGCCCCGGCGTCGTCTATACGGACATCCATGCGAGCGGCGGCGAGCCCGGCCGGGTCGAGCGGGTGAAATCCATGGTGCCGATGCAGCGCGGCGGCGAGGCGGAGGAAATTGCCGATGCGGCGCTCTGGCTGCTGTCAGACGAGGCGTCCTACATTACCGGCGCACTGCTGGATGTCTCCGGCGGGCGCTAGCCTCAGCCTTGCAAATTCTTCGCGGCCTCGACGGCGAAATAGGTGAGGATGCCGTCGCAGCCCGCGCGCTTGAAGCCGAGCAGGCTTTCCATCACGACTTTTTCGCGATCCAGCCAGCCGTTGTTCGACGCCGCCGCCAGCATCGCATATTCACCCGACACCTGATAGGCGAAGGTCGGCACGCCGAACTCATCCTTCACCCGTCGGCAGATATCGAGATAGGGCATGCCCGGCTTGACCATGACCATGTCCGCGCCCTCGTTGATATCCATCGCCACCTCGCGCAGCGCCTCGTCGGTGTTTGCGGGGTTCATCTGGTAGGTGCGCTTGTCGCTGGTGCCGAGATTGCCGGTTGAGCCCACCGCATCGCGGAACGGCCCGTAGAAGCCGGAGGCATATTTCGCGGCGTAGGACATGATCGCGGTGTTGATATGGCCTTCACGCTCGAGCTCGTCGCGGATCGCACCGATGCGGCCATCCATCATGTCGGACGGGGCAATGATATCGCAGCCGGCCTCGACCTGGTTCAATGTCTGCCCGATCAGCACGTCAATCGTTGCGTCATTGACCACATAGCCGTTTTCGACAAGGCCGTCCTGCCCATGGATGGTAAAGGGATCGAGCGCGACATCGCAGAGGATGCCCATGTCCGGCACCGCGTTCTTGATCGCCCGGATCGCCTTGCAGATGATGTTGTTCTTGTTCAGCGCCTCCCGTCCGTCATCGGTCTTTAGCGACTGTTCCACCGCCGGGAACAGCGCGATCACCGGGATGCCGAGAGCAAACGCCTCCTTCGCGGCGCGGGTGAGCAGGTCAATGCTGAGCCGTTTCACCCCCGGCATGGAGGGGATGTCGATGGCGAGGTCTTCACCCTCATGCACGAACACCGGCCAGATCAGGTCATCCGGGGTCAGTGTATTCTCGGCGACCAGCCGCCGCGACCAGTCGGATTTGCGAACCCGGCGCAGTCGCGTTGCGGGAAAATGAGGCGCAAGGGTTTTCATGGGGTCGATGTCCTGCTTTTGGCATTGATTGGGGCAATTTCGCGCATATTATCCCTATGAGCGCCGGGCCGCAAATGATTAAACCTAACGATCGTTTGGTAAATCATTGACAGCCTCCCTACAAGGTCGTATCAACAGGGATCACAAAAAGAGGCATTGACCCATGGACTTTAATCTATCGGAAGATCAGGCCGCCTTTCAGGGCATGGCCCGGAGCTTCGCTGCCGAAGTCTTCGCCCCCAACGCGGAGAAATGGGACGAGGAGAAAATCTTCCCCGTCGCGGAAATGCGTAAAGCGGCGGAACTTGGTTTCGCAGGAATATATGTCGGGGAGGAACATGGCGGATCGGCGCTCTCCCGTCTCGATGCCGCGATTATCTTCGAGGAACTGGCGGCGGGTTGCACCTCGACCGCCGCCTTCATCTCCATCCACAACATGGCGAGCTGGATGATCGACCGGTTCGGCTCCGATGTGGTGCGGGAGAAATTCCTCTCCAAGCTCACGACGATGGAACATTTCGCGAGCTATTGCCTGACGGAGCCGGGATCGGGCTCTGACGCGGCGGCGCTGCGCACGAAGGCGGTGCGGGACGGCGATCACTATGTGCTGAACGGCGGCAAGGCCTTTATTTCCGGTGGCGGCAAGGCGGATGTCTATGTGACCATGGTCCGCACCGGCGATGATGGCGCGGGCGGGATCAGCTGTATCGCGGTCCCGAAGGACGCGCCGGGAATCAGCTTCGGCGCGCAGGAGCGGAAAATGGGCTGGAACTCCCAGCCGACGGCGCAGGTGCTGTTCGATGACTGCCGGGTGCCGGTGGAAAATCTCGTCGGCAAGGAAGGCGACGGCTTCAAGATCGCGATGATGGGCCTCGATGGCGGACGGCTCAATATCGGCGCCTGTTCCATCGGCGCTGCGCGGGCCTCGCTGGAACTCGCGCAGGAATACGTTGCCGACCGCAAGCAGTTCGGCAAGCCCATCGGCAGCTTTCAGGCGCTGCAGTTCAAGCTCGCCGACATGGCGACGGAGCTGGAGGCGGCGCGGTTGATGATCCGGCAGGCAGCGGCAAAACTCGATGCGAAGGACCCGGAGGCGACGCTCTATTGCGCGATGGCCAAGCGCTTCGCCACCGATGTCGGCTTCAATGTCTGTAACGAGGCGTTGCAGCTGCATGGCGGCTACGGCTATCTGCGCGATTTTCCGCTGGAGCGGTTCGTGCGCGATACCCGCGTGCACCAGATTTTAGAGGGCACCAACGAGATCATGCGTGTGGTGATCGCCCGCAAGCTGGCCGACGGGCAGGGAAGGCAGTAAATCATGAGTAATGAAGATGAAATCCTGTTCACGGTGGCGGGCGAGATCGGCCTTGTCACCCTCAACCGGCCCAAGGCGCTGAATGCGCTCACCCATGAGATGTGCCTCGCGCTGCGCTCGCAACTGACCGAGTGGGAAACGGATGAGAACGTCAAGGCGGTGCTTATCGAGGGGGCCGGGGAGAAGGCCTTCTGCGCCGGCGGCGATATCGTCAAGCTCTATAACGAGGGGAAGGGCGGCGGCGGCTACCCTAACGATTTCTACCGCGATGAATATCTGCTGAACAGGGCGGTCAAGCATTTCACCAAGCCCTATATCGCGCTGATCGACGGCATTGTCATGGGCGGCGGCGTCGG
The DNA here is from genome assembly GCA_040880045.1 of Sneathiella sp. GTDB lineage: Bacteria > Pseudomonadota > Alphaproteobacteria > Sneathiellales > Sneathiellaceae > Sneathiella. Next base: position 3,100 of record JBBDJF010000083.1, read on the forward strand.
CGTGTCGGTCCATGGCAGCCACCGCGTCGCGACCGAGCGGACCCTGTTCGCCATGCCGGAAACCGGGATCGGCCTCTTTCCCGATGTCGGCGGCTCCTTCTTCCTGCCGCGGCTCGCGGGCGAGCTCGGGCTGTATCTCGGCCTCACCGGCGCGCGATTGAAAGCGGCGGATGCGGTTTATACGGGGATTGCGCCGGTCTATGTCGAGTCTGGCCGTCTGGACGCCCTTAAAGACGCGCTGACCGGCCATCGTTTCAGCGGCGAGGCGCAGTCGGAGGTGGGCGCGATCCTGAAGGAGTTTGCAAGCGATCCCGGCGTCGCACCGATTGCCGAGGTCACATCCGCCATCGATGCGCATTTCGCAAAAGACTCAACCGAGGAAATCCTCGCAAGCCTTGAAGGCGAGGCCGACCCATGGGCGCAGAAAACCGCCGCGACCCTGCGCGCAAAATCGCCGACCAGCCTTAAACTCGCCTTCCAGCAGCTCCGGCGCGGCGCAGAGCTTGATTTCGATGACTGCATGCGCATGGAATACCGGATGGTGCGCCGGGTGATCCAGGGCGTCGATTTCTACGAGGGAACCCGCGCCGTCGTCATCGACAAGGACCAGTCGCCGAAATGGAACCCGGCGACGCTGGACGCGGTGAGCGATACGGAGATCGAGGAGTATTTCGAACCGCTCACCGAAGGCGAGCTGTTCTAGCTCCCGCGCTACCAGAGCGGTTTGTCGAGCCCTTCGAGGAGGACGAACTGCCCTTCCGCCGCGTCCTTGCGGGCATCACGGGCTTTGCGGTATTCCGGGCTGTCATAGAAGGCCTTCGCCGCCGCCATATCCGGATATTCGAGGAGGACGACGCGAGATGTTTCCTCCGGTCCCTCCAGCGTCTCCATCGCGCCGCCCCGCGTCAGGTAGCGCCCGCCGTATTTTTTGATGGCGATCGGCGCGAGGGATTTATAGACTTCATATTGTTCGGGATCGGTGACCCTGATCCGGGCGAGCATGTAGGCGGGCATTTTCAGGTCCTTTTCTGCGGGAATGCTGTACCAAAAACAATAAGGGGAAACACCATGAGCTACAAGTATGTAACCGTCACGCGCGAGGGCCGCATCGCCACCGTCCGCTTCGATCGCGGCAATGACGTGAACGCCCTGTCCGTCGGGCTGATGAAGGAACTGCTCGCCGTCGCCCGCGATTTCGAGGGGGACACGGAGACGAACGCCATCATCCTCACCGGCAATGCGAAGAACTTCACCGTCGGCTTCGATCTCAAGGACGCGGCGCTGAAGGAGCGGATGGCGGCCGGCCTCATGGACAAGAAGGAAATGCTCGCCGTCGGGCCGCGCATGTGCAAGGCGTGGGAGGATCTCGCGCCGATGACGATTGTCGCGGTGGAGGGATATTGCATCGGCGGCGGTGTCGCGCTCAGCGTCGCCTGCGATATGCGCATTGCCGGGCGGGGCGCCAAATTCTACGTGCCCGAGATAAAAAACGGCATGAACATGAGCTGGCAGTCAATCCCGCGCATGGTCAACCTCATGGGTCCGGCCCGCACCAAGCAGCTCTGCATCGTCGCCGACATCATCGGCGCGGAGGAGGCGCACGGCTGGGGCCTTATCGAGGAACTGGCGGAGGACGGCGGCGCCTATGCGCTCGCCCTGGAATTCGCGCAAAAAATCGCCGCCCGCCCGCCGCTCCCCGTCCGCATGATCAAACAGGGCGCCTCTGTGGCCGCAAACGCCCTCAACCACGCCGTCAGCTATATGGACATCGACCAATACGCCCTCACCAACGCCAGCGAAGACTACGCCGAGGGCATCGCCGCCTTTCTGGAAAAACGGGAGCCTGAGTTTAGGGGGCGGTGAGGGGAGGTTGGTTTGACCAAAAAGTCAACATTTCGGTTATTAGAGAAATTCTTGTTGCGCAAAAACTCTTTAAGTATTATACATAAATGTGCGTTGCAGGAAAAATCTTAAAGGATTTGAATCGTATGAATGCTTATGAGCACCTTCGTGACACGGCACTTTCAATGTTGGTGCGTGACATTCCAGAAGAGTTTTGGAGTGATCTTCACGCCCTCGGGAAAATCGTTTATGCAGATACGTTTGCGGAAGTTGAGAATGACCCGAGTGTGGTCGCCGATCAAAAGATTGACTTACTTCTTCAAAGGCGACATTTTCGCATGGAAAAACTTCTGGTCGATTTGGCTGCTCGGCATGGGTTGTCGTCTTCTATGAGCTTGATACTCCAAAACGGCAGATGCCATGCTTATGTATTTAAAGGTGACGTAAGCATGACTCAGTCTTATGTTAAATGCATTGGAGATTTGCCGCAGCCTGCAAAGTTTAGGGAGAGGCTGGCAAATACTATGGAATTGCCCCGCCTTGACCTTGGAGATGAACCTGACGGTGCATTTATAATGCCGAAGCTATATGGCCTCGTTGCCCATAATCCGTTAGGGCGACGTTTTGTTGAAAACGATCAAAAGTTAGGCATGATTCAGTTTTGCCTTCCGTCTGTCGACTGCAAAGCTTGGGCTGTTGAGCTTTCACTTACCGAAATTTCCAGTGTTTATCCTTCGACACCTTCGAAAGCTAAACCCTCTCGTTCCCTTTCTTGGAAAGCTCGCGATGCGGATAAAGGTCTCGGTGAATCTAAATGACAACAATTGCGCAAGGGTTTGTAGGCGCTCGTCTTACTGAGGCGAGACGAGCCAGATGCATTAGTGGGACAGATTTAGCTGATTTAATTGGTGTGAGTGTTCAATCAATTTCTAAATATGAGAATGAACATCAAAGTCCTAAGATTGACCTGCTTTATAGACTGGCGGAACAACTGAATTTTCCACATGATTATTTTTTGCGTCCGCTTCCGGCAATTGATGAAAGACCGGTATTTTGGCGGAGCAAATTTTCTGCGCCCCCAGTTTTGCGAGATAGAGCGGCGGTTAGGCTCGAATGGATGAAGGAAGTAATAGACTATATTGCCACCTATTTTGATTTACCAGCCTTAAACATTCCGAAAATCGACTTTCCAGATGACGGTATCGTAGATTCTGAGTTTGTTGAAAGGACTGCGGCAGAAATTCGGAGCCATTGGAAAATTCGTTCCGGTCCGATGCCGGATACTATCGAATATTTGGAAAATAATGGAATTTTGGTTTCTCGCATTCACGTTCGAGCCGAAAAATTAGATGCGTTTTCCCAATGGTCGGATAGATTTAATATGCCATTTGTTGTTTTGTCTCGTGACAAAGCTAGCGCAGTAAGGCAGCGGTTTGATGCACTACACGAATTGGTCCATATAATCATTCATGCTAATATTTCGCAGCGCCGTTTAAATGATCGCGCCTTTTACAAAATTATTGAAAAACAGGCGGATCAGATTGCTTCTGCGATGTTACTGCCGGATTACGAATTTACAAGTGAACTTTACGCACCGTCTTTAGACGCATTTCTTACTCTTAAAGAACGATGGGGTACGTCTGTTGCGGCTATGATTATGCGTTGCCGCTCACTAGAAATTCTAGATGATGAGTCGGCAAAACGTCTTTGGATTAACTATAATCGCAGGCGTTGGAGAAATGGTGAACCGCTTGACGGTAAAATGGAAAAAGAACAGCCTCAACTTATTCGTCGAAGCTTTGAAATGCTCATTGAAGAAGGTGTCCAATCACCTTCCGAAATTATTAAGGCGTTGCCATTTCCCGCTTCAGATTTAGAAGAAATTACCGATCTAGAACCTGGAACTTTGTCAGGCATTACTCAATCTAGAGCGGCACCTGAATTGAAAGATGAATTTAAGCAAAATTCAAATGTTGTGAATTTTGTAAGTAAGAAAAAATAACCTCTTCTTTTTATCTCTTTGCCGCATCCCAGATTTTTGATTTGATAGTGGGATGCGGCCGATAATATTCGTCGACTTATGTCTGAGCAGAAACAGAAACTCTACCCTCCCACCCCATTCTCCTGTATGAGTACCCCCATGACCAAATCGCGTAAAATACTCCTCCGGCTTGTTGCCATTTTCATCATCTTTGGCGTAATCCCCTTTACGGGGATTTATTTTGCGCAAGGGGCGTTTATCTTTCCGGTGCCGGCGGGGGAGAATCCGCGCGCGGCGGTGGGCGGGTTCGAGCCTTTGACCCTGACCACCCCGGACGGGGAGACGCTCCGCGCCTTCTATCATCCGCCTGCCGGGGACGGCGCGGCCAGCGTTCTCGTCTTTCATGGCAATGCCGAGACGGCGGCGGCGCAGATCCCGCGCGGGAAATCGCTTGCGGGGGCCGGGTTCGGCGTGCTGCTCGTGGAATATCGCGGCTATGGTGGCAGCACGGGCACGCCGTCGGAGGCGGGGCTGATCACCGACGGGCTCACGGCCTATGATTACCTGCGCGCGCAATCGGACGCGCCCATCGGCCTTCTCGCCTTTTCGCTGGGTACCGGGGTGGCGGTGCCGGTGGCGGCGGCGCGGGAGACCTTCGCGGTGGTGCTGGAATCGCCGCCGACGTCGCTGCTCGATATCGCGCGCTACCGCGTCGGCTGGGTGCCGTTCGATTTCCTGATGAAATACCCGTTCCATAATGACCGGGTGATCAGTGAGGTGGACGCCCCGATCCTCATCATCCATGGCGACAATGACCAGGTGATCCCGGTCGAGCAGGGCCGCCGCCTGGCGACGCTGGCCGGGCCCGGCACGGCCTTTATCGAGATCAAGGGCGCGGGCCATAACGACCTCGCCCAATATGGCACGACCGCCATGGCAATCCGCTTTTTCCGCAAATCCCTCGCCGCCGAATAGGGCGGGCGGCTACTTCACATAGGCATCGCGGAGCTTGCGCATCCCCTTGAGCCAGCGGTCATAATCGCTCGCCTTGCGCTGCATATATTCGCGGACCTGCGGGTGCGGGAGGATGAGGAATTCCTCTTTATCCATGGTCTCGACGACGCAATCGGCGAGCTGCTCCGGCTCCAGCACCCCATCCACCGAGGCGACGCCATCGAGCCGCTCCGCCGTCATTGCCGTCCTTACCGACTGCGGGCAGAGGACGGAGACGCGCACCCCCTTGTCGCCATAGCGGATCGACATGGTCTCGGCAAAGGCGATGGCTGCATGTTTCGTGGTGGCGTAGGTGGCGCTGTCGACCTGGGAGAGCAGCCCGGCCGCCGAGGCGGTATTGACGAGATAGCCGCCGCCGTTGGCGATCATCTTTTTCACCACCGCGCGGGCGGCATAGACATGCGCCATGACATGGACGTCCCAGTTGAGCTGCCACAGATCATCGTCGGTTTCCTCCCATCCGTAGCGGGCGATCCCGGCGTTGGAGACGAAAATATCGATGGGGCCGAAGGCTTCCTCTGCCCTCGCCACGACATTCTGGATATCGGCCTCGCGCGCGACATTGCAATGAACCGCAAGGCCGTCGACTGACTTTGCCACCGCATTGAGCGGCCCTTCCTGCAAATCGGCGACGGTAATGCCCTTCGCGCCTTCCGCATGGAAACGCTCGGCCAGCGCCTTGCCGATGCCGCTTGCCCCGCCGGTGATAACGATATTCTTGCCCGCAATTTTCATTTTTTATTCCTCCCGCAGCTTGATGCTGTTCTGGTTTGTCCGGAGGGGATTGTGGCGTTATTTCACGCGCCGGTAAAGGACTGAATGCCGGTCTGCGCGCGGCCGAGGATCAGCGCATGCACGTCATGGGTGCCTTCATAGGTATTGACGGCCTCCAGATTCATGACATGGCGGATGACGTGATACTCATCGGAAATGCCGTTGCCGCCGTGCATGTCGCGGGCCACCCGCGCGATATCGAGGGCCTTGCCGCAAGAATTGCGCTTGATCAGCGAGATCATTTCCGGCGCGGCGCGGCCTTCGTCCTTCAGATGCCCGACGCGGAGGCAGCTTTGCAGGCCGATGGAAATCTCCGTCTGCATATCGGCGAGCTTTTTCTGGATCAGCTGGTTGGCGGCGAGGGGGCGGCCGAACTGTTTACGGTCCATGGTATAGTGCAGCGCCGCCTGCCAGCAGAATTCCGCCGCGCCGAGTGCGCCCCAGGCAATGCCGTAGCGGGCGTTGTTGAGGCAGCCGAACGGACCGGCGAGGCCCTTGACATTGGGCAGAAGATTCTCTTCCGGCACGAAGACATTGTCCATGACAATCTCCCCGGTGATGGAGGCGCGAAGGGAGAACTTCCCCTCGATCTTCGGGGCGGAGAGGCCTTCCATGCCTTTTTCCAGCACGAAGCCGCGAATGACGCCGTCATCGGTTTTCGCCCAGACGACGAAGACATCGGCGGCGGGGGAGTTGGTGATCCACATCTTGGCGCCATTGAGGCGATAGCCGCCATCGACGGTTTTCGCCCGCGTCACCATGCCGCCGGGATCGGAGCCGTGATCAGGTTCCGTCAGGCCGAAGCAACCGATCCATTCGCCGGTCGCCAGTTTCGGGAGATATTTCTCGCGCTGCGCTTCCGTGCCATAGGCGTGGATGGGATGCATGACCAGGCTCGACTGCACGCTCATCATCGAGCGGTAACCGCTGTCGACCCGCTCGACCTCGCGCGCAACAAGGCCGTAGGACACATAGCCGAGACCGGCGCAGCCATAGCCGTCGATGGTGGACCCCAGAAGCCCGAGCTCACCCATTTCCGTGAAGATCGCCCGATCGAAGGTTTCATGGCGGTTGGCTTGCAGCACCCGGCCCATCAGCTTTTCCTGGCAATAGTCGCGGGCGGTATCGCGGACCAGCCGCTCTTCCTCGGTCAGCTGGTCGTCCAGCAAAAACGGATCGACGGGGTCAAAGGCGGGTTTGGATGCGGCGCTGCTCATGAATAGTCTCCGGGTATATATATTTGTCTTATTGGTCGGGGAGGCGACATTTAACCGTCTGTTTAGCGGCTTTGCGATGCAACATCAATATGCTTCATGCTGATTTGCATGATATATGCTATGCTGGAGTAGTCTATTGAACAGTATCAGGCAGGCGGAAAATGGCGTCGGATGACAGTAAGGGCGAGTATATAATCGAGTTTCAGCAGCATGGAGCCTCCGTCAAGGTATCGGTGATCGATCCGGTCACTCTGGCCGAAGTCTCCATCGTCGGCCCGCGCTCCGCCGGGCAGGAGGAGTTGCAACGCACGGCGCTTCAGAAATTCCAGTATGTGATGAACAGGAAGGCGGGCGCAAAGACGCCGGATCAGGCTACGCCTGCAAGCGCGCCGAAAAAACCCGGCATTATTGTCTAGGGCCTTATTGTCCAGGGCCTTGGCCCTGATGTTTTTTTGGAGATCGGCGGCGGTTCGGGCTCAGGCGGACTTCTTTTTGCGGCCGAGACCGAATTCCTTGGCGAATTGCGAGCGGCGTTTCGCGTAAGAAGGGGCCACCATCGGGTAGTCCGGTGGCAGGTTCCACTTGGCGCGATAGTCTTCCGGTGTCATGTCGTAATTCGATCGCAGGTAGCGCTTCAGCATTTTCAGCTGCTTGCCATCCTCAAGACAGACAATATAGTCATTCTGCACAGACCGTTTGATCGGCACGGCGGGCTTGAGGTCCGTATGGTCGGGCACGACTTCGGAATCGAGTGACGCGAGCGAGCTGTATACAGACTTGATGACTTCGACCAGTTCTGAATTCTCAAGCTGGTTATTGCTGACATAGGCGGCCGTTATTTCCGCCGTCATGCGGAGCAGCTCTTCCCGTTCAGATTGGGACAGGGGAGCCCCCTCATTTGATGAAGATTGTGACATTTATTATATATCGTCCACTTATAGATGCCGGTAAGTTGCCCTTACATGTTATGAAACGTAATTAAATGTCAATACTGGCAATTGTGAATTAATGAAAAAAACGGTTAGAAAGACGGCAGTCTGAATGTACAGGTTGCGTAATATTAGATATTAACTATTCCGGGAGCATCGAATCATTAGTTGTCTTGGCGAACTGGAATTTAAAAGTAAACGCGAGTATTCAGTTTACCCTTAAAAAATGCTCAATACGCGAGCTTTTTTAGCAGTTTTTCGTGTTGTCTTGTATATATGACATTTATTTTCATCCATATTTCGTGAAAACTTTCGGGTGGGTTATCCGCGCCCGGCTGTGCCCCCGCCTGAATTTCACGAACGGAGCCCGAAGTCGCCGCACCGGGGGCGGGGAAAATTCCAGACGAAAAAACGTCTCACGGGGCAGGGTTTTTCTAGGCAGTCCGGCCATCCTGTGCTATCCAACCGGCGCGGATTCCGCGCATCGGCGAAACGCGACATCAATGACTGGTTCTGTCGGCCCCTTAATGGTCGCGTGGCGATGGAAACCAGCTGGATCACGGATGTTTCGTCCCGCCCGGCCGCAACGGATTTTCAGGTGACGCCGGACATTCATTTTCGAATTACCGGATCGAAAAAGGAGTTCTTACAGATGACGATACAAAGTGCCGAGCTGGCCAGTTTCTTCAAGGCCGATCTTGAACGGAATGATCCCGATGTTTTTCGCGCAATCGGGCAGGAGCTCGGGCGCCAGCGAGACCAGATCGAGCTGATCGCGTCCGAGAATATCGTCAGTCCGGCCGTCATGGCGGCGCAGGGCTCTGTCCTCACCAACAAATATGCCGAAGGCTATCCCGGACGCCGCTACTATGGCGGCTGCGAATATGTCGATATCGTCGAGGAACTGGCGATTGACCGCGCGAAGGAGCTGTTCGGCTGTGGTTTCGCCAATGTCCAGCCGAATTCCGGCTCCCAGGCCAACCAGGGCGCCTTCATGGCGCTGATCAAGCCCGGCGACACCATTCTCGGGCTGTCGCTGGCGGCGGGCGGTCATCTCACCCATGGCGCCGCGCCGAACCAGTCCGGCAAATGGTTCAACGCTGTGCATTACGGGGTGGATAAAGACACTCATCAGATCGATTTTGACGAGGTACGGGCTCTTGCGAAGGAGCATCAGCCGAAAATGATCATCGCCGGGGGCTCGGCCTATCCGCGGCATATCGACTTTGTCACCTTCCGCCAGATCGCCGATGAGGTCGGCGCGTTCCTGATGGTCGATATGGCGCATTTCGCCGGGCTGGTCGCGGCGGGCGTGCACCCGAGCCCGTTCCCCCATGCACATATCGTCACAACGACAACCCACAAGACATTGCGCGGCCCGCGCGGCGGCATGATCCTGACAAATGACGAGGCGATTGCCAAGAAAGTGAACTCGGCGATTTTTCCGGGCATGCAGGGCGGCCCGCTGATGCATGTGATCGCGGGCAAGGCTGTCGCCTTCGGCGAGGCATTGACACCGGCGTTCAAGGCCTATGCCGCGCAGGTGGTGGAGAATGCGGCGGTGCTTGCGAAAACCCTCGTCGGGCACGGCTTCGATATCGTCTCCGGTGGCACCGACACCCATTTGATGCTGGTCGATCTCCGGCCGAAGAAACTGACCGGGGATATCGCCGAACGGGCAATGGAAAACGCCAATATCACCTGTAACAAGAACGGCATCCCGTTTGATCCGGAAAAGCCGATGGTCACCTCCGGTGTCCGCCTCGGTTCTCCGGCGGCGACCACGCGCGGCTTCGGCGCGGCGGAATTCACGAAAGTCGGCGACCTGATCGCCGAAGTCCTTGACGGGCTGGCCGCAAACCGGGAGGATAACGCCGCCGTGGAGGAAAAGGTGCGCAAGGAGGTCAAGGCGCTGTGCGACGCTTTCCCTCTCTATCCGGATATGTAGGACACGGCAGGGGGACGATGGGATCGAACAGGAATTAAGGGGGCATTCGGATGCGCTGTCCATTTTGTAGCAGTGAAGATACGCAAGTCAAGGATAGCCGACCGACCGAGGATAATACCGCGATCAGGCGACGGCGGGCCTGCGCAACCTGCGGCGCCCGCTTCACCACGTTCGAGCGGGTCCAGCTGCGCGAACTGACCGTGCTGAAGAAGGACGGTCAGCGCACCACCTTCGAGCGGGAGAAGCTGGAACGGTCCATCAGTATCGCCACCCGCAAGCGCCCGGTTGATCAGGACCGGATCGACCGCATGATCAACGGTATCGTCCGCCAGCTGGAAAGCAGCGGTGATCAGGAAATCCCGTCGGAGAAAATCGGCGAACTGGTGATGGAGGGGCTGGCAACGCTCGACAGCGTGTCCTATGTCCGCTTTGCCTCCGTCTACAAGGACTTCCGTGAAGCCCGGGATTTCGAGGAATTTATCGGGGAACTCAGCAGTTCCGTCCCGACGGACCGCTGAAACCCCTGACCTGAAAAGCCGGTATTGATGACAGCCCTCCCTGACAGCCGTGATGACTTCCATATGCGGGCCGCGCTCCGGCTTGCCGCGCGCGGGCTCGGCCGGGTTGCGCCGAACCCTGCCGTCGGCTGCGTGCTGGTGAAGGACGGGCAGGTGGTCGGCCGTGGCTGGACACAGGATGGCGGCCGCCCTCATGCCGAGGCGATGGCGCTCTCGATTGCAGGCGCGGCGGCGAACGGCGCCACCGCCTATGTCACGCTTGAGCCCTGCGCCCATCACGGGAAAACGCCGCCGTGCGCCGCAAGCCTGGCGACGGCCGGAGTGCGCCGCGTGGTTGTCGCCCTGCGCGATCCCGATGAGCGGGTCAATGGCGGCGGCATCCGGATTTTGCAGGACGCGGGCGTCGAGGTGGTGGAAGGCCTGCTCGGGAATGAGGCGGCGGAGCTGAACGCGGGCTTCATCCTGACACGACTGCACGACCGGCCCCTGATCACGCTTAAAATGGCGACCAGTCTGGACGGGCGGATCGCCACCGCGAGCGGCGATTCCAAATGGATCACCGGCGTTGCGGCGCGGCGCTACGGCCATATGCTGCGCGCGCAGAATGACGCGATCATGATCGGCGTCACCACCGCGCTTGTCGATAACCCGGAACTCACCTGCCGGATTGACGGGCTGGAACAATATTCGCCGATCCGCATCGTCGCGGATTCGCGGTTGCGATTGCCGCTCACCTCCAGACTGGTGAAAACGGCGAAGGATGCGCCGGTCTGGATCCTGACCGTTACCGGGAACAATCCGGACCGGTTGCAGGCCTTTGCCGATCTCGGCGTGAAGATCGTCGAGGTGCCGGCGGATGAGGGCGGCCTTCCCGACATGACGGCGGGCCTCAAGGCGTTCACGAAACAGGGAATCACGCGAATACTTGTCGAGGGTGGTTCCCATCTTCTGGCAACGCTGATAAAAGATGAACTGGCGGATCGTCTGATGTGGTTTCGCGCAGGGACAATTATCGGCGGGGACGGTATCCCGGCCCTGCAATCCATTGGCCTTGAGAAGCTCGCGGATGCGCCGCAAATTCGCCTGATCGAGGAACGCCGGTTGGGGGATGATTTACTGGAAAGTTATTTTCTTCGGAATTGAGCATTATGTTTACGGGCATTATCACGGATGTCGGACGGGTTCGCGGGGTTGAGAAAACCGGCGATACCCGCTTTGAAATCGAAACCTCCTATGACACCGATACGATCGATATCGGCGCGTCCATCGCCTGTTCGGGCCCCTGCCTGACGGTGGTCGAGAAGGGGGAGGGCTGGTTCGCCGTCGATGCGTCGGACGAGACTCTCTCCTGCACCAATCTCGATGAATGGCGCGACGGCACGCGGGTCAACCTGGAACGGGCGCTGAAAATCGGTGACGAGCTGGGCGGCCATGTGGTCACCGGCCATGTCGATGCGGTGGTGATGCTCCTGCATCAGGAGACGGTGGGCGATTCCACCAAGCTGATCTTCTCGCTGCCCGCGAAATATGCCGGGCTTGTCGCCGCCAAGGGCTCAATCTCGCTCGACGGGATTTCCCTGACCGTGAATGACGTCACCGACGACAGCTTCACCGTCAATATCATTCCGCATACGCAGGAACATACGACCTTCGATACACTGACCATTGGACGACGGATCAATTTTGAAATAGATGTGCTGGCGCGCTATGTCGGACGCATGACTGAGGTAAATAAAAAAAATGAGCTATAAAGAATACCTCTCCTCGGCGGAGGAAATCATAGAGGACGCCCGCAACGGCAGGATGTTCGTGCTGGTCGATGCGGAAGACCGCGAAAATGAGGGCGACCTTGTCATCCCGGCGCAGATGGCGACACCGGATGCCATCAACTTCATGGCGAAACATGGCCGCGGCCTTGTCTGCCTCTCGATGTCGGAAAGCCGGATCAACCAGCTTGGCCTGCCGCTGATGGCGCAGGATAATGCGTCGCGCCTGCAAACCAACTTCACCGTCTCGATCGAGGCGCGCGAAGGCGTCACTACCGGTATTTCGGCGGCCGATCGCGCCCATACCATCGCGGTTGCCATCGATCCTTCCAAGGGTGCGCAGGATATCGTCTCGCCGGGCCATGTCTTCCCGCTGGTCGCGCGCGAGGGCGGAGTGCTCCGCCGGGCGGGCCATACGGAGGCGGCGGTCGATATCGCCCGTCTTGCGGGATTGATGCCCGCAGGCGTGATCTGCGAGATCATGAATGACGACGGCACCATGGCGCGGTTGCCGGACCTGGTGAAATTCGCCCAGTTCCATAACCTGAAAGTCGGCACGATTGCCGACCTGATCGCCTACCGCCGCCGTCATGACAGCCTGATCACCCGCGAGATCGAGGCGGATATCAGCAGCAAGTACGGCGGCGACTGGAAGATGATCGTCTTCTCCAACAAGCCCGAATATGCGGAGCATGTGGCGCTGGTCAAGGGCAATGTCGGCGGCGAGGAACCGGTGATGGTCCGCATGCATGCGCTCAACCTGCTCGGCGATGTGCTGGGCGAGCTTGATGAAAACCCGGATATTCTCCATGACGCGATGGCGCAGATCGATGCGGCGGGCAAGGGCGTCGTCGTCCTTATCCGCGAGCCACGCCCGATGGCGCTGTCCGAGAGGGTGCGGCGCAAGCTCGGCAAGCCGCTGAAGGACAAGCAGGAACTGCGCGACTACGGGATCGGCGCGCAGATACTGCTTGCGCTTGGAATACAGAACATGATCCTGTTGTCCAACAACCAGCGGACGGTGGTCGGGCTTGACGGATACGGCCTGACGATTACGGAAACCCGCGCGATCACGGGCAGGGGCTGAAGATGGCGAATGACACGCATGTCCTGATCGTCGAGGCGGATTTCTACCGCGATATCTCGGACGCATTGCTCGACGGCGCGAAAGAGGTACTGGACGCGGCGGGCGCCAGCTATGAAGTTGTGCAGGTGCCGGGCTGCCTCGAAATTCCCGCCGCGATCCGCTTTGCCATAAAGTCGATGGAGTTCATGGGCGGACGGCGGCGCTTTGATGCCTATGTCGCGCTCGGCTGTGTGATCCGGGGCGAAACCTCCCATTACGATACGGTGTCGGAGGAAAGCGCGCGGGCACTGATGGATATCTCGACGAAATACTGTATCGCGCTTGGCAATGGCATCATCACCTGCGAGGATGACGATCAGGCCTGGGCGCGGGCGCGGAAATCGGAAAAGAACAAGGGCGGCGGCGCGGCGGAAGCGGCGCTCGCCATGCTCGGGCTGAAGGAAAAATTCGGAATGTTCCCCAGATGAATGCGCGCAGCGAAAAGCGGGGCGACAAGCACAGCCGCCGCACATTGGCCCGGCTCAACGCCGTGCAGGCCCTCTATCAGCTGGAGCATGACAGCAAGTCCCCGCGCGAGGTGGTGGAGGAATTCCTGCTGCATCGCGTCGGCAAGGAGCTGGACGGCGATCAATTCAAGGACAGCGACAAGCCGCTGTTTGAGGATATCGTCCTCAACACCCACAAGCGGCAGGAGGAGATCGACGCCCTGATTGCCGCGCGGCTCGAAAAGGACCGCAAGACGGAAAGGCTGGAAGTGGTGCTGCTCTGTCTGCTGCGGGCTGCGACCTATGAATTCCTCGCCCGGATTGATATGCCGGCGAAGGTCCTGATCAAGGAATATATCGGCATCGCCCGGACCTTCTTCACCGGCAAGGAACCGGCGCTGGTCAATGGCGTGCTCGACAAGATCGCGAAAGAGCTGCGCCCCGGCGAATTCGAGTGAGATGACGGGCGCGGGACCGGATAAGCGGGACGGCGAATTCGCGCTGATAGACCGGCTTCTGAAACCGCTGGCGGCCGGAACCCCCGCCGCCCTCGACCTCACCGACGATGCGGCGGTACTTGTCCCGTCCAAGGGCAAGGATCTGGTTCTCGCCAAGGATGCCATGGTGGCGGGGGTGCATTTCCTGGAAAACGATGCGCCCGGGGATGTCGCGCGCAAGCTGCTGCGGGTAAATCTCTCGGACCTCGCGGCCATGGGGGCAACGCCGGTCGGCTATCTGCTCGCGACCTTCTGGCCGGAAAAGCTGCCCCGCGACTGGATCGCGGAATTTGCGGCGGGCCTTCAAAAAGATCAAACTGAATTCGGCATTGGCCTTCTGGGTGGGGATACGGTGCGCACGCCGGGCCCGCTCTCGCTCTCCCTGACCGCCATCGGCGAGGTGGCGACGGGACAGGCGCTGCGCCGCAACGGCGCGGGGGATGGCGATCTGATCGTTGTTTCGGGCACGCTCGGCGACGGCGCGCTCGGCCTGCTGGCCCTGAAAGGCGAGCTTGCCGGGCTTGAAGATACAGCGCGGCAGGCACTTGTCCGGCGCTATCATCTGCCGCAGCCGCGATTGGCGCTCGGTCAGCTACTGACGGGCAACGCCACGGCCTGCATCGATATTTCCGACGGCCCGCTCGCCGATATCGGCCATATCGCCGAGGAATCAAAGCTCGGCGCCGAGATCGAATGGGCGCGTGTCCCGCTCTCCGCTCCCGCGCGGCAGGCCATTGCGAAAGACAGCCGCCTGAAGGAGGTTGTCCTGACTGGTGGCGATGACTATGAACTGGCCTTCACCCTTCCCCCTGCGAAAAAGGACCT
>JBBDJF010000084.1:0-17814 GCA_040880045.1 Sneathiella sp.
GACCGGATTCTGGCGCGGATGATGGCCTTGCATCCGAAGATCATCGATCTCACCCTTGATCGCATGATGCCGCTTCTCGCGCGGCTGGACCATCCCGAGAAAAGATTGCCGCCCGTCCTGCATGTTGCGGGGACCAACGGCAAAGGCTCCCTTCTCGCCTATCTTCGCGCGATGCTGGAGGCGGCGGGATACCGCGTTCACGTCTATACATCCCCGCATCTGGTGCGCTTCGCCGAACGCATTCGCCTGAGCGGTACGATCATCGCCGAGGAGGCCCTGAGCCAACAGCTTCTCGACTGCGAGAAAGCGAATGGCGAAACGCCCATTACCTATTTCGAGATCACGACCATCGCCGCCTTCAAGGCCTTTGCGGAAACGCCCGGCGATATCCTGTTGCTGGAAACCGGGCTCGGCGGGCGCTTTGACGCCACCAATGTCATTGACCGACCCGCATTGACGGCGATCACGCCGATCTCCCTCGATCATGCGGAGTATCTCGGCACGGAGCTCGCACAAATCGCCGCCGAAAAAGCGGGTATCATAAAGCCGGGTGTGCCGGTGGTCATCGGGCCGCAGGAGAAAATCGCGCTTGATGTGCTGCGACAAACGGCGGAAAACAGGAGCGCACTGCCATATATATATGGCGAGGACTGGTACGCCCACGAAACAGCAGACGGCTGGACCTATAAAAGCAAAGGCCGCGAGCGCGCCTTTCCGATGCCCGCCCTGCACGGGGTTCATCAGGTCGCGAATGCGGGAACGGCAGTTGCCTGCCTTGAAAAACTGGACGGATTTACCGTCTCCGATGAGGCCATTGCGGAAGGGTTGGAGAAAGTCGAATGGCCTGCAAGAATGCAGCGATTATCACGCGGGCCGATTGCCGAGACGCTTCCTACCCATGTGGAAGTCTGGCTCGATGGCGGGCATAATCCGGCGGCGGCGGAACAGATTGCCGCCAGTTTCGCGCGCTGGAACCAGCGGGATCCGAAACCCGCGTTTCTTATTGCCGGTATGCTGAATACCAAGGACCAGAAATCCTTCTTCCGGGAGCTCGCCGATCTTATTGAAAAGGGGCATTGCATTGCCATTCCGGGAGAAGCGGCGAGCACCTCAGCGACAGATCTTGCCGCCCTCGCCCGGGCGGGCGGCATGGACGCAACGGAAATGCCGTCCCTGATGGCGGCGGTGGCGGCGCTCAAGCCCGATCTGGCGCGCGGGCCCTGTCGCCTGCTGATTACGGGAAGCCTCTATCTTGCGGGGCAGGTTCTGCACGATAACGGCTGACATGGTTCCTTACGGAGAAAGGCGATAACCGCCCGGCTCCGTAACCATGATTTTCGCGTCCGACGGTTCCATCTCGATTTTCTGGCGGAGACGATAGATATGGGTTTCGAGCGTATGGGTCGTCACCCCGGCATTATATCCCCAGACTTCATTGAGCAGGATTTCCCGTGTCACCACCTTGTTGCCCGCCCGGTACAGATATTTGAGGATCGCCGTTTCCTTCTCGGTCAGCCGCACCTTTTGCCCCGTCTCCTTGTGCAGCATCAACTTATTGGCCGGGCGAAAGCTGTAGGGGCCGATGGTGAAAACCGCATCCTCGCTCTGTTCATGCTGGCGAAGCTGCGCCCGGATACGGGCGAGCAGGACGCCGATGCGAAAGGGTTTGGCGACATAGTCATTCGCGCCGGATTCAAGGCCGAGAATCTGGTCGCTGTCGCTGTCCTGCGCGGTCAGCATGATGATTGGCGCCTTGTTCCCGCTTTTGCGGATCAGTTTGCAGGCTTCGCGCCCGTCCATGTCCGGCAGGCCGACATCCAGCAGGATCAGGTCAAAATGACTGTTCTTGACCATTTTCAGCGCGTCGCAGGCGGTTTCCGCCTGATGCGTCAGGAATTCCTCATGCAGATCAAGCTGTTCCGCCAGGGTTTCCCGAAGGCTGTTGTCATCATCGACCAGAAGAATCTTTTTGCCGCTCGTCATTTTATAAAACCCCGATTACTGTTCCGGACGAATACTGACCTTACCCTGCAATACTAAAAATTGGTAGCATAAGGGGGCATTCAAGGGCAAGCAGGACAGATAACCACCGCCTTTCACGTTAAAGTGAAGGTCTGTGTTCCGGAAACCGGTGACCCGGATGGTTTCTTCGACCGGGTTCGGAAAAATGCTGGTTCCGGGCTGCTTGTGATATTATAACATTTGCAGCTCGCTGCCTCTGCCTGCTAATAGACTTGAAGCATCGCTGACGTCACGAACCGGATACCAGAATAATATGAGTAACAACAACAAGAATGAAACCGAGCTCAGGCGGCTGCGTGCCGTTGATCGTGCCATCGCGGATTTACGCCGGGGATTGAGCATCATTGTCAAGGGGCCGGAGGAAGCCTCCCTCGTTCTCGCGACGGAAATGGCGTTCGATCCGGAGCTGGAGATACTCGCGGAACGGAGCGGTGAAACCCCGGTCCTTGCCCTGACTGCCCATCGCGCCAATGTCCTGCATATCCAGCCGACCGGTGATGACGCCGTGCGCGTGGTGATCGAGGACTGGATGGACGCGCCGCTGATGCGGGCGCTGGCCGACGCTGTTCATGATCTGGATCAGCCGTTTCGCGGACCCTTCACCCGTCTGAAAGGGAAGCTTCCGCAGACAGTTTCCGCCGCGATCAAGCTGACCAAGCTGGGACGACTGTTACCATCGGTTCTCGCGGCGCCGCTTGCGCTGGAAAAGCTGGAAGATCTGCAGGAACGCTTCGATCTTTCCCTTGTCAGTCCGGATGACGTTCTCGCGTTCGAGGAGGTTGCCGCCGTTCAGCTCAAGCGTGTCGCCTCCGCCAGGGTGCCCCTGCAGGCCGCGGAAAACAGTACGTTTCATGCCTTTCGCCCGCAGGATGGCGGGATCGAGCATCTGGCGATTGTCGTCGGCACCCCCAACCCGCGCGAGCCCGTCCTGACGCGGCTTCATTCGGAATGCTTCACCGGCGACCTGATCGGCTCCCTTAAATGCGATTGCGGGGAACAGCTTCGCGGTGCCCTCAAGGCAATCGGGGAGCAAGGCGGCGGCGTCCTGCTCTATCTCGCGCAGGAAGGCCGCGGCATCGGCCTGATCAACAAGCTCCGCGCCTACAAGCTGCAGGAACAGGGTTTCGATACGATCGATGCCAATGAACGGCTCGGGTTCGATGCGGACGAGCGAGTTTTCCAGCCCGCCGCCGAAATGCTCAAGCTTCTCGGATTCAGGAAAGTCCGCCTGATGACCAATAACCCCGAAAAAGTCGACGGGCTGGAACGCCATGGCATCGCGGTGTCGGAACGGGTGTCCCACAAGTTCCCGTCCAACACCCATAACGAGCTGTATCTCGCGACCAAGAAAAAGCGAAGTGGGCATTATTTGTAAGGAACTTCGCAACCAACCGGCAGTTTTTGCCGATAGCCTGCCCGCTTTCAGGCGGTTACCCGCGGTTTTTTGAGCCAAAATTGGCACATTCCTTGCTATTTCTTACGGGCAAGGAGAAACGAATGCTGACAACCGCCGTAACAAACAACCCCTATGCCTATCTCGAACGGGACTTGCCAAACAGTCCTGTCGCACAATATGTGCCTGCGGAAAAAATCGATGAAAGCGGTAACAAGGTCGCCGACGAAGGCGGCTTTGGCGAGGACGGTTTCGGCTTTGACGATTTTCTCGATATCATCAACCCGCTTCAGCATATCCCCGGCGTCTCGTCGCTCTACCGGGAAATAACCGGCGACGAGCTCAGCCCGGGCGCGCGCATGATCGGCGGCACCATTTTTGGTGGCGGCATCGGGCTTGCCGCATCCTTTATCAATTCCGCAATTGAAGATGCAACCGGCCATGATATCGGCGGGCATATGGTGGCGCTGTTCTCCGGCGAGGATGAGGCTGTTCCGGCGGAAATGATTGCCGCCGCGCCCGAAACCGAGGCAACCGCCATTCCTGCTATGGCGACCGAAGCAATGCCGGGCGTCGTGGCGCCAACTCCCGCCGCACCGCTTGAACTGGCGCCTTTGCCGACCCCGGAAGTGCTGCGTGAGACAGCGCCGACGATGACGACCCCCATCGGCCTCGAATGGAAAGACGAGAAACCCGGCCTTCTGCAGAATGTCGAAAAAGCCAAGGCATTACAAACCCAGGAACTGACGGAAGAGCAGCTCCATGCTGTGTTCCAGAGTTTCCGCCTTGCGTCTCCACCGGAAAGGGCCGTAACCGCCCCGGAGGCGAGCAATGCCTATCAGAAAACCACCAACACAATGGAATCGATCCAGCCCGCGACAACCGGTTACCGCGAAGCAAACGAAAACCCCTCTCCTTGAAATTTGCGATCAAGGGCATGACAGCCCGTTGCGACTGCACTAGACTTGCGTGATGGATATCCATGTAACACAAAGGGACGGATCGCGCGGCGTGCTGACCTTCGGCGATCTGAAGTTTGACTGCGCGCTTGGCAAAAGCGGGATCACGGCCGACAAGCGCGAAGGCGACCACGCGAGCCCGGCGGGACGCTTCGCCCTTCGACGGCTTTTGTACCGCGCGGACAAGATCGCAACGCCCGAAACCCGCCTTCCGTTACAGGAAATCGACCCGCAGGACGGCTGGTGCGACGATCCGGATCATGACGCCTATAACCGCCCTGTCCGGCTGCCCTTTGCGGCGCGCCACGAAACCCTCTGGCGGGAGGATGATCTTTATGACCTGCTGGTTATTCTCGGCCATAATGACGATCCCATCATAAAGGATGCCGGAAGCTGCATTTTCATGCATGTCGCCCGGGAGGACTATGGGCCGACGGAAGGCTGCGTCGCGCTTGATAAAGGAGATCTCCTGGCACTTCTCGCGGCAATAGACGGCGACACGGCGATCCGCATCGGCTTGCCGTAACCTTATTTTCCGGACCGGCTTCCGAAAAGCGCCGTTCCCACCCGGACGGAGGTTGCGCCGAACTGCACCGCCGTTTCGAAATCCGCACTCATGCCCATGCTGAGCCGGGCCAGCCCATTGCGCGCGGCTATCTTCGCCAGCAAGGCGAAATGCGGGCCCGGCTGATCTTCCAGGGGCGGGATGCACATCAATCCGGTAACATCAAGACCCAGATTGTCCCGGCAGTCCGTTATGAAGGCATCGACATCTTCAGGAAAGACCCCGGCTTTCTGCGGCTCTTTCCCCGTATTCACCTGTATATACACCGGCAGGGATCGACCCGCCGCCGCCATCTCCGTGGCGAGGATTCGGGCAAGTTTAGGTCGGTCGACCGTCTCAATTACATCGAACAACGCAATGGCATCCTTTGCCTTGTTGGTCTGCAACGGGCCAATAAGATGCAGCTCTATATCCGGATAGTCGTCTTTGAGGTCCGGCCATTTCTCCTGCGCCTCCTGCACGCGATTTTCGCCAAAATGCCGGTGCCCCAGACGCAGGGCGGCCTCTACGGCCTCAACCGGCTGGCGCTTGGTCACGGCGACAAGATCGACATCGCCCGGATCGCGGCTCCATTTTTCCGCGGCCTTGTCGATACGCCCGCAGATTTCCTCGAAATTGGCGGCGATATCGCGTTCCATGTCCGAGGGCTCAGTGGTCATTGGGGTAGTTCCTCATACGGCTAAAAACAGGCATTTCGTAATATATAAGAACCCATAATCGGCATTTCAGCCGGTTTTACGGTTAATTTTTTGTAAACGGCTCACTTATAGCCGGGCGGAAGATACTTGAATTCCTTCATGACGTCCCGATGGGCGGCGACAATTTTCTCGATCTGATCCGGCGATAACGTCGTCTTCCACTGTCCGGCCTTGCCGACCCGGAAGAACTTTTCGGCCTTGTCGGAGCGCTCGCTGAAGCCCTTCTCATCCTCCTGCTTACGCGAAGCATCAAAGGAGGAAAATCTGATCGCGCGTTTAAGTCGCTCCTTCGGTGGCTTCAGCCCAAGAAATTTCGCCAGCGCCCCGAAGGTCTGTTCCGGCTTATAGAGCATATCCTCATAGCGCATGATATGTCGCCGTGATTTTTCCATCGCCTGCCAGGAAGTGACATGGTTGGACCAGGAACTGAGATAATCCGGAAGCTTCCGGTCCGTCTCCGCGCTGTAGGCCTCTTTATCCGTCATCATCTCCACCCCCCGGTCTATCGGCATGCCATAATGATCCGAAAGTGAAATCACCACATCGAGGGGGTTACGCACAATGTAAACCGCGCCCGCGGTATATTCCGGGGTAATCAGGGGAACGCCATGCGACTTGCCGAGCCAGTTATGGGTCTTTACGAAGACCGAATCCGGCCGGGTGCGCGCATAGGCCTGATGCACCTTCGGGATCAGGGCGGCGATTTCCTCCGGACTGAAGCTGTCGAACGGCTTGCCGGTGACCTGCTCATACCAGACCTTGTTGCCGTCGCCGATGGTGAATTTGGTGAGCTCGTTAAGATCCGCCGGTCGATCGGCGTTAAGCAGCAGGTTATGCAGAAACGTCCGCACCCAGGTGTTTCCCGACTTCGGATAAGACGCCAGCCAGATGATCCCGCCCATTACTTTTCCGTAACTAATTCTATTGTCGGCTAAATAATCATCCAAAGGTACGGTGACAATAAAAAAGAGGGCAGGAAATCCTGCCCTCTTCTATCTCAACCAACCTTCAGATTAGAAGGAAAGTGCTGTACCAACGAAGAATGCTGTCGAATCGCCAGCAACTGCGGTCGCAGTACTTGCTGCGATCGTGTCGTTGTCCGTGAACTGCACGCCACCAAATGCGGTGATGCCCGGTCCCAGAGTGTACTGACCGCCGACGAGCCAAATCTCGCCGTCTGTATCAACTCCGCCAGTTTCGAATTCCGTTTTGGAGTACTGAACACCAACGGACCATGGGCCCATACCGTATGTCAGGCCCGCAGACCATGCCTTGGAATCATTGCCGTCAACACCGGCAATGTCGTTGTCCTTGCCATAGCCGGCACCAATCGTGAAGCCAGCAAACCCAACGGAAGTACCGAAGGCATATTCAACATGATCGTCAGAAGACCCATCAATATCTGCAGACTGGTAAGCGGCGGAAACAGCAACATCAACGCCACCGAATTTGTTGACATAGTTAGCTGCTGCTGACCAGCCGCGATCACGACTACCCTTGGGAAGCGGAGCTACGTAAGGAGAAGCACCACCAGAACCCGTTTCCGCAGTTCCGTCCGGAACATAGGACGCACCCAACTGGAAGCCGGCAAAGCGCGGCGTAAAGTAAGTTACTTTGTCCGTATCAGCGAACATGTTCGGGCGGGTTGTGTTGTTGTACCCAGCCGGATAGATGTTGGCGGAGTCAGCGGAATACATCGGAACCGGTGACGGGCTTGTGTAATGCATCAGATATGCAGCGGAGTCTTCAGAACCCAGGAGAACGCGACCGAAGGCGCCTTCAACCCAGACGTAGGTTTCGTCGATCTGGTCACCGTTTGTGTAGGCTTCGAGCTGAACGTTGACACCGAACTTAATGCCATTGTCCAGAGTTGTGGAACCGGTGAAGAAGACTTCACCTTCCTGCGTGATCTTATCAGAAATACGATCAACTGCTCCATCATCATCTGTGTTAAGGTAGTAGTAGGTGGACTGCATGTAGCCGCCAACACCGAGCTTGATTTTTTCAGCGGCGGAAGCCGGTGCTGCAACGAATGCACCAACGGCAACAAGCGCTGTTGTACCCAAGATTGCTTTTTTCATTTTGTCTCCCCTCTGCTCATCACAAGCTAGAGAACTAAATTAAAATACAGACGCAAGGCCGGATGGCCCGTTAGTCAAGACGGAGTAAAGAGGGTTAACGGCCTCCCGGTCAAGCGCAAGGCGGTGAGGTTTTTGCCAAAATTACCGGACTGTGCTTAAAAAGTCACATTCCCGCCACACTGCCTTTTCGCGGCCACCGACCCCCGGATGCCGATAAAGAAGCCAATTCCCTGAATTTCTGCTGTTGTCGGGGCAAGAAAGCTGGCATAAACTCAGCTTTCTTGATTTTGCCCAATTTCAAGCGTCTAGTAGCCAAAATACATGAGGGTTTTGACAGATATGACACGACGAGGAAAATTTGCACTGGCGGGCGGATGCTGCCTGGCGCTTTTACTGGCGGGGTGTGAATCTGATATGAGCTCGGACTCCACTTTTCCGACATCAAGCCGCGGCCAGGTGTACCAGACGGGCAACGCGCCGGATGACACGATCTTCGGCAAGGGCGGCATTTTCGGCGGGGGCAATAAAGAACTTCAGGATGGCGTTGGCGGCAGTGGTGGCGGCCTTGGCGTCAATGCCTATCTCTGGCGGGCGTCTCTCGATACCCTCTCCTTCATGCCCCTGTCATCCGCCGATCCGTTCGGTGGCGTGATTATCACGGACTGGTATTCCACCCCCGAGTCACCGAATGAACGGTTCAAGGTGACCGTCTATATCCTTGACCGGCGCCTGCGCGCGGACGGGGTCCGAGTTGCGGCGTTCAAGCAGAATCTCGATACGGCGAACCAGTGGATAGCCGTCGCGCTTGCGCCGAAGGTCACGAGCGATCTTGAAAACGCCATTCTTTCCAGGGCCCGCGGACTCAGGGTCGCGCGCGAGGGCCAATAACCTTATAAGAACCGGGCTTGTAACTCATTGTTGAGGGACATAACCGCTTTTTGCGACCCGCGGGCGAACATGGATCGCCCCTCTTTTATGACATGATGACCAGGATGGAACGGGAAACAGGCTATGTCCCGCTATAATGCAAAAGAAGTAGAAGCTAAATGGCAGGCCGGCTGGGCCGAACATAAGAGTTTCGAGGTGGAGGCCGATCCGGCCAAACCCAAATATTATGTGCTGGAGATGTTTCCCTATCCGTCGGGCCGCATTCATATCGGCCATGTCCGCAACTACACCATGGGCGATGTCGTCGCGCGCTATAAGAAGGCGCAGGGCTTTAATGTCCTGCATCCCATGGGCTGGGACGCCTTCGGTCTGCCCGCCGAGAACGCCGCCCGCGACAAGGGCGTGCATCCCGCCGACTGGACCTATGCCAATATCGCCCATATGCGCGACGAGCTGAAAGGCATGGGGCTGTCGCTCGACTGGAGCAAGGAAATCGCCACCTGCCATCCCGGCTATTACGGGCATCAGCAGAAGCTGTTCCTTGATTTCTTCAGGAAAGGCCTCGTCTATCGCAAGGAAAGCTGGGTCAACTGGGACCCGGTCGACATGACCGTGCTCGCCAATGAGCAGGTGATCGACGGCAAGGGCTGGCGCTCCGGCGCCGTGGTCGAGAAGCGCAAGCTCGATCAATGGATGTTCCGCATTTCCGATTACAGCGAGGAACTCTTGAACGCCCTCGACAAGCTCGACCGCTGGCCCGATCGCGTCCGCCTGATGCAGCAGAACTGGATCGGCCGCTCGCAGGGCGCCCATATCGCCTTTGACATCATCGGCGAGAGCGACCCGCTCAATATCTATACCACGCGTCCCGATACGCTTTTCGGGGCGAGCTTTATGGCCGTGTCCGCCGATCATCCGCTGGCCCAGCGCCTCGCGAAGGACAATCCCGCCATCAAGGCCTTCATTGCAGAATGCCACCAGATGGGCACGAGCGAGGAAGCCATTGAGAAGGCTGAGAAAAAAGGCGTGGATACGGGCCTTGAAGTCGCGCATCCCTTTTTTGAGGGCAAGACACTCCCCGTCTATGTCGCCAACTTCGTGTTGATGGAGTATGGCACGGGCGCGATCTTTGGCTGTCCCGCCCATGACCAGCGCGACCTTGATTTTGCGCGGAAATACGGCCTTGAGGTTACCCCGGTCGTGGCGCCGGACGGTACGGACCCTGAAATCTTCGAGACCGCCTATACCGGCCCCGGGAAAATCATCAATTCCGATTTCCTGAACGGCATGGAGATCGAGGCCGCCAAGGCCGAGGTGATCCGCCGGTTGGAGGAAATGGGCAAGGGCACGGAGAAGATCAATTACCGCCTGCGGGACTGGGGCCTGTCGCGGCAGCGTTACTGGGGCTGCCCGATCCCGATGATCCATTGCGCGAAATGCGGCACGGTCGCGGAGCGCGAGGAAAACCTGCCGGTCAAGCTGCCCGACGATGTCACTTTTGACAAGCCGGGAAATCCGCTTGATCATCATCCGACATGGAAGCATGTGAGTTGCCCCGACTGCGGCGGCGAGGCAACGCGCGAGACCGACACCATGGATACCTTCGTCGACAGTTCCTGGTATTTCGCGCGATTCTGCAGCCCCCGCGCCGATCAGCCGGTGGAGCGGGACAAGGTCGATTACTGGTTGCCCGTCGATCAGTATATTGGCGGGATCGAGCATGCGATCCTGCATCTTCTCTATTCGCGGTTTTATTCCCGCGGCATGAAGGAAACCGGCTGGTCCCATGTGGACGAGCCGTTTGCCGGGCTGTTCACACAGGGCATGGTCACCCACGAGACCTATAAGAGCGTGTCCGGCGAATGGCTGCTCCCCGACGAGGTGGATCATAACGACGCCGGGGAACTGATCGAGCTGGCCACCGGCCGCGCCGTCACCGTCGGCGGCGTCGAGAAGATGTCGAAATCGAAGAAGAATGTTGTCGATCCCGGCGCGATTATCGAAAAGTTCGGCGCCGATGCTGCCCGCTGGTACGTTCTCTCCGACAGCCCGCCCGACCGCGACATGGAATGGACGGATGCGGGCGCGACCGGCGCCTGGCGCTTCGTGCAGCGCCTGCATCGTTATATTGGTGAAAATATGATGGGTATATGTGCTGTTGGCGAGAAAGCTCCGTCCGAATTTAATGAGAATGCGTTGAAGCTTCGCAAGGCCACCCATAAAACTGTTGCACAGGTCACCCAGAATCTGGAGGATCTGCATTTCAACAATGCCATCGCCCGTATTTATGAATTCATGAAAGTACTGAATGAATTCATGTGGGAAGATGATCGGGGAACGCAATGGGCATTGCGCGAAAGCATGGAGACTATTGTCCAGCTGATCGCCCCGATGATGCCGCATCTTGCAGAAGAGCTCTGGCGGTCGCTGCTGGGCCATGACACCATGTTAGTGGACACCCCCTGGCCAAAGGCAGACCCTGCCTTGATTGTGGAAGACAGGGTCACCATGGCGGTTCAGGTCAAAGGCAAGCTGCGCGCCACCATAGAGGTGGCGCTTGATGAGCAGGCTGAAAAGATCGAAGAAATTGCGCTCGCGCAGAAATCAGTCCAGAATGCTATTGGTGAAAACGCCATACGCAAAATCATCGTTGTGCCGAACCGGATCGTCAATGTTGTTATCTAGATTAAGCCTTGTCATTCTTATCCTGAGCCTGTTGTCCGCCTGCGGGTTCCAGCCGCTTTACGGCAGCGCAAAGCGCAATGCCGACGTTCAGGAAAAGCTGGCGCAGGTCTATGTTGAACGGATGCCAGGGCGCACCGGACAGATCCTGCGCAATGAACTTCTCGATCTTGCAAATCCACGCGGCATTCCGCGGGATCCCGTTTATCGATTGACCATTACCATCGCAACCCGGGCGGAAGGGCTCGCGATCCAGAGTGACGATACGACAACCCGCTTCAACCTGACCCTCACCAGCAACTTCTCCCTGGTCGAGATCGCGAAAAAGGAAGTGCTGTATACCGGATCGACACAGAATATCGCCTCCTATAACGTGGTGCAGTCGGAATTCGCCAACCTCTCGGCAGCGAAAAACGCGGAGAAGCGCGCCGCACTGGTCGCGGCCGAGCAGATAAACCAGCAATTGTCCGTTTACTTCTCGGGGCGCTGAGCCGGTGGAGCTGGCCAGCAGCAGATTGCCTGCCTTTCTCAAGACCCGTGACCCGAAAATCCGCATTTTCCTGTTTTTCGGCCCCGATGAAGGGCTTGTTCGGGAATTGTCCCGCAGCCTCTGCCTGAGCGTGGTGGATGACCTCGATGATCCCTTCCGCTTTATCGATCTTCAGGCGTCCGACCTGCCCGGCGATCCCGCCCGCCTGATGGATGAGGTAACCGCAATCTCCATGATGGGCGGGGAGCGCGTGGTGCGGCTGCGCGGGGCCACCAATAATTCCAAGGGGTATCTGGAACCGCTGACCGAGCAGGATTTACCGGACAGCCTTCTGGTGATTGAGGCGGGAGATATCCGAAAGGACAGCGCCCTTGTCAAGATGATCGGCAAGGCACCCCATGGCGCCGTAACATATTGCGCCCATGACAAGGCACAGGATATTCTCGGCCTGATCCGCGAAATGCTCGGGGCCGCGGGCATCGATCCACCGCGCGAAGTGATCGACTATCTTCGTGAAAACCTGGGAAGCGACCGCGCCATTTCCCGTCAGGAACTGGACAAGCTGGTGCTCTATATGCGCGGGCGCAGCGATCCGATGACCCTCGCCGATGTGCGCGCGAATATCGGGGATTCGTCGACGCAGAATATCTTCGATATCATGGATGCGGCGCTTCTGGGCAATCTCGACGGGCTGGAACGGCAGCTTAACAAGGCCTTCTCCGCGGGCGAGAGCCCCATTGGCTTCCTCCGCATGATACAGGGGCAGCTGAAACAACTTCACAAGGCCGCGGCGATCCGTGATGCGGGGGCCCGGGCCGAGGATGCCATCCGCAAGGCCGGGATTGCCTATTTCAACCAGAAAAAGGCTGCCGTCCAGATCTCCGGCAAGTCGAGCCGCCATATGGCAACCTGTCTCGATATCACGCTGGATGCGGAAATCAAATGCAAGACAACGGGTTACCCCGAAGAGGCTATCTGCCGCCGGGCTCTGATGCGCATCGCCATGGCCAACCGGAAGAGATAGATGAAACGGCCTGATCTCGTTATTTTCGATTGCGACGGCGTCCTTGTCGATACGGAACCGGCCTCCAACGCCGTCCTTGCCGCCAATCTCACCCGCCACGGGCTGCCGCTCTCGACGAAGGACTGCACCCGGATGTTTACCGGCTGGAGCATGGTAAATGTCGAGGAGGAGGCGATCCGGCGCGGCGCGGTGCTTCCCGAAGACTGGATGGAAGAGGTCTACGCCGAGGAATTCGCCGCCCTGAAGCGCGGCGTGCCCGCGATGGACGGAATTCACGATATTCTCGACCGGCTCGATGCCCTCCGCCTTCCCTTTTGCGTCGCCTCCAACGGCAGCGAGGAGAAAATGGCGATCACCCTCGGCCAGACCGGCCTTCTGGAACGGTTCAAGGGCGCGATGTTTTCGGCCCATACGCTTAAAACCTCGAAACCCGACCCGGCATTGTTTCAGGCCGCGCTTGCCGCGTTCAAGGTTGAACCCGCCCGCGCCGTGGTGATCGAGGACAGCGCGCTCGGCGCCACTGGTGCCGCCCGCGCCGGCATCCCCTGCCTCGGCTTCGCCCCGCACAACAACGGATCGGAGCTCACCGCCACCGGAGCGAAGATATTCAAGAATATGAGGGAGTTAGTTGGTCTGCTTGGGCTTTAATTCTTGGCGTTTTTTGAAAGCTGCAATTTCAATCGTGCTAACCGGAATAGAAACACGAGGAGAAAAATTGAAGCCGCCAACAAAAATATTCCCCAATAGGATTGTGTACCTTCGGTAAAGTGCCAAATCGCACCCCAAAACATAAATATTATGGTTAGCGCCCATAAACCGATCCAGAACCAGCCAATGGTTTGCGCTTGTTTGAGCCTCATTTCTGATACATAGAGCTTTTCAGGGGACCTTGGAAGGTCCTTTGTCAGGATACGAATTCCAACATAGAACCAGACCAGATAAACGGGAATTATAGTAAGTGCCCACCAGCCTTCGAATAAATTCACGAAAACGATGAAGGCCACAAAAATCGCCAAAAAGGTAAGCTTGAGAAATTTTCGAATTTTCCGTTCGGTTTCATCGGAGTCAATAACAATCGCTGATCCACTATTTCCCCAAGGAAAATATAAGGTCCGTCCTTCCTCGTCTTTCTTAAAAAACGGATCAACTAAACTATCTAAAATACCCATCTATCCTCGCGTCCTATAAATGCGGGCGTTATAGTGTGAAATTACGCGATATAGATGTGTTTGTACATATTTTTACGCTAGTTACGGCTGTTATTCCGGGAATCTCGCTGCAAAATCCTCTCCATCAATCCGCGCGATATTGGCGGTGAAGCTGATGGTGTGATAGGTGCCGCAAAGCGCAATGATTTCAAGCTGTTGTTCGAGGGTCCAGACGGACTGGAATTTTGCGAGCGTGGCATCGCTCAAAGTCGTGGTTTCGCAGATTTCATCGACCACGCGGATCAGCAATTGCTCCTCCTCCGGCCAGCAGGACGCGTCGGACTTTTCGAGCCGCAT
Source organism: Sneathiella sp. (assembly GCA_040880045.1). Taxonomy (GTDB): domain Bacteria; phylum Pseudomonadota; class Alphaproteobacteria; order Sneathiellales; family Sneathiellaceae; genus Sneathiella. Next base: position 14,308 of record JBBDJF010000084.1, read on the forward strand.
CGCCTGGATCTGCTCAGGGCTGAATTCCACATGGGCCGCGAACGCCGCCACATGAACGCCCCATTCATATTCGCAATCACGGTTCGCGGTGATGCGCAGATTAACGATCTCGCGCTGGCGCATGGGAAGCGGGCGGCTATGGCCATACTCCGCAAGGGGCGGAGCTGGCGAAACCGCTTGATAAAGCTTGATTCTACCCCACACACAAAGCGTGGGGCAAAGGCGCCATGACGCCGAGCTCCCCGCCCGCCAGCAATCTTCCCTCTATTGAAGGGATGACAGGTTGAGCGGCGGACGGGGGTCACCAGACAAAGGCTATTGCGGCATTTTGGACCCGGCGACAGCCGCAAAGCCCGGCTCGACAAGGGAAAAGATCCCCTTTACCAAGCCTGTCTGGTATGAGAAGCGCGCGCCGAACTTCTGTGCAAGCCGGCGCATGGCCATGTTATTAGGCAGAAAGACAACTTCCAGCCCGTCAATATGGTAATCCCGCGCGCAGCGAAGCGCGAGAGCCATCAGTTCCGTCCCGATCCCGATTTCCTGCCAGTCATCCTCGACACTGATCGCGAGCTCCGCCCGGGACGACCGCCCTTTACTGCCAAAGCGAATCTCGGCAACACCGCGAAGCTCGCCGCCGATGAAAGCGCCGCAGATAATCGGCAGCGGCCGTCCTTCGTTCCGGCAATAATGCGTCATGGTATGGACCGAGACCGGAGAGCCGAAGCGGAAATGCCGGCTTTCCGGGCTGAGTCGGCACAAATGCGGCAGTAACAGGCCATGTTCTGCCGGGCGTAACTCCCGAAACAACGGCGGGATAAACCCCGGCAGAAACTGTAGCCCGGTGGCGTTTAACGGCTCAGTCATAATAAAGCCGTGTCTGCTGCTGACGGAGGGCCATTGCCTCCAACCGCACTTTCAGGCGGGTTCCGGCCGCTTTTGAAAACCGGCTCAGCGTTGTGAAACCCTTGCGGACCAGTGCGTTAGCGCGCCCCATCTGCTTTCGGATTTCTTCGTTCCGAAGCCTGTGGCCCTCCCGGACGCCGCGTTCTATGTCCGCAAGGGTTATATTTTCTGAAGAATTGCCATCTAAAAGATCATTCATCGAAATTTCCTTTTACTCTTGCTAAAGACATCGTCTGCAACCATATTTATGCTGCATTGCAACATATATATGTGGCAGCGCAGCATTTGTTAATGGCAAGATTGGTCATAGCAGCTTTGCCCTGCAGGAATAGATGGAGATAAAGGCCTATGGATATCGCCAGCCAGATGATCCTTTTCGCCAATGTCGTGGATCATGGCAGTTTCTCAGCGACGGCCCGCACGCTCGGCCTGACGCCCTCGGCGGTCAGCAAGCAGATCAGCCAGCTGGAAGACAGGCTCGGCGTCCGGCTCCTGAACCGGTCCACCCGGCACGTTTCCACGACATTGGAAGGACGGACGTTCTATGAACGCTGTGCCGAAATTTCCGCCGGTGTTACCCGCGCCGAGGAACTTGCGCAATTGATGAGTGGAAAACCACAGGGAAATTTGCGCATCGCGGCGACAGTATCCTTCGGAAAGACCTGCCTCATGCCGTTGCTGCCCGCTTTTACCGCCAGTTTCCCGGAGGTGAAGGTCGCGCTGGAACTCACGGACCGGCAGATAGACCTGTCCGATTCCGACTATGACCTGGCCATTCGCTTTCCCGAACAGATCACGGATACCTCCCTCGTTGCCTGCAAACTCGCCAGCAGCAAGCGCCATCTCTGTGCATCACCCGCCTATCTTGACATGCATGGCACACCGGAGACGCCGGATGACCTTAAAGATCACAACTGCCTCCGGATTTCAACGGTAGCCCATTGGAATGACTGGCATTTCAGGAAGGGGGACGAGACATGGACCTTTGCCGCGACGGGCAATTTCGATGCCAACAGCGCCGATGCGGTCTATCATGCGACGCTGGCCGGGCTCGGGATTGCACAGCTTTCGTCCTATCTTGTCGATCCGGACATCGCCGCGGGCCGCCTTGTCACCCTTCTCGCGGAGTATGAGGAGGAAGCCACCGATATTTTCGCGGTCTATTCCGACAAGCGTAATCTCTCGCCCAAGGTGCGGGTGTTTATCGACTATCTCGTCGAGCATTTCCGCCCCCTGCCGCATTAGACAGGCGCGTAAAAATCTCTCGCGTTACGGGAATTAGTCTTTCAGCTCTTTTCCGAGGGCGTCCTTGATTTCGTCGTCATAGCCATAGCCGTTTTCTTCTTCGCCGTCGTCGTCGTCAGGATCGGTTTCCGGCTCCTCTTCGGGCTCTTCTTCCGTACCCTCGTCATATTCATCCTCGAGATCATCATCTTCCTCGATCGGATCTTCCTCCGGTTGGTCGCGGAAGAAATTCAGCGGTTCGCGCGTCAGGCGGCGGCAGGTTTCGTCGAGCTGGTCTAGGTCCTGATAGGTGATTGTCAGCGTCCCGTTTCCTGTATCGTAATGGTCAATCGACACATCTATGCCGATTGCCGCCGTCAGGTCATCCTCAAGCGCCCGCACGTCCGGGCTTTTCATGATACGCCGCGCCATGACGCCAAGCGGCCCCTCACCGTCTTTGCGATGGCCCTTTTTCTTGACAAGCTTTTCCACGGCGCGGACGCTAAGTCCCTCTCTCACAATCTTTTTTGCCAGTTCCTCGGCATTATCCTGATTGATGAGCGACCGGGCCGCGCCCGAAGATAGCTTGCCTTCACGGACCAGCGTCTGCACGGCGGGCGGCAGCGTCAGAAGCCGCATCATGTTCGCGACATGGGTCCGGCTCTTGCCGACATGCTGCGACAGGGTTTCCTGGGTATGGTCAAACTCGCCCATCAGCCGTTTGTAGGCTTCCGCTTCCTCAATCGCGGACAGGTCCTCGCGCTGGATATTCTCGATCAGCGCGATTTCCATAGTCTCGGCGTCAGATAGCTCCTTGATGATGACCGGCACCTTATGGAGCTGCGCCATCTGCGCCGCCCGCCAGCGCCGTTCCCCGGCGATAATCTCGTATTCGCTGTCGGAGGTGGGATTGCGCCTCACCAGAATAGGTTGCAAGATGCCTTTCTCTGCAATCGATGCGGCGAGGCTTTCCAACGCCTCCTGATCCCAGTCGAGGCGCGGCTGGAACTTGTTCGCCCGCATCTGCTCCACCGGGACTTCCTTGGTCGAACGGATCTTGTCGAGATCGGCATAATCGCCCGCTACATCGTCGCCGAGAAGAGCGGAAAGCCCTCGTCCGAGTTTCTTCTTTGAAATATCGTCAGTCATCATCTATTCGCATTCCGGCCCTCAGGCCGCATTAAGGTGGCGTTCCCGCCGGATCACTTCACTGGCAAGGCGGATATACGCCTGACTGCCGGCACAGCGATGATCATAGATCAGCACGGGCTTGCCGTGGCTGGGCGCCTCGGAAATCCGGACATTGCGCGGAATAACCGTCCGGTAGACCTTGTCACCGAGAAAATCTCGGACATCCTGCGCCACCTGAAGCGAGAGATT
>JBBDJF010000085.1:0-17612 GCA_040880045.1 Sneathiella sp.
GGAGTAACCCGAAATATCCGGGTTTAGACCCTCCTGCAACGCCTGGGCCTGATCCGGCAGGCCGACGGCCGCCAGATAATCCGTGACATCCGCAAGGCTGACACTCCCCTCCTCCAGCGGATAAATGGCGCTTTCGGCAAGGCCACGGCTGTTGATGGTGCTGCGCTGGGGAATGAAGACGCTCGACTTGCCGTCCGGGATACGGATCTCGCCATGACCATAGGGCCAGATATCCGCCAGCGCCTTGAGGAAGGTGCTTTTTCCAAGACCCGACGGGCCGGAAATCCAGACATGTTCGCCGGGCTGAAATTCCCAGTCGGCGGGGATTTGCAGCGATTTCCCGGTCGGGCTTTCAAGGGCCAGCCCAGCGACCTCAATCGTCCCGCCGTCGTGATTTGTTACCGAAATCTCGCTTGGCGGCGCGTTCTTGCAGCGCTCGATCGCGTCCAGCAGATCGCCAAGCCGGGTAGTGGTCGCCGCCAGCGCCGCAAGCCGGTTATAGGCGAAGATGAACCACGACAGCGTCGTGACGACTCTCTGGAAGGCCGAGGCGAGCTGCATCAGTCCGCCAAAATTGACATGGCCCGCGAAATAGGCGGGCAGCGCCAGCAACAGCGGGATGCGCAGGATGGTGCGGAAATACGGGATCTTGAAACATCCAAGATAGAATTCCCGCAGGATCAGCCGCTTCCAGTTGGCGACGATGGCGGCAAATTTCCCGTCCAGCCGACGCCGCTCCGCCCCTTCAAAGCCGGAAACCGCAATCGGGTCGGCATTTTCGCGCAAATGCACCAGTTCAAAGCGGAAATCGGCTTCTTTCCGCTGCTGGTTGAAAGTCAGGTTTTTCAGCGGATAGCCCAGCCAGTGGGTCAGCCCGCTGGCGAGGAACACATAGAGAAACGCCGCCCAGACCATGTAGCGCGGAATTTCCACCTGCCAGTCAAGAAGCGTGAACTCAAGCGGAAAGTGGGAAAGCGACCAGAGCACGGCGATATAGGTGAACAGGCCCGTCACCGAGGTGATGAGATCGAGCGTTTCACTGACAAACTCCTCGACAAACAACCGGCAGTCTTCGGCAATGCGCTGGTCCGGGTTGTCGATCTTCTCGACCCCGTAGCCATTCTGAAGCCGCCAGAAAATCTTGCCGGACAGCCAGTCGGTCAGGACGGCGCCGGTCAGGTCCTGCCGCCAGCGCATGATCAGGAACTTGCGAAGATATCCGCCCGCCAGCGCCAGCACCGCATAGGCCGCGATCAGCAGGGCGTAGATCCCGACCTGGCGCGCCGCCTCCGGCCCGTCGAAGCGCTCCAGCGCGCTGTAGAAATCCGCCGTCCACTGGATAAGGCGGACGGAGACCGGGATGCTGCCCAGTTCGAAAAGCAAAACCACAATGTACAGAAATACATTGCGGCTGCCTGGCAGGTTGAAAAAGCTGATGCGCAGGATCATCCAGAGCTGTCGCGCAAGTTCCATCGTTCACATACTTTCCGGACGGAGCGCAATCCGGCGCCCCGTCAGATACCATCAGGTTAAGGGAAAAGGGTGGAAATCACTCCCGTCAGAAGGTGTAGCTGAGGCCGACCTTGAGGCTGCGCCCCGGTGCGGTTTGAAGCTCGATCGGGTTGGTCCTTTTCACCGCGTCCGAACCGTTGATCGGGAAACCGCGGGTCTCCGGTCCGAAATAGCGGGTATCGAAGATATTGGTCAGGCCCGCCCGCAAGGTGAGATTTTCTGACGCCTGCCAGCCCGCGAGAATATCGAACACCGCATAACCGCCCGGTGAAAACTCGGTCGCAGGATCGTCTACCTCGGCGGACCCGGCCTGGAAGGTCCCGACAAACTCAACGTCGATGCCGGTCGTCGGATGCACATAGCGCAGGCCCGTCACAAGCTGCAGCGGCAGGGCGCCGTTATACGGGGATTCTACGCCTTCGTCCTTGATCTTTCCCTTCTGGTAGGACAGCGACACCCGTGTCGAGAAATTCCCCGGGAGCTGCGCGGCGGCGGTCGCCTCGATACCATACATCAGAAGCGAATCCGCGTTGTCATAGGTCAGGACCATCGTTCCCGGTGGCAAGCCATAGGCGGCCGGGTCCGCATCGACGAAGTTTTCGATGAAGTTCTTGTATTTCGCGACGAAGCCATTGACCGAGAAGTACCCCCTGTTCCCGAAGTTACCGCGGAGGCCAAGCTCGTAGCTGTCGACCGATTCCGGCTCAAGGTCGGGGTTCGGCACCAGCGCGAAGAACGGCAGGCTGTCAAGGGACTGATACAGTTGCTGCGCCGTCGGCATCTTGAAACCCTGCGCATATTGCCCATAGATGGAATAGACATCGGTCAGTTCGTAAATCGTGCCCAGCTTGAACTGCAGGTCCGACGCCGTGACCTTCTTCGGCTCCGCCCCCGGTACGAGTTCGTAGTCGCTGTCCGTCTTCGGATCGATGGAATAGTTGGTGAAGCGCACACCCGGCGTAATCTTCAGGCGACCATTCTGGAAAGACATTTCATCCTGGATATACGCATCCATGCGGGTCGTTGACGCATCGGCGAAGTTGAAACCGCCGGCACGGGTCACGGTTGTCGTCCCCGTCGTGTAGTTATAGGTGACATCCTCGCGGTTATAGTCGGTCGTCGTATAATCACCGTCTATCCCGTAGGTCAGGGTATGCAGGCTATCCCCCCAGTTGAAGGATGATTCCAGCTGGAAATCGCCTTCGTAGAATGTCTCTTCATAATACTGGCTGATTTCGCGTCGTTCCTCATCGCCGCTGGCAATAACAGTCCGATATCGATCGCTGAACCGGTCGACCTTCTGCGGGGAGTAGGTCACCTGCCACTTCACCCGGTCGAGCCAGTCCTGCTGCTGCACCAGCCAGTCCTGATCGAGGGACAGGCGGTAGCGTTTGATGTCCTGATCATGCTGGTAAAGATGAATGTCCGACGTTCCGTCCGAGCCAAGCACCGAATTCTGGTCAACGGCGGTGTCGCGTGTGAAATACTCACCGGTCAGGCGGAACTGGTTGGTGTCCGATGGATGCCACACCAGCTTGGAAAGCAGGTTGTTCGACTGGCTGATCGTCGGGTCGAACTCGTTACAGGGCGTCGCCTCCGGGTTGCGCGGGCATTCCTGAATGGCATAAGGACCGATCCGGGCATTATCGAGATCGGTTTCCCGCCCGTCCCGCCGCGTATAGGACAGCAGGGCTTCGAACTTGCGGCTGAACCGCGCCGCGCCGGTGACGGATTCCGTGAAGGCCTCATCCACCGTGCCATAGCTGAAATCGGCGGAGCCGCCGACCGTCTTGCCGCCGGTCAGGTAATCCGACGGGTCCTTGGTGACGAAATTGACCGTACCGCCGAGCGCATCACTCCCCCACAGGACCGAGGATGGCCCGCGGATGATTTCCACCGCCTTGACGTTGGAGGATTCCACAATGTCGCGGGTGGAATCCGTAATCCGCTCGATCGTCCGGTTGCCATCCACAAGAACCTGCGTCCGGTTGCCGCCGACACCCCGGATGCGGATACCGCCCGAGCTTGAGAACGGATCGGTGCCCGTCGTCTGCTTCGGCACCTCGATCCCGGGTTCGTATTTGAACACCTCCTCGATCACATTGTCCATGCGCCGGTCAAGGTCCTCGCGCGTCACCGTGGAGACATTGCCGGGCGTTTCCAGCAGGGTTTTCTGCTTGCGGTCCGCCGTCACCGTCACCGGCGGCATTGAGGTCATGGCGGGATTCGCCTGCGGGGTCGAGGATGATTCTTCCGTTGTCTCCCCGTCCTGTTCCGATTCGGTATTTGACGGGGTCTGCGCCACGTCCAGACCCGGTTTCGAATTTGACGATTGTGCGTAAGGGGCTGTTATCAAGGCAAAATAACAGCATGTTGTCAGGGCAACCATTCGAACAGACTTGGACATGTGACTTACTCCGGTTATTGGGTCCGTTTTGGTGTGATTCTAATTTGCTATTAAGAATCATTCGCATTAACTGGCGCTAGTTAATAATGATTATCAAAAGCATTTCAAGGAATTTTATGAAAACATTGGGGAAATTTCATCTGTGCTTCCCGCATCGGGCTGACCGGGAAGAAGCCTGAGGCGATAGAAAATCCTCAACCGGAAAACTTCAAAATCGCCCGACTGATGAAGCTGGAAAACAGACATAGCGGGACTTGCCGCCCCGCCCCTGTCGCAGCGATATCACTCTGAAATCTCCATAAAGTTGTGTCAGAAATATGGCGGAATGGACAGCTCGGAAGATGCGGGAAGCCAAAAAAATTTTACCGAAGAGAGGCGTTAAGCCCGGTCAGGCAGGCCCATTCTCGTCTTTCGATCTCTTCCGGCTAACCCTTTTTGACGGTTTTGTCATACATCTGGGAAAACGAAAGTCCATATATCCCGCCCGGCTGGTCTTCAACTTTGCCTATCACAGGGCCGATAAGGAAAGAAAATCCTGCTGAAACGGCGTGAAGGGCCATGTTGGAGGATGAAATTTCCTCAAGATAGGCCTTCAATCCCTGCAGTTCAGCCCGGCGGCAAAACCCGGATAACTTTGGAAGAAGAGTCTGCTCGCTATCGCTTGCGGTTCTGGAATTGAAACCCACGACATCAACACCCATCGCTTTCAAATCCCTGAAGTCAGGCATGGAGATATCAACTTCCAGGCAGATTATTCGCCCGTAGGGTTTGATGGCGGATACAGCCGTACTGAGCTGTGATACCCAGGTGCTGGCATTGCTCTTGATGATTTGCCATGCCAGCAATTTGCGATATGTTTCAGGAACAGATTTACAGATTTCCAAGAATTCCAGCCGGGAGGCTTTATTGTTTAGCGTTGAAAAGTGAACGGGAATAACGAAAACGCAGACTTTGCCGCTTTGCACGAAGTTATGAAGATCCACCAGCGCCTTTCGTAACGTCAGACGGTCAAAAAGAGCGACAGTATTCTTATCCAGGTCACCTGTAACCTCACTGATATCCCATATTGAATTTTCGACGACAATAGTCGTAGAGACACCGTATGTGTTAACGACATTCCCGGTCGGTTGCCAGATAGGATAATACTGGAAAGAGAGTTCAGGATCCTCATCCAGCGGGATTTTTGGAATATTGGTCTTTTTTTGCGAAGCGGCGCAGGACGCAAGATCTTCCTCAATCTCTTCTTCCTCGATTTGAGGGAAGATATTATCCTGAATGAGCTTGTAAACGCGTTCAGAGTTTCCGATCATCTCCGTCAGCTTTTTAGAAAGACTTTCATGTCCTGCACCGGAGGTTTTCTCGCTGTCGTTGAAAAAGGCAACCCATTGTGGATCCTGCGCCTTATAGTCGTTGATCTCCTTGAAGTCCAAAAGCCGTGAATCCATTTGCTGGAACTTGTCCATCAAAGTGGAAAATTTCTGAATTATCTCGCCGGGCGGCACATTTGCATCCGTCGCTCCGAATATACCGTCCAGGTCCGTTTTCATCCGGGATATTTCCAAGGTGGCTTTTTGCAGCTCCTTTTCCACCTTTTCCGGGGTTACTGCCTTCAATATTTGAGCAGGACTGCTATGGTCCGCTGAACTGATATTTGCGAGAAGGCTTTCTGACAGAGATCCGCTTTTAAACTCCAAAGACCCATCGGTCTGATTTACGGCAACGGATGACGCATATTTCTCGTCAGCCCATTCATCGCCGAATATCTTTTTTCCGATTTCCTTCGCAATCAGGGCACATTTCAGCACCGCTTCCTCTGGTGTCAGATTTAGAAAGACAAAGACATATACGTCGTCGTTCAGTTGATAATACAAATCCTGAGTGGAAATTCTTCGCTCGATTACCTGTTTGGCAAACAGCTTGATTGACGCCTCGTATCTCGGCCAGTTACTTCCCAGCTTTACCCGGATCTTGTCGAGATTGATGAAGCTGACCTTGCCATTGGTCAGCTGATCATTCCCCTCAAAAAGAACTTTCAGCTTTTCCTCAATTTCCTTGTTCTGGGGATTCGCAGCCGAGGCAGCCTTCGGCACCAGGGAAACGACATTTCCCTTGCTCCCGGAGGCGCCGAGGAATTTATGGGAAAATGCTCCCCATGACTGCTTGAGTGATTTCACGCTTACCATCTCACAGTCCGCTTCCATTTGCCGCAATGCATGTTGATACACGCGGTGGTTCTGCTTTCGGCATATCTAGAAATTTTATATAATTTGTATCTATCAACGGATCAGTTTTTCTGCTCGGCGGCCTTGAATATTTGTTGCAACACACTGAATACTTCATTGGCATTCCACGGTTTCTCGAGGCTTGCTGATGCACCGCGCTTGAGTGAATAGTCCTTGATTGCGGCTTTCGAATGGCTTTTTGCGTCAAGCATGGAGATGATTGGAATGGATTCATGCCCGGTCCGCAGCCTGCTTATGAATTCCAGCCCGTCCTGGTCGTACAACAGAATATCCGTAAAGATTATATCAGGCGGTATCTTGCCTATCTTTCTTTCAGCCTCTTGCGCCGTCCCGACAGAATCGACCAGGAAGTTCAGCTTCCTCAGGCCATTGTGCAGTTCAGATCGGGTCTTTTGATTGTTGTCGACAATAAGCACATGGGCCATAAATCGTCTGCTTCTCAGTTTAAATAATTCAGAATATTCTAATTTATGAGCAAGGAGTAAAGATATCCTTAAGGGAAGGTAAACAAAGCAACCTTTCCGCCTGTTAATTTACATAGCCCGCGAAAGCCATTAATCAATACTGGATTGCGCATGACCGGCAATCATCTGCCGGAGGCCCGCCTGTTGTTTTCTGGAAAATATCCTCAAAAACAAATGGCTCGCCGAACGCCCGGCAAGCCATTGAAAAATATGGTGGGCGCTGGGGGATTCGAACCCACGACCCGCTGATTAAGAGTCAGCTGCTCTACCAACTGAGCTAAGCGCCCACAATAAGGTTTCTTTATCGTGGTATATCGAATGTTATCGATCATTTCGACAAAACTCCACAGCGTCCGGACCGAAAATCCGGGCGTCGGGAGCGATTGTTTAGCACAGGAATATCCCGCCGACAAGAGGCGAGAGCGGCACTAAACACTCGACATCGGATTTTTACGTCATTATCATTGTCGCATCAATTACTTGCGCCTGGAATCAACAACCTCTCCGGACAAGGAGCCAAGAATGGCCCGGCAGACCCTATTCGAAAAATATGGCGGCTTTTCCTCGGTCAGTAAAATCGTCCTCGATTTTTATGACGTTCTGCTGGAGAGCGACGACGTCGGGCCGTTTTTCGACGATGTCGACATGGCGCGACTGATTGATCACCAGACAAAGTTTGTCGCCTCTCTCCTCGGCGGTCCCGCTTCCTACACGGACGAGCAGCTTTACCGGCTGCATGAGCGGCTCGATCTCGAAAACAGGCATTTTGATGAAGTCGTTGAGGCGCTCGGCGACACGCTTAAAAAGCACGGCTTCAAGACGGAAGACGTGAATACAGTCATTGCAGAGCTCGAACTCAGGAGATCGGTGATTGTCAGACCGCATATCGATTGAAGCTATCAATGAACAGCTGCTGCGCGCCATCGGTGTCGGCGTCGCCCTGCTCGACGTCAGGGACCACCACTTCCTTTTCCGCAATGACACCTTCCATGAATGGTTCGAGAGTGACGGGCCCGACACCCATCTGGAACACATGCTTCCCGATTTCGATGTGAAGGCGCTGACGGCGGCGCTGACGGCAACCGGCCATTTCGCGGCAGAGGTAACGCGCCGTAAAAAGCGGCGGGAACGGATCTACGCGATGGACTTCACCTTGTCGGAGGAAAATGGCGCCGGGCTTATCATTCTCGTCTGCCAGAATATTTCGCGCATCCGCGAGCTGGAATCGATGATCGACAGCTATTCGCAGATGGTCGAGCGTAATACCCGCGAGATCAAGCGGGAGAAGGAACAGGTGGAAAAGCTTCTGCTCAACATGATGCCGCGCTCCGTCTATGAGGAATTCAGGACATTCGGCGTCGTCATCCCCAAGCTCTATGATCCCGTCTCGGTCCTGATGCTCGATTTCGTCGGCTTCACCCAGATGGCGGCCTCCGCCGATCCGGCGGTCACGGTAAGCGAGCTTAACGATATCTACAGCTCCTTCGACCGCATCGGCGAACAGTTCGGCTGCGAGCGGATCAAGACCATGGGGGACGCCTATATCACCGTTGCCGGCCTTCCCGATCCGACGCCGGATCACGCGCGCGCCATCGCCAATGCGGCAATCCGCTTCATCCGCTACCTCGAGCGGCGGAACGAGGGACATCCGAACCAGTGGCGCTGCCGCATCGGAATCACCAGCGGCGCCGTCGTCGGCTCGGTCGTCGGCATCCAGAAATATGTCTATGACATCTTCGGGCCCGCCGTAAACCTCGCCTCGCGCCTGCAGGACTGCTCCGAGGCAATGGAGATCACAACCAACGGTGTCATCTATGAGGTGCTGAAGGATCAGTTCCGCTTTCAGACGAAAGGCCGGCAGGCCATCCGCGGATTCAATGAACAGGACCTCTACCTGCTCCAGGACACCCGCGAGCGCCTGCGCTAGCGTTTACCCGGAATGTCGATGTCGCGGTGGATATAGACGCTCATGATCAGGCCGAAGCCGATCATCAGGGTCAGCATCGCCGTTCCGCCGTAGGAGATCAGCGGCAGCGGCACGCCGACGACCGGCACCATGCCCATGACCATGGCGACATTGATGAAGATATAGAGGAAGAAAATCCCGGTCATGCCGATGGCCAGCAGCTTGCCGAAGTGATTGCGCGAGCGATAGGCGATGGCATAGCCATAGGCGATCAGCAGGATATAGAGCGCGAACAGCAATAATCCGCCGACCATACCGAATTCCTCCGCCAGCATGCTGAAGATGAAGTCGGTCCGCATCTCGGGCAGGTAGTTAAGATGGCTTTGCGTGCCCTGAAGCAGCCCCTTGCCGAACACCCCGCCGGAGCCGAGCGCGATTTTCGATTGCAGGATATGATAGCCCGCGCCGAGGGGATCATTCTCCGGGTTGAGGAAGGTGAGAATGCGCTTTTGCTGGTACTCATGCATGAACTGAAAGGCGAAGAACCCGGCCGGGATCGCCGTCCCGACGAGGAGCGCGAACTTCCAGAGCCGGACACCGGCGACGAAGAAGACAATCCCCGCCCCCGCCACCAGCATCAGCGCGGTGCCAAGGTCAGGCTGGCGCAGGACCAGCGCCGCCGGCAGCAGCACCAGCAGAAGCGGCGGAACAAGCCAGCGGATGCGCCGCACATCCTCCAGACCGATATTGTGGAAATAGCGTGCGAGCGCCAGGATCAGTGCGATCTTCATCACTTCAGACGGTTGCAGCTGGAACGGGCCGAGGTCGATCCAGCGCCGCGCGCCCATACCGATATCCCCCATCACCTCAACCGCGCCGAGCAGCACCAGCGCGACGAAATAGGCGGGATAGGCAAGGTTGAGCCAGATACGGATATCCACCAGTGAGACCATGAACATCAGGATAAGCCCGGCACCGAAGCGGATCATCTGGCGCGAGGCCCAGGGCTCCAGATTGCCGTTCGCCGCCGAATACAGCATCAGGAACCCGACGGAGGCGGTGGCGCAGATCAGCAGCACAAAGCCCCAGTTGATGTCCCAGAGCTTCCGGGAAAACGGTATCTGCACATTTTTGGCGCCAAGTTCCCTAAGCATCTTCACCTCCCGCCGGGCGGCGAATGGCGATGTCGTAACTTGGCCGGCGCAACGGATCGAGCCGGAGCGTTTCCTGCAACAGGTCGCGGGCAATCGGCGCAGCGGCGCCCGAGCCGCTGCCGCCATGCTCGATAATGACAGAGACGGCATAGCGCGGATCGTCATAGGGCGCATAGCCGACAAAGAGGGCGTGATCGCGTTCCTCCCACGGTTTTTCGTCCGATTTCCGGACGCCCTCGATACGTTCCTTGCGGGAGATACGACGCACCTGGGCGGTGCCGGTCTTGCCCGCCATCTCCCAGCCCTCGATGTGGATTTTTGCGGCGCGGGCCGAGCCGCGCGGGCCATTCACCACCTTGTTCATGCCGCTGAGAACGGTTTTGAGGGAGCTCTGGCTGATGCCGATATCCCGGTTCGCCATCTCCTGATCGGAAGGGGGCCGAACGGCGCCGTCCCGCGTCTCCCCGGTGACCGAGCGAACAAGCCGCGGAGTGACCTTTTTCCCGCCATTGGCAAGGCGCGCCGTCATCACGGCAAGCTGCAGCGGTGTCGTCAGCACATAGCCCTGCCCGATCCCCGTATTGTAGGTTTCGCCAAGCTGCCAGGAAACCCCCTGCACAGCCTGCTTCCACGCCTTTGTCGGGATCAGGCCCGCGCGTTCGCCCAGCATGTCGATCCCGAGTTTCTCGCCCAGGCCGAAGCGGTGGGCCATCTCGGCGATTTTATCGACGCCGACTTTCCGGGCGATGTCATAAAAATAGATGTCGCAGGACTGGGAGATCGCGTCCTCCAGTTTGAGTGTGCCATGCCCGCCCCGCTTCCAGCAATGAAAGCGATGCTTGCCAAGCTGGGTATGGCCGCCGCAGAACACTTCATGATCGGCGGTGATCACCCCGGACTCCAGCGCCGCGAGGGCGACAATCATCTTGAAAGTCGAGCCCGGCGGATACTGACCGGCGACTGCCTTGTTACCGAGCGGTCGTTTCGGATTCTCGACCAGTTCCTTCCACTCGGCGGTGCTGATACCCCCGGCAAAGGCATTGGGATCGAACGACGGAACCGACACCATGGAGAGGATATCGCCCGAATGAATATCGATCACCACCGCGGCGGCGCTCTCTTCACCCATGCGGCGGACGGCGAAGTCCTGAAGCTGCTTGTCGATAGTGAGAACGGCGTCATTGCCGGGGACGCCTTCCTTTCGGTTCAATTCGCGGATGATGCGGCCATAGGCATTGGCTTCAAGTCGGCTGAGGCCCGCCTTGCCGCGCAGGGTCTGGTCGTAATATTTCTCAATCCCGCTTTTGCCGATGCGAAATTCGGGCAGCTCCAGAAGCGGGTCATATTCCTGATCCTGCAAATCCTTCTCCGACACCGCGCCGACATAGCCGACGATATGGGCGAAGAGATTGCTGTAAGGATAATCGCGGGTCGAACCGACATCCACCTGGATGCCAGGCAAGTCCGGGGCATTGACGTTAATCCGGGCGAACTGGTCCCATGTCAGGTTATCGACGACGGGAATGGGCACAAAGCTGCGTTTGCGCTTCACGTCATTCAGCACGCGCTCGCGATCAATTGACTCAGGCGGGACATAGCGGGCGAGCTCGTCCAGCGTCGCCTCAACACTTGTTGTCTGCTCCGGGATCAGGACCACGCGGTAATTATGACGATTACTGGCAATCTCGACGCCAAAGCGGTCAACGATGCGGCCCCGCAGCGGCGGCAGCAACCGGAGGTTCATGCGGTTCTCATCCGCCATCATCGAATATTCATCCGAATGAATAACCTGAAGATAATAAAGCCGCCCCGCCAGCGCCGACATCAACATCACCTGCCCGCCTGCCATCATCAGTGCGCGCCGGGAGAAAACCCGGCCCTTTTCCTTATGCTGGTCTTTCGCCATCAGGTCAGCCTCAACAGGTTATTCTGCAGCAGACCGAACAGCCAGGCGAAAAACGGAAACACCAGAAGCGACAGGCCGTACTGCGCCAGAATGGGCGTGATCGGCAGAAAGGCCAGCGAATAGAGGCTGGCGATAATCCAGCTTATCATGGCGACAATGAAGCCAATCAGCAGAAAGCCGAACCAGGTCAGCACAAAGGACTTGCCGATGAAAATCCGCCGCTGCGACAGCGCAATTCCATGTACCAGCAGCAACAGGAGCGAGGACAGGCCGAGCGGCGCGCCGGTCAGGCAATCGGAAATAATCCCCAGCAGGAAGCAGAGCGGCGCATTCATCAGGTACGGCCGGTGGATACTCCAGTAAAAGACGGAAATCGCAACGAACGCCGGGGTGACATTGGCATAGCCGCTGATCCCGACAGGCACCACACTCATCATTGCCAGCAGGACAGTCAGGGCAAACGGCACGCTGCCCCGCAGGAAACGGTTAAACTGATAGGCGAGTGTTTGGCTCACTTCGCATCCAATCTGCTTTCGCCAAGATCCCCCGGATTTTCATCCGGGCTGCTCATTCCCGGCAGATCATAGCGCAGGACGCTGACATATTCCAGACGGGTCCAGTCGGCAAAGGCTTGCACCCGGATACGCCGGTCGGTGACCGAGGAGACAATGCCGATCGGTCGTCCGGCAGGCAGCATACCGCCGTCGCCGGAAGTCACAATCCGGTCCCCCGCCGCAACTGTCGCCGTGGTCGGCAGGAAGTCCAGGAGGGGCATTGCAGAGTTATCACCCACCAGGATGCCCTTGTGGCGGGATTTCTCCATCACCACGGGAATGCGGGAGTTCAGGTCGGTCAGCAGCAGGACACGGGCCGAGCGCTCGCCCACCTCGGCGATACGGCCGACAAGTCCGAGCGGGGCGACCACGGCCTGCCCGACACGGACACCATCACGCCGTCCGGCATTGAGCAGCAGCGTCCGCACGAACGGCCCGCCATTATCGCCGACCACCCGCGCCGTGATCGGCAGGACAAGGGGATCGGACAAGGCATTCAGGAGCTGGCGAAAATTCTCGTTTTCCTGTTCCAGCGTGCGGCCGACGGCCTGCCATTTCAGGAGCCGGGCATTCTCTTCACGCAGGCGTTCATTCTCATCAATCAGGCTTGTCAGCTTCTGCACCCGGCCAACGGCCTTGTGAAACGCATCCACGGGTTTGGAGATGGTGGCGAGCACCGGGGCGAGCACATCTGTCGTCGCCGTCTGCATCCGCTCGACCACGCCGATATTCGCCTTGCCAAGGAACAGCAGCGCAACTGCCAGGGAAACAAGCACAAGGAAGGCAGAGCGCTGAAGAATTACCTTCAGCGGCCAGTTTAGTTTGAAAAACGAGCTCTGCCTTGGAGCCATTTATCTACACTCCAGCTTCATCAACGCGCACCTGTCGGGCTCAGTTCTCACCGCTCAGGACGTGGCGTAATGTCTTGATTTCCTCAAGCGCGCGGCCTGTTCCGATGGCGACGCAGGAAAGCGGCTCCTCGGCGATGGAAACCGGCCGGCCCGTGGGCGGGCGCAAGGCATGATGGAAATTACCAAGCAACGAGCCGCCGCCGGTCAGGACAATGCCCTTGTCGACGATATCGGCGGCAAGTTCCGGCGCCGTATGTTCGAGCGCGACTTTCACCGCCTCGATAATCGCGCCGACAGGTTCCGCGAGGCTTTCGGCGATCTGCCGCTGGCTGATGATCAGCTCCTTCGGCACGCCGTTCATCAGGTCGCGACCGCGGATTTCCATGGTCTCGCCTTCGCCATCTTCCGGCGCGCAGGCCGATCCGATCAGCTTCTTGATCCGCTCCGCCGAGCTTTCGCCGACCAGCAGGTTATGGTTGCGACGGATATAGGCGATGATCGCCTCATCCATCTTGTCGCCGCCGACGCGGACGCTTTTCGAATAGACAATACCGCCGAGGGAGAGAACGGCGACTTCCGTCGTCCCGCCGCCGATATCAACGACCATGGAGCCGGTCGGCTCGGTCACCGGAAGGCCCGCACCGATCGCGGCGGCCATCGGTTCATCGATGAGGATCGCCTGACGGGCACCGGCATTTTCGGCCGCTTCCTTGATCGCCTTGCGTTCAACGGCAGTGGAACCCGACGGCACACAGATGATAATCAGCGGCCGCGCAAAACTGCGGCGGTTATGCACCTTATGGATGAAATGCCGGATCATTTCCTCGGCAATCTCGAAATCGGCGATTACGCCATCGCGCAAGGGGCGAATGGCCTCGATATTGCCGGGAGTTCGCCCCAGCATCATTTTCGCTTCATCCCCAACGGCCAGAACCTGTTTCTTGCCCTTGCTATGCAGGATCGCCACAACCGATGGCTCATTCAGGACAATGCCGCGGCCCTTGACATAAACCAGTGTGTTCGCGGTTCCAAGATCAATGGCCATATCAGCTGACATCCAGCCGAGTAATCCGTTAAACATTAAGTTGCCTCATATACCCAAATATAGGACCCGGGTCCGGGCCCCGCAATTACGTTAGAACGCGCATCTGACATCAATATTCCGCTGCAGACCGGTTCAAAATTCACCCTTGCCTACCTATGTCAATATCCGCGTATTTGTGCCGCCGAAGACATCTGTCAAGACAAACCTGAGCAGCAAATGACAGTTATTGCAGAAGATAGTTAATATTTTCCCACCATTCGTTGATAAATACGATTTTTTCGCGCTTTCAGGCAATTGATTTGTAAAGCAGATGGGGGAAATACGCAAACGGGATTAACCATAAATTACGAGGATATATTGAATATTCTTCTCTCATATATAACAGCACCGCCAAACCAGCGGCGTAAAAAAAGCCGACGCTAAGGTCGGCTTTTTATCACAGGCTGGCGTTACAACCAGCCCTAGTTCTTGGATTTATCGACAAGACGGCCGGCCGCGATCCAGGGCATCATGGCGCGCAGTTTCTCGCCGACTTCCTCGATCTGGTGGGCGTCGTTGCGGGCGCGGATCGCCTTGAAGCTGGTCTGGCGCGCCTTGTTTTCCAGCATCCAGTCGCGGGTGAACTTGCCGGTCTGGATATCATCCAGAACCCGCTTCATCTCCGCCTTGGTTTCCGGTGTCACGATCCGCGGACCAGTGACATATTCGCCATATTCCGCCGTGTTGGAGATCGAGTAGTTCATGTTGGCGATGCCGCCTTCATAGATCAGGTCGACGATCAGCTTGACTTCATGCAGGCATTCGAAATAGGCCATTTCCGGTGCGTAACCGGCCTCGACCAGGGTTTCGAACCCGGCGCGGATCAGCTCCACGAGACCGCCGCAGAGAACAGCCTGCTCACCGAACAGGTCGGTTTCGCATTCTTCCTTGAAGCTGGTCTCGATGATACCGGCGCGGCCGCCCCCGATGGCGGAGGCGTAGGAAAGCCCGATGTCGAGCGCGTTGCCCGACGCATCCTGATGCACGGCAACGAGGCAGGGCACGCCGCCGCCACGCTGATACTCGGAGCGGACCGTATGGCCGGGGCCCTTCGGCGCGATCATGAAGACATCCATGTCGGTGCGCGGAACGATCAGGTTGAAATGCACATTCAGGCCATGGGCGAAGACAAGCGCGGCGCCCGCCTTCATGTTGGGTTCGAAGTCTTGCTCATAGATTTCCGCCTGCAATTCATCCGGGGTCAGCATCATGATCACGTCGCCCCATTTGGCGGCATCCGCCGGGGTCATGACCTTGAGGCCCGCGCCTTCCGCCTTCGCGGCAGAGGAAGATCCCGCCCGCAGCGCGACGGCCACGTCCTTGACGCCGGAATCCTTCAGGTTGTTGGCATGGGCATGGCCCTGGCTGCCATAGCCGACGATGACAACTTTCTTGCCCTTGATCAGATTTACATCGGCATCGCTGTCGTAGTATACGCGCATCCTATCGTTCCTTCTCGATTAAAACTTTTTGTCCATTCAAATACTGTCTTGTTTTTTTCCTCAGATCACGTCCGTGCCGCGATGCACCGCGACAAGGCCGGTCCGGCAGACTTCCGCCTTGCCGAGAGGTTCCATCAGCCCGATAAAGGCTTTCACCTTGTCGGGAACCCCGGTCACCTCGAAGACAAGGGAATCCTCTGTCGTATCCACGGCGCGGGCGCGGAAAATATCCGCCATACGGAGCGCCTCCACCCGCTTCTCCCCTGTGCTGATCACCTTCACAAGCGCCATTTCACGTTCGACACTCGGGCCATCAATGGTGAGATCGGCGATCTTGTGCACGGGAACCAGGCGGCCGAGCTGCGCCTTGATCTGCTCGATCACCATCAGCGTGCCCGTTGTGACTATCGTGATCCGCGAGAGATTCTCCGACTCATCGACCTTGGCCACGGTCAGGCTTTCAATGTTATATCCGCGCCCGGAGAAGAGCCCGACCACGCGCGCCAGCACACCGAACTCATTATCAACGAGAACGGAAATGGTATGGCGGAAAATTTCGGTATTTTCAGTCATTATCCAGACATGTCCTTTGCAAGCGCGGTCTGTTGTAAACCAGCATTAGCGTTTTATCCATAGCTTTTCGAAGGAAAATCAGGCGCGGTTACACCAGCGACAAGCCGTCAGAGGTGACTTTCGGCCCCGAGTCGTCCGTCTCATTCCCCAGCAGCATTTCGTTATGCGCCGCGCCCGAGGGCACCATGGGGAAGACATTCTCCGTCTTGTCGACGATCATATCGACGACGACCGGCCCCTTGATGGCGATCATTTCCTTGATGCAGTCATCGACCTTCTCCGGATCGGTGCAGCGCAGGCCCGTGGAGCCGAAGGCTTCGGCCAGCTTCACGAAATCAGGCAGGCTTTCCATATAGCTTTCCGAATAACGCCCGCCATGCAGCAGCTCCTGCCACTGGCGCACCATGCCCATATATTCATTGTTGAGAATGAACACCTTCACCGGCAGGCGATATTGCAGGATGGTCGAAAGTTCCTGGATATTCATCATGGTCGAGGCTTCACCGGCGACATCGATAACCAGCGCGTCCGGATGGGCAATCTGCACCCCCATCGCCGACGGCAGGCCATAGCCCATGGTGCCGAGCCCGCCCGACGTCATCCAGCGGTTCGGCTCGTCAAACTGGAGATACTGCGCGGCCCACATCTGATGCTGCCCCACCTCGGTGGTGAAATAGCGGTCCATGCCTTTTGTCAGCTCGTTCAGCCGTGTCAGCGCATATTGCGGCTTGATGGCCTTGCCCTTCTGTTCGAACTTCAGGCAATCCTTTGCCCGCCATTGCTCGATTTGAGCCCACCATTTCTTTTGCGCCGCCGTATCAGGCTTGTGGACTTCCGACTTCCAGACCTTGATCATGTCTTCCAGAACATGGGCGACATCGCCGACGATCGGGATATCCACCTGGATATTCTTGTTGATCGAGGACGGATCGATATCGACATGGATCTTCTTCGAATTCGGCGAGAAGGCATCCAGCCGGCCCGTGATCCGGTCATCGAAGCGCGCGCCGATGCAGATCATGACATCGCAGTCATGCATCGCGTGGTTCGCCTCATAGGTTCCGTGCATCCCCAGCATGCCGAGGAACTGCCTGTCACTCGCCGGATAGGCGCCAAGGCCCATCAGCGTATTGGTGATCGGATGGCCGGTCAGCCTGACGAGCTGGGTCAGCAGTTTCGACGCCTTGGGCCCCGAATTGATGACGCCGCCGCCGGTATAGAAAATCGGTCGCCTGGCGTTCGAGATCAGCTTGACCGCCGCCTTGATGGCCTTGAGGTCGCCCTTCACCTGCGGCTTGTAGCTTTTATGCTTGACCATCGACGGCGGGATATAGGTGCCGGTCGCGAGCTGCACGTCCTTCGGCAGGTCGACGACAATCGGGCCCGGACGACCGTTTGTCGCCACGAAGAACGCCTCATGCATGGTGCGGGCGAGATCGTTCGCGTCCTTCACCAGATAGTTGTGCTTGGTGACAGGCCGGGTGATGCCGACGGTATCCGCCTCCTGAAAGGCGTC
>JBBDJF010000086.1:0-2794 GCA_040880045.1 Sneathiella sp.
GTGAAACTCTGGAAGAAAATAAGGAAATGGAAGGCGTCCTCGACGCCGCGTCGCTTTCCCGGATCAAGGTAAGACGCAACAAGGATGGCGGCAATTCCCCGCGCAAAAACAAATCCGGCGATATCACCGACCGGCTTCAGGCGCTTGGCGAAGAGTTGGATGCGAGCAAACCGGCACGGAAAATTGCAGAGCCAGCTTTCAGGAAAGCCTCCGCGAAGCCAACATCACCCGAAGCAAAATCGAAACCCGTGGCTGGCGCGAAAACCGCGAAAAAGACCGCCGACACAAAGAACGTGACCAAGCCGGTACCGCAACCTGCCTCCGCCTTGCCGCCACGCCGCCCCAACTGGGCGCGCCCTGCGGCAAAATCCGGCTGGCAGAAAAAAGCCGTGGCGCCGGATATCCTCTCTTACTGGATGGAAATCCGGGACGGCAACCGCTACCCCACCTGGCAGAATCTGGATACGGCGAAAATCGGCAGGTTCTGGCCGAACTGCACCTTGGTTCAGTGCGACCAGGTCGCCGGTCGGCTCCAGCTGGAGAACGGATTTGCCAATGAACTTCGACAGGTGACACAAGACGAAAACCTGCATCCGGAAAATTCGTCCGGGATCGATTTTTCACCGATGGTTGTTGACTGGGTGCTCAGTCTCGCCCGGGATGTCGCCAATTCAGGAAAGCCAACCCACGGAACGGAGTATTTCCCCTCCACTTTCGACGAGATCCCGCTTCGGGTGATTGCCCTGCCGCTCAGCGAGAACCAGATCGATATCGATCACGTCCTGTGCTATGTGCAGAAGCTGGACTAGCCAACCCATTTCCTGATCGCGGCCTTTTGCGGCTCCTTGAACCCAACGAGATAGCGATCCTCCTTCACGAATATCGGGCGTTTCATCAGGGTTGGAGCGGCGAGTAACCGCACTGTCGGATCGTCGCCCTCCAGCTCCGCCTTCGCCGTCTCATCGAGCTGGCGATAGGTTGTTCCGCGCTTGTTGATCAGGATATCGCGATCGATGGCGGCAAGCCAGCGCGACAGCTCCGCCTCAGGCAGGCCATCGGCGCGCATATCGTGAAACTGGCAGTCGATCCCTTCTTCCTTCAGCCATTTAATCGCCTTCTTGCACGTATCACAGTTCTTGATGCCATAGATTTTCACTGACCGTACCTCTTCCATGCGGGTTGTGTTCCTCTTCTTAGCGCGGGCAGGCAACAGACGGCAACCCTCCGTATGCTATCCGGAAAATATTGGTCACAGCCACGCCTTCGCCCGCGTCCCTGAGGGAAAAGGAGTGATAGATGGGTATTTTCGGCGGGAAGTCATTATCCGGAGGTGCAGGCCTCAACAGCGAGACAGAGGCAGGATTCGGCGAAGCAATCCTCATCACGTCTCTTGCCGATGCGCATCTGCTTATGATGGTCGCGGCGGAGCGGGGCATTGAACTCGATGAGGATGTGACGGGCACCATCCTCGATACGGACGAGGCTGTAGCCAAGAAGCTGATGACGCCCGCAATCGCCAACGGGTTCTGGCAGGCTTATGAGAGTCTGTCCGCTTCCCTCAGCCCGATTTCAATCGACAGCATCCGCGCCACCCATGACCTTCGTCAACTTCGCTCCGGGATCTGGGGATATATACAGGGCAAGATGTATGTGCCCTTTTCCAGAAAAGCCGTGTTTCGCTATAAGCTCCTGTCGACCTTGACATTACTCTCCCTGATCACGCTGCAGGTTTTCTGGGCTATCGGTAACACCCTGGTTACCGATATCAAGGAGCAGTCGGACCGAATTGTCACCCTGAAATCCCAGTTGAGCATCGCGGGAGATACGCAGTCACAACAACCTGCAAGTACATTGTCCGAACGGATCGAAACACGAAAGGCGACGGAAAATATAACCTCCGACGCAGGCACAGGTTTTCCGGTCACCCTTCCGACAACACTCCCGGACGCGCAGGAGCTAAACCGGCATATCGGGGAAAATGTTTCCTGGCGCAACGCCGAAATCATCGAGCTCAAGAACTGGAACCATACCTGGGGACGCGTAATATTCTTTATTCAGCAAAGCTGGGAAAAAGCCGATTACTCAAATCTCACAGATGTGGAAAAAATACATGTTCATTATGTATCGGCGCAATATGTCCTTTATGCCATATCGACTTATTTCCTTCCCATTCTGTATGGGCTACTGGGAGCTTCTTTCTATGTACTCAGGCAGCTTCCCAAGGATATTGAAGACCTGACCTTCTCGATGAACTCTCAAATCGAATATAGTCTTCGAATTACCCAAGGTCCGCTTGCCGGATTAATGGCGAGTTTTTTCTTCACGACGACACCGGCCACCCTTCAATCCTTGGAGACGCATTCTTCCACCATCGCAACGGTCAACTTCGGGTCTTCCAGCCTGAGTGAGTTCAGCCCGTTGGCCGTTGCCTTTCTCGCAGGCTACAGTGTCGAGTTGATTTTCTACGTGATCGACAAGATCATTTCCACGGCAACAACCCGCTCGACCACGACGCCCCCCAGGTCCGTGCCTCAGGCCAGGGCCGCCACACCACCAAAGCAGCCCACAAAACTGTAGGTTTGAGACAGGATGCGCTGTTACGGAGAATCGCCTGCTAATGGCCTCTGAACGACCTTTCGTTCCGCCTTACGGTCATCCAGCCCTTCGATGTATCAGGTAAATAAATACCGTCAAATTGCATAGAATCTAGGCAAAGATAACCCCGGTTCCCCTCAATCGCGCGGCCTGTTTAAAAATTAACGAAATGTTAAGACTATCGGGCGGATGATAAAGC
>JBBDJF010000087.1:0-17387 GCA_040880045.1 Sneathiella sp.
TCATGAACTCAGCGAAGAAGAAATGCTGGGGGCCGTCATGTATGGCCATCGCGAAATGCAGACTGTACTTGACGCGATTATCGAACTTGCCGAAGCCTGCGCGAAGGAACCTTGGGATTTCGCGCCGGATGAGACCAACGAGACTCTAGAAGCGAAAGTAAAGACTGTTGCAGAAGCGGCCCTCACTGACGCCTATAAGGAGCAGGTCAAGCAGACCCGCACAGAAAAGGTGGCCGCCGCGAAGGATGCCGCCATAGCCGACCTGGACGAAGAAGAGCGTGAGGAAGCCGCCGGGATCCTGAAAAAGATCGAGAAAAAGATCGTCCGCGGCAACATCATCGCGACCGGTAGCCGCATTGATGGCCGTGACACCAAAACGGTTCGGCCGATCGTCGCAGAAATCGGCGCCCTGCCCCGCAGCCACGGCTCTGCTCTTTTTACCCGCGGTGAAACGCAGGCTCTGGTCGTTGCCACGCTCGGCACCGGGCAGGATGAGCAGATCGTCGATGCGTTGGAAGGCGAGTATCGCGAAAATTTCATGCTCCATTATAACTTCCCGCCCTATTCGGTCGGCGAAGTCGGTCGTATCGGCTTTACCGGACGCCGGGAAGTTGGCCATGGCAAGTTGGCATGGCGGGCTATCCATCCGTTGCTGCCGGCAAAGGACAAGTTCCCCTACACTCTTCGGATTGTATCGGAAGTTACGGAATCAAACGGGTCCTCTTCTATGGCGACGGTTTGCGGTACATCACTTGCGCTGATGGATGCGGGTGTTCCACTCGATCGCCCGGTTGCCGGTATTGCGATGGGACTGATACTTGAAGAAGATGGCCAGTTTGCCGTGCTTTCCGATATTCTGGGTGATGAAGATCATCTGGGCGACATGGATTTCAAGGTTGCCGGTACCAGCGAGGGGATTACTTCTCTCCAGATGGATATCAAGATTTCCGGGATTACGGAGGAAATCATGCGCATCGCTCTCGCCCAGGCAACCGAAGGGCGCCTGCATATCCTGAAGGAGATGGGTAAGGCAATTGACGGTGCCCGTGATGGCGTTCGTGACGGCGCGCCGCGGATTACGCAGTTGCAGATCCATAAGGATAAAATCCGCGATATTATCGGAACGGGCGGCAAGATCATTCGCGAAATATGCGAAGTGACGGGCGCTAAAATCGATATCGAGGATGATGGTACCGTCAAGGTTGCCGCCACCACGACAGAAAGCGCCGATGCAGCCATCAACTGGATCAAGTCCATTGTGGATGACCCTGAAGTCGGCGTTATCTATACAGGTAAAGTCGTGAAAGTGGTCGACTTTGGTGCCTTTGTGAACTTCTTCGGCAACCGGGATGGCTTGGTTCATATATCCGAGCTCGCCCCGCAGCGTGTCGGCAAGGTAACCGACGTTGTCAATGAAGGCGATGAAGTCCGCGTTAAAGTGCTGGAAATTGACGGTCGCGGCAAAGTGAGACTGTCTATCAAGGCCGTTGCCGCGGATGAGGAAAAAGCCGCAGCGCAAGACTAGTCTGCCTGCTTTTGGCAAATCCAGATTTGAGGGCGGTTACGGATGCATATCCGGCCGCCCTCAATTTTAGTTGTCTCTTGATGCTTGGGCCTCCATGCCTTAAGTGTTAGGTTAAAGCTTTCGTACGCAGACGTGGGAATAATCTTGTGAAGCCGTTGAATTCGATAATGATATCGGGCGAGGAAGTCCTGCCCCTGATTGAAGGGGGCAAGGGTATTGCCGTATCTTCAGGACAGAGCTCCGGCGCATGGGCAGCCGCAGGCGGAGTCGCCACTTTTTCCGGTGTTAATGCCGATAGTTTTGATGACGACGGAAATATCATCCCGCAAATTTACCATGGCCGTACACGGCGGGATCGACATGACGAGTTAGTTGCATATGGCATTCAGGGCGGCATCGCCCAGGCCAGGATCGCTCATGATCTTGCCGGTGGTAACGGTCGCATTCATATGAATGTCCTTTGGGAAATGGGGGGTGCGGAACGCATTCTTCACGGCGTTCTGGAAGGCACAAAAGGCCTGATTCATGGAATAACCTGTGGTGCCGGTATGCCCTACCGGATTGCGCAGATCGCTGCCGACTACAAAGTTCATTATTATCCGATCATTTCATCGGCGCGCGCTTTTCGCGCGTTATGGAAACGGGCATATCACAAATTCTCCGATTGGCTTGGCGGCGTTGTGTATGAAGATCCCTGGCTCGCAGGGGGCCACAATGGTCTGAGCAATGTCGAAGATCCGCTAAAGCCTGAAGATCCTTATCCTCGCGTGGCGGAACTCCGCAAGTTGATGAATGAAATTGGCCTCAATAATGTGCCGATCATCATGGCCGGCGGGGTCTGGCATGTGGAAGATTGGGAAGACTGGCTTGATAACCCTGAAATTGGCCCCATCGCCTTTCAGTTCGGGACACGGCCTTTGCTGACCAAGGAAAGTCCTATTTCCGACGCCTGGAAGAAAAAGCTCGGCACGTTGAAAAAGGGTGATGTCTTTCTCAACAAATTCAGTCCGACAGGTTTCTGGTCCTCCGCGGTACGCAATGATTTCCTGGATGAGCTGAAAGCCCGGTCAGAACGCCAGGTTGCTTTTTCGAATGAACCAATTGGCGCCCATGATACGTCTTTCGGCATCGGTGCCCGCAAGCGGGAAGTTTACCTGACGGCAGAGGACAAGGGCCGAGCAGAAAGCTGGGTTTCAGAGGGATATACCGAGGCGCTGAAAACCCCTGACTCGACGCTCATTTTCGTGTCGCCTGATAAAATGGCGGAAATCCGGAAAGACCAGATCGATTGCATGGGCTGTCTGTCACAATGCAAGTTTTCGAACTGGGCAGAGGGTGAAAAAGGCAACACCGGACGCAAGGCCGACCCAAGAAGCTTCTGCATTCAGAAAACCCTGCAGGATGTCATCCATTCGGAAGCGAATATTGAAAATAACCTGATGTTTGCCGGGCATGGCGCCTATCGGTTCGCCAATGACCCTTTCTACGCAAACGGTTTCATTCCAACAGTAAAACAGCTTGTTGACCGGATAATGACGGGAAAATAGCGAGAAAACTGTCATAAATCGTTATTGCATATTTGAATTATTAAAATAAGTACTATATATTGCTGTTGATGCCCTTCGCTGGGAAGGCCAAATATAGAGTATTGTCTCATGTCGCAATCAGAACTGGTCGTTTTGGAGAAAAAATTAAGGGACGCACAGCTGCGGCCGACGAAACAGCGTCTGGCGCTCGCCCGGTTGCTTTACTCCCGTGGAAACCGACATATAACGGCGGAACGTTTGCATAGTGAAGCTATGGATGCCGGCGTCGCAATATCCCTTGCAACAATTTATAACAACCTGCATCAGTTTACAGCTTCGGGTCTGCTGCGGGAAGTTGTGGTGGATTCCAGCCGGTCCTATTTCGATACGAATATTACGCCGCATCATCACTTCTTCCACGAACAAAGCGGAACGCTGGAAGACATCGCAAAGAACGATCTCAAGGTCGATAATATTCCGTCCCTCCCTCAAGGGACGGAGATCAGCAGTGTCGATGTCATTGTTCGGATCAATTCAATACGCAGATAATAACCCACTGCACGTTACGATTTTCTTTTTTAGAAGAATTCTAATCTATTGACAGCCAATTTTCCGGGACCTATATTATTGGAGTAATTCTGTTCGGCTTGAACAGATTCATTCCAAAATTTTCATTCCAGGAGGACTTCATGTCTCTAGCGGGAAGCAAAACCGAACAAAATCTGAAAGATGCCTTTGCAGGTGAATCCCAGGCTAATCGCCGTTATCTCTACTTCGCGCAGAAAGCCGATGTTGAAGGCTATAATGATGTAGCAACAGTTTTCCGCTCGACTGCGGAAGGGGAAACCGGCCATGCGCACGGCCATCTGGAATATCTCGAAGCAGTTGGCGACCCGGCGACCGGTCTGCCGATTGGTGGTACAGACAATAACCTGAAAGCCGCCATCGCAGGCGAAACTCACGAATACACGGATATGTATCCAGGCATGGCAAAGACCGCACGAGAAGAAGGCCATGACGAGATTGCAGACTGGTTTGAAACCCTTGCCAAGGCTGAGAAAAGCCACGCCGGTCGTTTCCAGAAAGCCCTTGACACTCTCGACACATAAAACGCCCCACCGGCTTTCAAATTTCCGGGGTAGCGGGTTAGCAAACTCGCTGCCCCTTAAATAAATCAACTGCATTCAGGGGAATATTATGCGCGAAGGAAGTCTTGACGCGCCGACACGGCATATCATCGACTGGAATAATCCCGATTTCTATGATGAGCAAAAGCTGGACGAGGAACTTCGCCGCGTTTTCGATATTTGCCATGGTTGTCGACGTTGCTTCAACCTTTGTGATTCCTTCCCCAGACTTTTCGACCTGATTGACGACTCCGAGACAGAAGAGCTTGATTCTGTCGCCTCGGAAGATTTCAAGCCCGTCGTGGACGCCTGCACGCTTTGTGACATGTGTTTCATGACCAAATGCCCTTATGTCCCGCCCCACGAATTCAACCTCGATTTTCCTCATCTGATGCTGCGGTACCGCGCCGTTAAAAAGAAGAACGGCAAGGATAGCTTTGTCAGTCGGGAGCTTTCAAAGACTGACCGTAATGGCAAGCTGGCTGCACCCGTAGCGCCAATCGCTAATTGGGCGACAAAAACAACAAACAGTCTGACCCGCGGCGTTATGGAGGCGACACTCGGCATCGATAAACACGCGGCCTTGCCGAAATACCAGTCAAAGCCATTTGAAAAATATGCCAATGAAAACCCGCTTGAGATCAACAAGGAAGCTCCCGCTTTTGGCCGCAAAGCTGTTATCTATGCAACCTGCTTCGGCAACTATAATAATCCGGATATTGGCGAGGCCACGCGCAAGGTTCTCGCGAAAAACGGTGTGGAAACAGAAGTGGTTTATCCCGGTTGCTGCGGGATGCCCCTGATGGAACAAGGCGATCTTGCGGGCGTGGTTGCCAACGCAGAAAAGGTCTCCGCCGAGCTTGGGAGCTGGATCGAAAAGGGATATGACGTTATTGCCCTCGTCTCTTCCTGCGCATTGATGCTGAAATTTGAATGGCCTTTGCTCGCACCTGGAAATCCCGCCGTGGAAAAACTGTCAAAAGCGACCTTCGATGTATCCGAATATGTGATGGAGTTCGCCAAGAAAGAAGGCGTCGCTCCGGGCATGTCGCCCATCGGCGACAGCATGGCGGTACATCTTGCCTGTCATGCGCGCGCCCAGAATATGGGCGCGAAGGGGGCGGAAATTCTCCGCCTTATCCCCGACGCCGACGTCAAGGTTGTCGAACGCTGTTCCGGTCATGGTGGCTCCTGGGGGATAATGAAGGGAAATTACGAGACCGCCTTGAAAGTCGGAAAACCTGCAGCAAGAACAGCCATGACAACAAACGCAAGATACATCGCCTCGGAATGCCCGTTGGCGGCAGAGCATTTGATGCAGGGAATTGAAAAACTCGATTCGGACGCGGTAAACATAAGAACCGCGGTGCATCCCATTGAATTGTTGGCCAAAGCTTACGGCCTCTGAGAGGAGTAATGATCATGACTGCCCTGAAAAAGCGCGAGATCACACCGGAAGATATTCTGCCCGTCGAGGAATATAAAAAGATCCGAAAAGAGCACAAACAGAAGCTCATCCCGATAAAGAAGACCCGTCGCGTTGAAATCGGCCCCTTCGCGACGCTCTATTTTGAGAATTATGACACGATGTGGGCGCAAATCCAGGAGATGCTATACATCGAACAAGGCGGCGACGCGCAGCTTCAGGATGAACTGTCTGCCTATAATCCACTTATCCCGAACGGGTCAGAACTAGTCGCCACCTTCATGATTGAAATCGACGATCCGGTGCGCCGTGACTTCATGCTGCGCAAGCTCGGTCATATTGAAAAGACAATTTATCTTGCGATTGGCAATGAGAAAATCGAGGCGGTGCCAGAGCAGGATGTAGAGCGCACGACCGAAGATGGCAAAGCCTCCTCAATCCATTTCCTGCACTTTCCAATGACGGACGCCCAAAAGAAAGCATTCAAAAGTTCCGACACGGATGTCCAGATCGGCATTTCACATGAGCTCTACGGACATATCGCCGTGATCAAAGGCTCCACCAGAGAGGCTCTGGCCGAAGACCTGATCGACCAGGTCTCGCGTTAACGGATTTTTTCATTGGCGTAAACGCCATAGAAGTGAGTGGCCAACAGCCAGCCGGAAAGCCCGGCAACCTCTATTTCACACCAGCGGCCATCGCATTCTTCCAGCTTACCAACAACGCCCGGTTCTGCGAGCAGCACGACCGGGCTGCTCTCGTCCGGCTCCTCATAGACCGCCCGGACATCCCCGGTGATTATGAGGGTGCGCCGGTTGCTGACCAGATTACCGTGAACCCAGCCGATTGATCCGTCAATATCGCGAATTTGGCGCCACAGCTCATACTCCTCGATAATCTCCACCGGCCAGCCGCTGCGTACAAAGACCCATTTGATGGGATAGCGGGTTCCAGGTCCGGCGCGAACATTCACCTTGTCAGACGAAAGCGAGACAAACCGGGGCAAGGGTAATCCTGTCTCGGCTCCCAATGGTCCCGCGATGGCGGACGATGCGAAAAGGACGGAAAAGATAATTCCAATAAGTGCGATGCTGCGTTTCAACGTGGCGGTACTTTCAAGTTTAACAGGAAGCCGTTCATCTTATGCCGCGCGAGAGGGCTGATGGTCAAGTACGCAAAAACCATGTCCTTTTCCCGAAGGTCGTAATTGTATCTGTCAACGCTATCTGCTAGATAAAGTCTATTGGTCATGCCCAAAATCCAGAAACAGGTGAGTCGTCAAATGCCCCAGAAGAAACCAGTCGTTGTCGTTACTAGAAGGCTTCCGGACGTAATCGAAACCCGCATGATGGAACTTTTCGATACCAGGCTGAACCATGACGATACGCCGATGACACAAAGTCAGTTGATTGAGGCCGTTAAAACGGCGGATGTTCTGGTACCGACCGTGACCGATAAAATTGATCTTGGCGTTCTCAGCCAGACCAACCCTAACCTGAAACTGATCGCCAGCTTCGGCACCGGCGTCGATCATATCGATCTTGCCACCGCTCGCCAGCGTAACATTACTGTCACCAATACACCCGGTGTGCTGACCGAGGATACTGCCGACATGACCATGGCTCTGATCATGGCAGTCCCCCGTCGCCTGACCGAGGGAGAGCGGCTGATGCGCTCTGGCGGCTGGAAAGGCTGGTCACCAACAAGCATGCTCGGTCACCGGATCTGGGGCAAGCGGCTCGGAATTATCGGGATGGGCCGGATCGGACAGGCGGTTGCCCGCCGCGCGCGTGCATTCGGTCTTTCCATTCACTACCATAATCGCAACCGGCTGCCCGACTATGTGGAGAATGAGCTGGAAGCAACCTATTGGGAGAGCCTCGATCAGATGCTTGCCCGGATGGATATTGTTTCGGTCAACTGTCCGCATACCCCGGCCACGTTCCATCTCCTGAATGCGCGGCGGCTGGCACTTTTGCAGCCAAGCTGCTACGTGGTCAACACCTCGCGCGGTGAAGTTGTGGACGAGAATGCATTGACGCGCTTGCTGCGCAACGGAAAAATTGCGGGCGCCGGCCTCGACGTATTCGAGCATGAACCGGCCGTCAACCCACGCTTGCTGGAACTCGACAATGTCATCCTGCTCCCGCATATGGGGTCAGCAACAATCGAGGGGCGTATTGATATGGGCGAGAAGGTGCTGATCAATATCAAGACCTTTATCGACGGTCATACCCCGCCGGACCGGGTCTTGCAGGCAATGCTTTAACTATATTCAGCGAATCCGGGATTCTTGCGCTTTTACCCGTTCTGGCAGACTATGCGCCTTTCTGAACGGAGGGCGCGATGTTTGCTGAATTCATTACAATTCTGGATCTGATCGGGGTCGCGGTTTTTGCCGCTACGGGCGGCCTTGTTGCCAGCCGTAAGGAAATGGACCTGATCGGCTTTGGCATGATGGCCACCTTTACCGGCATTGGCGGCGGAACGTTGCGCGACCTGATACTGGACCGACCGGTATTCTGGATTTCTGATCAGCGATATCTGGTCGTGTGCCTGGTAATTGCCTTTGTCCTCTACTTCTTCGCTTCGCGCGTTCAGAAACGCTATGTGCTTCTGGTATGGGGAGACGCCGCTGGTTTGGTGGCCTTCGCCGTGCTGGGTGCCGAAATAGCCCGGATCAGCGGGGCAAGTCCTCTGGTGTCCATAGTTCTTGGAATGATAACCGCCACATTCGGCGGCTTGATCCGTGACCTGGTCGCCAATGAGACCCCTCTGCTCTTAAAGCAGGAAATATACGCAACGGCCGCACTTGCGAGTGCTTCGGTTTATGTTACTGCGGTCACAGCGTTTCAGGTTGCCCCGCTTATTGCCGCCTGCGCGGCCATTTTGACTGGATTTGGCCTTCGTGCCGGAGCAATCCTGTTCGGCTGGTCCCTTCCCCGATACAAGCAAAGGGCCGGTCGGATCTACAAGTAACAGCATCGTAGCCGGGCATAAAAAACGGCGGCTTTTCGAAGCCGCCGTCTTAATAGGAGTAGCTCAATTATACGTTAAGCTGCAATCGCAGCCGCTTTACGACGCTTGCGCCATCCGATAAATCCCATCGCCGCGAGGCCTGCACCATAAAGCGGAAGAGCGGCCGGAAGCGGGACTGCCGAGACTGTTAAATTCGCATATTCAAAGGCATTGGTGCCCGACGTAAAGCGAATTTCATCAAAAATGTCAATGGCCATAACAGAGGCAATGATGAAACCAAGGCCGTTGTTCACGCTGTCAAGCTGAGCATCGTTACCGTAAAGTGCGTCCACCCAGCTACCCTGATAGTAGAATTCCAATCCATTGTAGGTATCAACGGAACCCCACATAAAATCGACCTGGTGATACCCCTGATCGAAAACATAGGAGGCGTAGGAATCTTCTTGAACCGACGTATACGTGCCTGTCCCGTCAAACGCTGTCCCTTGCCACGGAGACCGATATTCGCTCGGAACCGATGTCGTCAGATTTTCAAATACAGTACCGACAGTGGACGTCGGAGACAGTACGCCCGTGTCCGCAGCCGGTACATCAGTGGTCCAGGAAATCACGGCTGATTGTGCTGGCGCTGTAAAAACAAAGGCGAGGCCTGCTGCTGCCATAAATGATTTAACAAGTTTGATCATAATTTTATACTCCTACTCCAGTCATAAATCGACGACCTAAAGAAAATCTTAAAATATTTCGCCTTCCGGCAGAAAAATGATCCTGCACTTGAGCGATTCCGCACACCCTTCACCCAAAACAAAGGTTCCAAGCTTTTTCCAATATCGTGAAAGTGACGATTTTCCGTCAAATTGTCAACACAATTTACATAAAATTTTTGGAAATATATTGCGATCCCGCAGAAAATATGAATTTTTCAGAGTTTCTTTTCCTCTTTTCTATGTTGTTGATATAGTTAATTTTTTCAGTTTATAGTTAATTTTTACAAGATGTGATTCGTGATTTTGCAGGGATTTATACTAGTAGGCCGCTGTCGCGTACACCGTTAAAGATGAATTGGACCGCAAGCGCCGCCAGCAGAACACCCACAACCCGCGAAATCACATGAAGGCCAGTGACACCCAGAAGCTTTTGCACCTGTGTTGCGAGAAGCATCAAAACCAGGGTAAGCAACAGCATTCCGATCAGAACACCGATGACAATCGAAATCTCGACAGTATCCCCTTTCGCCTCGGCGACCAGAAGAATCGCCGCGCCAATAGCCCCCGGCCCGGCAATCAGGGGCGTTGCAAGCGGAAAGACCGAAACATCTGTCTTCCCCTGAGCTTCAACATTTTCCTCATCTGTCGTGGTCGTACTGCCGGACGTACGGGCAAACACCATATCAATCGCGATCAGCAGCAATAGTATACCACCGGAAGCCTGTAACGCCGGCAGGGTTATCCCGAAACTTGTCAGGACCGCCTTGCCAAACAACGCAAAGAAAAGCAGTATCCCGCCACCAATCAGGGTTCCCTTGATTGCCATTTGGCGTCGCTCCCGCGGCGTTGCGTTAACCGTCAGAGCCGCAAACAAAGCCGCAACGTCCAGCGGCCCGATGGTCGCAAAAAACGTCGTAAAGGCAACAAGGGCAGTTTCAAGCATTTACGTTATTATCCTGATTGCAGAGTACCGGATATCCTATCCGCCAACTACTGGCCGGACAACCCGCTGTGACGAAAGCCCCTAGTGCGCTTCGCCCCAGTTGACGCCAACACCTGCATCAACGATGAGCGGAACGGAAAGTTCAATCGCCGGAAGCGCGGCTTTCCCCATTATGGATTTAACCAGGGCAATCGTGTCGTCCACCTCATCGTCTGTGACTTCGAATATAAGCTCGTCATGAACCTGCAAGAGCATCCGGGCGGAGAGTCGCGCTTCATCCAACGCACTTGGCAGATGGATCATGGCGCGTTTGATAATATCGGCGGCGGAGCCTTGAATGGGCGCGTTGATTGCCGCCCGCTCGGAAAAGCTGCGGCGGGCGCCGTTCTTGTCCTTTATACCCGGTAAGTGGACCTTGCGACCGAATATGGTTTGAACGAAGCCATGTTCGCGACAGAAGCTCTTGGTTTCTTCCATATAGTCCTTGATACCGGGATACTGGATAAAATACTGGTCAATATAGCCTTGCGCTTCGGTCCGGGAAACGCCAAGTTGCCGCGCCAGGCCAAATGCACTGATCCCGTAAATAATGCCGAAGTTGATTGCCTTGGCGGATCGGCGCATCATCGGATCCATGCCTTCCATTGCGACACCAAACACCTGTGACGCCGTTTTCGCATGAATATCAAGTCCGTCGGCAAATGCCTCTTTCAATGAATGAATATCCGCGATATGGGCCAGCAAGCGAAGCTCGATCTGTGAATAGTCGGCGCTTAACAGCTTATTGCCCGGCTCCGCGATAAAGGCCTGCCGAAGCTTGCGTCCCTCTTC
Source organism: Sneathiella sp. (assembly GCA_040880045.1). GTDB lineage: Bacteria > Pseudomonadota > Alphaproteobacteria > Sneathiellales > Sneathiellaceae > Sneathiella. The sequence goes on from JBBDJF010000087.1 coordinate 11,065, forward strand.
CGTCCGCACAGGGATATTCTGTACGTTCGGCTCACTGGAAGCCAGCCTTCCGGTGGATGCCGCGGCAAGTGAAAAAGACGTATGAATGCGACCGGTTTTCGCATTTATCTGCCCCTGCAGCGCATCTGTATAGGTGCTTTTGAGTTTTGAAAGCTGCCGCCAGTCGAGTACTTTCTGCGCGAGCTCCACTCCGTCCGCCGCAAGACCTTCCAACACATTGACGTCTGTCGTATAGGCTCCAGTCTTGCCCTTTTTACTGCTGGAAAGCCCCATCTTGTCAAACAGGATTTCACCAAGCTGCTTTGGAGAACCGACGTTAAATTCCTGCCCCGCAAGATCATGGATTTCCTTCACCAGCCCTTCCATGCGGGCGCCAAAATCGGTCGAAAGCGTACTGAGGAGCCTGGCGTCGACCTTGACCCCCTCCTGCTCCATCCGGGCGATCACCGGAACGAGCGGACGTTCGATTGTCTCATACAGGTTGACAGCTCTGGTCTGGCCCAGTTTGCGTTTCAGGACCTGGTGCAGTCGCAGCGTGATATCCGCATCCTCCGCCGCATATTCGGTTGCTTTGTCAATGGGGACTTCGGCAAACGTAATCTGTGACTTGCCTGTCCCGGCCACTTCCTTGAACGGTATCGGCTTGATACTGAAGTGAAGTTCAGACAGTTCATCCATGCCATGGCCGTGCAACCCCGCTTCCTGACAATAGGAAAGCAGCATCGTATCGTCAACTGGCGCGACATTGATCCCCTCCTGCGAGAGTATCACCAGATCATATTTGATATTCTGGCCAATTTTCAGAACACCCGGATCTTCGAGAAGAGGTTTCAGCGCCGCCAGCACATCCGGTTTCGGGAGCTGCTGCGGCATATCGCCCGACTCTTTCTCCGCGGCACCATCAAAGTCGAACCCGTCTTGATCTTTCGCCTTTACGTGGCCGACGGGAATATAACAGGCTCGCCCCGGATGAATGGAAAGGGAAATGCCGACAAGGGACGCCTGCATGGCATTCAGCGAGGTGGTTTCCGTATCAACCGCCACCTGCCCGACCCGCTCGGCCTCCTTTATCCAGAAGTCGAGCGTATCCATATCGAGAATCGTGGTATAGTGAACATCCTCGATTTTCGCAGTTCCTGTATCTGCGTCCACCGGTTCATCATTGGGGAGGGCGGCGACATCCTCCCTAAACGACGCCCCGAAAAATTCCATTGCACGACCGGTAAGCTGCTTGAACTCATTTTCTTTCAGGAAGGCAATCAAGTCCGCGGCATTCGGCATCTGCACGGTTAAATCCATAACGTCAATGTCAAGATCAACATCATTCTTGAGCGTCACCAAGTCGCGGCTAATGCGTGCCATATCTGCGTTCTCAAGGAGCTTTTCACGGCGACCTTTTTGCGGAATTTCTCCTGCTCTCTCCAGCAGCGTATCAAGATCGCCGAATTCGTTGATCAGGTGCGCCGCCGTCTTGATGCCAATACCCGGTACACCCGGCACATTGTCGACGCTATCCCCGGCGAGGGATTGAACATCAATCACCCGATCCGGTCCGACACCGAATTTCTCCAGCACCTCATCAGTGCCAATCATCTTGTTTTTCATCGGGTCGAGCATGGTGACATCCCCGCCGACGAGTTGCATCAGGTCCTTGTCGGAAGAGACGATGACACATTCCATGCCCTTGGCGCGCGCCTGCGTCGCATAGGTGGCAATGATATCATCCGCTTCAAAGCCCTCTTTCTCAATTGCCGGAACGTTAAAGGCCCGGGTTGCATCCCGTACAAGTGGAAACTGCGGGATCAGGTCTTCGGGGGGTGCATCACGATTCGCTTTATAATTCGGGAAAATCTCGGAACGGAAGGTCTTTCGGCTGGTATCAAAAATCACCGCAAGATGGCTGACACGGCCATCCGCCTGAGTATCCTGGATAAGCTTGAACAACATGTTCGAGAAGCCAAGAACGGCGCCTGTTGGTGTGCCATCGGACCGTGACATTGGCTGCCGCCCGCGAATCATCGCAAAGTAGGCACGGAAAATATATCCCGATCCATCGACCAGGTAAATTCTGTGCTTTTGGTTTGGATCGCCCGTGACGTCCGGTTCGGTCATGCCGCTTCTCTACCTGTTACTTCAATTGCCGCCAGTGCCAATAACCGTCAATGGCCGCCGGAAACCCTCACGCCCGCCTTTAGGACATAGTTACGGCTGCAATAGGGGCATTCGACAGCGCCTTTGTCCCCCATATTGAGAAAAACACGCGGATGGCCAAGAGGGCCCCTGCCACCGTCACAGGCAACCTTGGGGCTATCAACTTCAATTGTCTCAATAGCTTGCATAAGCCGTCTCACTTCTTCTGCTGATTAACGCTGGTTGCCAGTCATCAACGGCGGCACAAACCCGCCTCTCCCGACAACGCATGGATGATATCGATTGGCGACAAGGACGCAACCGAGAAATGGCTCAACAGAAACGAATGATTTGCACCCGCCCCCTATCGCTATTAATTTCTTCTTCTCAAACAACCTTACCGTTTCGCAATCTTTAACCATGAGGGCAGGATGGAAGCACTCTTTATTCATGTCAGCAATGTCTTGCTCCCGGTGATGCTCTGTATTCTTGTCGGCTACGGACTTGCCCGCTTCAAGGTGCATTTCGATACAAAGACCGTCGGTGGCGTTGTGGCCAATGTCGGCTATCCGACACTGATCCTCTCGCATCTGACCGCCAATCATATCTCCTTCGGGGCGTTTCTCGATGTGATGGCGGCAGCGGCATTAATGATCGCCTGTTTTGCCGCCATCGCCTTTGGCTTCCTTAAAATTATCCATCGACCCGCGCGCGCCTTCCTCTCACCGATGATTTTGAACAATGTCGGTAATATCGGCTTGCCGATCAGCTTTCTTGCGTTTGGCAATGAAGGAATGGCAATTGCACTTGCCGTTGTGGCTGTGGTCACTGCAAGTATCTTCACGATCGGAATGTGGATTCCCATCGGGGAAATTTCATTGTTTGATCTGATCCGTCAACCCGCCGTCTATAGTGTAGTCCTCGCACTTTTCCTTATGGGAACCGGAACCAGTTTGCCGGAACCCGTTGCGGCCTGTTTCAAGATTCTGGGCGGTCTTTCAATCCCGCTGATGCTGCTCACGCTTGGTTATACACTTGCCACTCTTCGCCCGGACGGAATCATTACCGGCAGCTATCTCGCCATCTTCCATGTTGCCATGGCCTGTGGGGTCGCCTATATGATTGTATGGCTCTTCGGGTTTGAAGGCACAACGCGGGGCGTTTTCATTTTGATGTGCCTGATGCCTGCTTCCGTCGCCACCTATCTCTGGGTCGAGCGTTACCAGAATGAATATGCGCCTGATGTGGCCAGCTACATCATGATTTCGACACTACTGACTATTGTGGTAGTACCGCTTGCGCTCACTTTCTGGATTTAGAAAACGCTGATTTAATAAATACATGCTGAAGAATATAATAGAATGATTGAAACCGCGCCCATAACTCCAGCCCTACAAGTGCAGGACCTGACAAAAACATACAAGGTCAAAGGACCGGCCCCGGACAAGGTCGCCTTAAAGGGCATCAACCTTGAAGTTGCGCGCGGGTCTTTCTTCGGCCTCCTGGGACCAAATGGGGCGGGGAAATCCACTCTGATCAATATCATCGCGGGCTTGGTCAACAAAACAGGTGGAGCGGTGCGAATTTGTGGCTTCGATACGGAAAAAGACATGCGCGCCGCGAGAAGTGCTGTCGGTGTCGTCCCGCAGGAGCTCAATCTCGATGCCTTTTTCACCCCGCGCGAGGTAATGGAATTTCAGGCCGGTCTTTACGGCGTCCCTAAATCAAAACGACGCACTGATGAAATTCTGGCGGCCATGGGGCTGGATGACAAAGCCGATGTCTATGCCCGTACTTTATCTGGTGGAATGCGCCGGCGGCTCCTTGTTGCGAAAGCCATGGTCCATAGCCCGGACGTCCTGATCCTTGATGAGCCTACCGCCGGCGTTGATATTGAACTGCGCCAGCAACTCTGGACTTATATCAAGAAACTGAATGAAGGCGGCACGACAATCATCCTCACCACTCATTATCTGGAAGAGGCGGAGGAGCTTTGCGACACCATTGCCATTATTAATCACGGCGAGGTCGTCGCCTGCGAACCGACGGCAACTCTTCTGGGCAAACTCGATATGAAGAACGTCTGTCTTCTCCTCGGCCATGAAATCACGGAAGTCCCAGACAACCTGAAAAAGTTCAATGCCACTCTTTCGCATGGCCGGAGGATCAATATTTCTTTCCGCCCCAGTGAGACAGAGATGGCAAAAATCCTGAAAGCCGTGACCGATGACCAGCTTGATGTCATCGACCTGACAACTGCAGAACCGGATCTTGAGGATGCTTTCCTGCAAATGACATCGAGCAAGTAAATACCCTCGCGAATGATGAATGAGAAATTTTCAAAAACACGCTGTAAGGGATTTAAACCCTACATGAGAATGACACATGAGCCCAATCGCTAGGCCATTACGGAAATAACGCAGAGTTTAATTAACCGGACGGAACAATCGCCCGATTTTTTATTGGAACTCTACTCCCTCTTCATGGCATGATTGATTGAAATCAAACAATAATAAGGACGAATAGAGATGACAGCCATTTTATACAGCGGCGGCGACGTCTTCAGCGGCACTGGCGAATTCCTGAAAGATCATGCCGTTCTGGTGGAAGGGGATATGATAAAGGAAGTGGCGCCCGCTGAAACATTTTCCGATTACCAGGGCGAACGTGTCGATACCAGTGGCGGCACTCTGATGCCGGGGATTGCCGATTGCCATGTCCATCTGGTCTATAAAGGTGAAGCCGATCCGCGCAGCAGCATAGAAGGGGTGAACCCTGGCGAGATCACGCTGCGTGTACTCGAAAATGCCCAACTCTCCCTCAAGTCAGGCATCACGGCTGTCCGCGATTGCGGTGGTCGGGAATATTTGGAGTTCCCCGTTCGAGACGCCTGTAACAGCGGCAGGTTCTTCGGTCCAAACATCATGGCGTCCGGAAAAATGATCTGCATGACGGGCGGTCATGGCAACAGAAACGGCCGAATTGCAGATGGATGCGATGAAGTTATAAAGGCCGTACGCGAACAGATTCACGCAGGCAGCGATCTGATCAAGATCATGGCAACCGGCGGCGTCATGACTCCTCGCGTCAACCCGGAAGACGCTCATTACTCCGCCGAGGAAATGAACGCCGGTGTCAGTGAAGCCAAACGCTTTCATAAGACTTCCGCCAGCCATGCTCAGGGGGCAGAGGGGATAATGAATGCCGTGAAAGCCGGCATCACCTCGATCGAACATGGCATCTTCATGGATCAGGAGTGCCTAGATGCGATGATGGAGCGAGGGACCTATCTGGTGCCGACTCTCGCCGCAGTGCAGAACATCCTCAACAATGCGGACAACGGCATAGCTGATTACGTCGTTGAAAAATCCCGACGCGTTTTTGAGAAGCACAAGGAAAGCTTCAGGATGTTCTATAAGGCCGGTGGAAAGATCGCCATGGGCACAGATGCGGGAACGCCCTTTAACCTCCATGGTGAGAATGCCATGGAAATGGCCTATATGGTAGATTGCGGCATGACTCCGATTGATGCCCTTGATAGTGCAACATCCGTTGCACACAGCCTTATGGAACTCGATGATCGCGGCCAGATCAAACCAGGATTCAAGGCCGATATGCTGATCGTGAACGGTAACCCGACAGAGGACATTCTGATGGCAGCAGCTAAGAAAAATCACCGTTTGGTCGTCAAGAATGGCCGGAAGGTAGATTTTCCATAAGTTTATGGGGTGATTGAGCGCGGATTTTTTTACGGTGATTGGTTGGCATAGGGTCTGTTCCGAACTAAGTTATGGATTACCAAAGCATAATGTTCAGAAAGGATGATTTCATGCCAATGCAAACGGATATTGAACGCCTGCAGAATATAAAGCAGCGGCAACACCAGCGGGCGGAAGGGGAAAAAACCCTTAAAAAAGGGATTCCCGACCCACGTCACGGTGATCTCGTAACGACCGTCACCGCGAACCGCGAAAAGGCCGCCCATAAAGCGACAATCGATCAGTTGAAACGCAACCGCTGACTGTCATATCTTTTCGACTAATCCTGCAACCTAAAATCGTTGCAACGCGGGCACGCTTGGGCTATAGCAAGGGCCTCATCTCAGCACCCGTAGCTCAGCTGGATAGAGCGCTGCCCTCCGAAGGCAGAGGTCACACGTTCGAATCGTGTCGGGTGCGCCAATCTTTTCAATG
>JBBDJF010000088.1:0-17067 GCA_040880045.1 Sneathiella sp.
GTCGGGTTGGACACCGTGAATTTTAGACTGGGGGGGCGCCATTCACATTGGACCTCCTGCAAATTACCGTTTGCAAGATCCGCCTGGATCATCTGGCGAGGCAAATTTGCGATACCAATGCCATCAAGAGCCATCCTGTGAATAGCGGCAAGAGAGCTTGACGAGAAAATGCGTGCGGGTAATTCCGTATTCTTGCGAAGCTGCCGTGCAAGTTCAGCATAGGGACGTGTATTCCGGGCATAGGTGATCAGGGGCGAGGCGGCCAGTTCATCGAGGGAAAGCTTTCGATCCGTTACAATTTTAAGGGACGGAGCAGCAGCCCAGATAACATCGAACTCAATCAGATCATGATTTTCAATCTGGAAATCCGTAACAGGCCCCATCAGAAAAGCAAAGTCGAGCGAGCGTTCGACCAGTTCCCGTCTCAGGTTAACCGTTGCGTCAACAACGACTTCTACCTCGACCGCTGGAAATTTAAGATTCAGGCCTGACAAAAACTCGGACAGAAATGTATGGACGATTGTCTCGGAGACACCAAGACGCAACAGGCCGGCAAGATCCTCATCCTGGCTGATCCGGTCAACCAGCAAGGCAGATGTCCTGAGAAGTTTCTCCGCATAGGGGAGAAGTTCAAGACCTTTACGCGTTAAATGAATGAAACCTGTATCTCGATCAAACAGGCGAACACCGAGAGTTTCCTCGAGCCGCGCAATTCGCGAGGATATTGCCGGCTGTGTTGTATTCATTTTCTCGGCAGTCTTGCGAAAACTGCGCAGCGACGCGACCCACAGGAACGTCTGGAGCTGAGTAAGATTGATATTTCCCGGCACCATAAATTTATCCTATTGAATTTGATAATTTTCAGTAAGAAGCATTTATACATGAATGGATAAGGCCTGTCAGTCCGCCATCTCAGAATATTTTTTCGCCGCGCGGCAAACAAAGGCTTTCGTGAAGGAGGGGCATTCGTTATTCTCACCGCAAGAAAAAATAATGTCTGACATCAATAAGATAAAAGAGGAAATAAGTATGTCCGCAGCACCTGCCCCTACACGTGAAGACTGGGAAAAACTTGAAAGCCAGATTTCGATCCGTAACAAGGCATTTATCAACGGCCAGTATGTCGATGCAGCATCCGGTAAAACATTTGACTGCATCAGCCCACTCGATGGTCGTGTCCTCACCCAGGTTGCCGCCTGTGATGTTGAGGATGTCAACCGCGCTGTGACGGCAGCCCGCGCCGTATTCGAATCCGGCGTCTGGTCACGGGCCGCACCTGCCAAACGCAAGGTGGTCCTGCAGAAATTTGCCGGGCTGATCATGAAAAACAAGGATGAGCTGGCACTGCTTGAATGTCTCGACATGGGGAAACCCGTGAAATGGGCGGGCGCGGTCGATATCCCGGGGTCTGCCGGCTGTATTTCCTGGTATGCGGAGGCCATCGACAAGCTTTATGACGAGATTGCCCCGACAGACCGGCGGCGCTCCCTCGCGCTGATCACGCGCGAACCAATTGGCGTCGTTGCCTGTGTTGTACCGTGGAACTTCCCGCTGCTTATGGGCTCGTGGAAGTTCGCCCCGGCGCTGGCGGCGGGTAACAGTGTGATTCTGAAACCGGCAGAACAATCCCCGCTGACGGCGCTGCGCATCGCGGAACTTGCCGTTGAAGCCGGAATCCCTGAAGGCGTCTTCAATGTCCTTCCCGGTTTTGGCGAGACAGCCGGACAGGCACTTGGCCGTCATATGGATGTGGACGCGCTTGCGTTTACCGGTTCCACCGAAGTTGGCAAGCTGTTCATGCGCTATTCAGGAGAAAGCAACCTGAAATCCATCGGTCTTGAATGTGGTGGCAAGAGCCCGAGCCTGGTGATGGGGGATGCAGATCTTGATCTTGCGGCGAAAAAGATCGCCATGGGCGTCTTCTTCAACCAAGGCGAGGTCTGTACGGCCGCCTCCCGCATCGTGGTGCAGGATAGCATCAAGGACGAACTGGTTGAAAAGATCGCGAATGTTGCCAAAACCCTGCAGCCGGGCGATCCGTTGGACGCAAAGACGATTGTCGGTGCCATGGTTGACAAATCCCAGACTGATCGCGTCATGGGCTATATCAACAAGGGGCAGGAAGAAGGCGCGAAGCTCCATTACGGAGGTAACCAGGTGCGGCAGGAAACCGGTGGCTACTATATCGAGCCAACGATTTTCGACAATGTCTCCAACGACATGACAATCGCGCGGGAGGAAATATTCGGTCCGGTCGTCAGCACCATCACATTCAAGGATATGGAAGAGGGTATCAAGATCGCCAACGACACGATCTATGGTCTGGCGGCGTCCGTCTGGACACGGGATATCTCGAAAGCGCATCAGCTCGCTCAGGCACTTCGCGCCGGGACGGTCTGGGTCAACACCTATGACGACGTGGATATGTCAACGCCGTTCGGTGGGTACAAGCAGTCAGGCAGCGGCCGGGACCGCTCGCTTCATGCACTTGAAAAATATACCCAGCTCAAGACGACATGGATCAATATCGCCTGATCCGTTGGGAAGATAAAAAAGCAGGGATAATAAAAATGAAAAGCTACCAATTCGAGGAATATGGGGCGCCGCTGGTGGAAAATACCGGCGACGCGCCGAGCGTGAGTGGCGATGAAATCCTGATGGATGTCACTGCCTGTGGTGTATGCCATAGCGATATTCATATCTGGGAGGGGCATTTTGACCTCGGCCATGGCAAGCAACTTGATATCAAGGGAGGTCGGGAGCTTCCCTTCACGCTTGGCCATGAAATCGTCGGAACAGTAACGGCAGTCGGTGAGAATGTGACTGATGTCAAGGTTGGCGACAAGCGCGTTGTCTATCCGTGGATTGGGTGTGGGGAATGTGCCATCTGCGCATCGGGAGAGGAACAGCTGTGTAATCGCCCGCGTCAGCTCGGGATTGACGTGGCGGGTGGGTATTCCGATACCCTGCTCGTACCGCATTCGCGTTACCTCCTCGATTATGGCTCCCTCCCGAAGGAGCTGGCCTGTACCTATACCTGCTCGGGGCTGACGGCTTACAGTGCCCTGAACAAGGTGAAATCCCGCACGGACGGCGGCAAGTTACTGATTATCGGTGCGGGCGGTGTCGGCCTTGCGGCGATGGCGATTGCGAAATCCGTGACCGACGCCGAGATTTATGTGGCCGATATCGATCCGGCAAAACGCGAGGCCGGATTACAGGCGGGCGCGGTTGCGGCAATAGACCCCTCCGATCCGGCAGCCTTCAAAAGCTTCATGGGAACGACCGGTGGGGGCGTTAATGCGACCATCGATTTCGTCGGGGCGGAAAGCAGCGCGGCCTTTGGTGCCAAGGTGCTGGCGAAAGGCGGAAAGCTGGTGATTGTCGGGCTATTCGGCGGTAGTTTTTCCATGCCGCTACCCATGTTCCCGATCAAGGCAATGTCGGTTGAGGGAAGCTATGTTGGCAATCTTCAGGAAATGCGGGAACTGATGGCACTCGCGAAGGCAGGGAAGCTCAATGAACTTGCAATCACGCACCGCCCGATGAAGGAGGCCTATAACACGCTTGAGGATCTTCGGGCCGGAAAGGTCGTCGGTCGCGTCGTCCTGCAAAGCTGAGCAATAAATTCCAGGAGAAAAGGCGGCATTTTAAGTGCTGCCTTTTTTGTGCCTTTACAAGAACTTCTCAGTGAATCGGGCCAGCAATTTCCATGTCGATCAGCTCGCTGACAACGCGGATGAGTTCGATGCAGGCGTAGAGGTCTTCCTCTGCGTTGCTGTTCTGGCGCAAAGTCCGAGCTTCAGCATGCAGCATATCAATGGCGCTTTCGCCCTGATGAATGATCAGGTTATGGGCCGTGCTGTATAAATCTACTGTCGTATCCGGGTGCAGCTCAATTGTGTTCATCATGGCGTCAATCCTAACGCGAAGCCAAATTTTCGATATGACGCTAATTTTAGGAAAATACTCTTAAAGGAAGGTTAAGAACGGATAGCCGTTGCCGAAATTTTAGAAGGGCAGGTCAACCGCGTTGGTGAGGAAGCGCATGAAGGGCGTTGCTTTTTGGAAAGCCTCGTCCACCTCGTCGATAAAGTCGGGTTTTGTGATCCGGTCGACAGCGCTGAGGGGTTTCGTAATAAAGAGGGTTTTGCGTTTTAAATCCTCGATTTCCGGATGATCCGGCGAGAAACCTTTCGGCGCGCGTTTCAGGCTGTCCCCCCGAATACCATCGAAGATATCCAGAAAATCCGGATCAGTTTTCAGGTTGCGCCATTTCTCCGGGTTTTCGTCGATTGCATGGCGAATGGCGTTAAGGACAGGGGCAGGGGGAAGGTAAATCCCGCCGCCAAATCTGACGCCGTCCAGCGCTATATGCACATAGTAACCCGGCGCATGGGCATCACGTCCGGCCTGATGCCGAAACTGGCAGGCGAGGTGCTCCTTATAGGGCCGGGGATCGCGGGAAAACCGCACATCGCGATATATTCGGAACATCGATCCTCCGTGTGGCCGGGCGTCGGCAATATACATGGGAGCAATTGCCTCAAGTCGCGGGGCCATGGCCTCAATGAAATCACACATCGGATAGACGACGACATCCTTGTATCGTTGTTTGTTTTTCGAGAACCACTCCCGATTGTTGTTTTCGATCAATTCGGCATAAAAATGGAGGAGATCCCTGGGAAACCCCGGAAAACTTGTGGTCATTACCTAGCCTTACGTTCTTCTCAAATCGAGAACCCGCTTCGCCTTGCCAAGGGATCGCTCAATGGATCCCGGCGTGCAGATATCAATAGTGGTGGTTACTCCAAGGACGCTTTTTATCCGGTGCTGGAGGGTTGTGGCGGCATCCGGACTTGCAGGGCCGGACAAGGCATGCTCAATCCGCACCGTGAGGGTATCCAGCGCTCCTTCACGCCGGACTTCAAGAACATAATGGGTGGAGAGACCCTCCGTCTGAACCACCAGTTCCTCAACTTGTGACGGGAAGAGATTGACGCCGCGGATGATCAGCATGTCATCGGTACGTCCGGTGATTTTCTCGATGCGGCGCATGCTGCGCGCGGTGCCGGGCAGCAGCCGGGAGAGATCACCCGTGCGATATCGGATGACGGGGAAGGCTTCCTTGGTCAGCGTGGTGAAGACCAGCTCTCCTTTCTCGCCATCGGGCAGAACTGCTCCGGTTTCGGGATCGATTATTTCAGGATAGAAATGATCTTCCCATATAACCGGTCCGTCCTTGGTCTCGATACATTCGCTGGCAACGCCGGGGCCCATGACCTCCGACAAGCCATAGATATCGAGCGCGTCAATATCGAAGCGCGTCTCAATCTCGTGGCGCATGGCTTCACTCCAGGGCTCGGCCCCGAAAATGCCGGCTTTTAACGGTGATTTGCGCGGATCAAGCCCCTGCCGCTCGAACTCCTCCGCGATGGCCATCATATAGGACGGCGTCACCATAATGATATCCGCGCCAAAATCATTGATGATCTGGACCTGTCGCTTGGTCTGGCCGCCGGACATGGGGACGACCGTGCAGCCCAGGCGCTCGGCCCCATAATGCGCTCCCAACCCGCCGGTAAAGAGGCCATAGCCGTAGGTGACATGGACAGTATGATCCTTGCGTCCGCCCGCTGCCCGGATGGAGCGGGCAACGAGATCGGACCAGTTGTCGATATCCCTCTGAGTATAGCCGACAACCGTTGCGCGGCCCGTCGTGCCGGAGGAGGCATGCAGGCGGACAATATCCGTTTTCGGGACGGCAAACATGCCGAAAGGATAGTTATCGCGAAGGTCCTGCTTCCGGCAGAAGGGGAACTTCGCGATATCGTCGAGGGATTTCAGATCGTCGGGATGAACCCCGGCTGCATCAAAACGTTCCCGAAAGAAGGGGACATTCCGGTAGGCATGCGCCAAACTCCACTTGAGACGATCGAGTTGCAGCGCGGATATCTCATCCCGGCTTGCAATCTCGATCGGATCAAGCTCGTCCTTTGACGGTGGGTTCAGTCGCATGTCTTTCCCAAAAATCAGACTCTCTCGATAACGGTTGCGATACCCTGACCGACACCAATACACATGGTGCAGAGGGCATAGCGACCTCCGGTGCGGTGCAGCTGATACATCGCTGTTGTCATCAGCCGCGCCCCGGACATGCCGAGCGGATGGCCAAGCGCTATCGCACCGCCGAGTGGATTGACCCGCGGGTCATCGTCTTTCAGGCCAAGCTCCCGCATGACCGCAAGGCCCTGCGCGGCGAAAGCTTCGTTGAGTTCAATGACATCCATATCGTCAATGCTGAGTCCCAGACGCGCGAGTAGTTTCTGGCTGGCTGGCGCCGGGCCTATCCCCATGATGCGCGGTGGTACTCCGGCCGTGGCAGCGCCGAGAACGCGGGCCTTGGCAGTCAGGCCATATTCTTCGATGGCCTCCTCTGACGCAAGCAGGATGGCACAGGCGCCGTCATTGACGCCGGACGCATTTCCAGCGGTCACCGACCCCCCGGCGCGGAACGGAGCCTTCAACGCAGCAAGCTTTTCAATAGTCGTCGCGCGCGGATGTTCGTCCTTGTCAACGATGATCGGGTCGCCTTTGCGCTGAGGTATGGAAACAGGAATAATCTCGTCGTTAAAAGAACCGTTGGCCTGCGCCGCTGCGGCTTTTTCCTGGCTGCGAAGCGCGATAAGATCCTGATCCTCCCGCCGAACCTGATAATCCTCGGAGACATTTTCGGCGGTTTCAGGCATGGAATCCGTACCGAACTGGTCATGCATTTTCTTGTTCACGAAGCGCCAGCCGATGGTTGTGTCAAAAACTTCCGCGTTGCGCGAGAAGGCTTCGGTTGCCTTGCCCATGACGAAGGGCGCGCGGCTCATACTTTCAACGCCGCCGGAGATACCAATCTGTGATTCGCCGGTCATGATCTGACGGGCGATTGTCGCGGTGGCATCCATGCCCGAGCCGCAGAGACGGTTGATTGTGGCGCCGCTGACACTTTCGGGCAATCCGGCGAGCAGGGCGCTCATCCGGGCGACGTTACGGTTATCCTCACCGGCCTGGTTGGCGTTACCATAGATCACATCGTCAATCTTTTCCCAGTTGACAGACGGATTACGCTCCATCAGGGCCTTGATGGGAATAGCCCCAAGGTCATCCGGACGGACAGCTGACAGGCTGCCGCCATAGCGTCCGATTGGGGTTCTGACTGCATCACAAATATAAGCGTTCTTCATTTTTCTTCTTTCTGTGTGAGACCCGGGATCATCTGTCCCTTGATCGTGTGAGAATTGCCCCGAAACAGGGCAACGGTTTGTCCGTTCTCATCTTGAACGGTAATATCATAGAGGCCGGTGCGACCTGTCCGGCTTTTCTCGATTGCGGTCGCGGTAAGCAATGTATCGGGCATGATTGCCTTGAGGAAATTAATTTGCGCGCCTTGTGCCACGGTATTCTGGTTATAGGCATTACAGGCATAGGCAAAGGCCGTATCGGCGAGAGTGAAGACATAGCCCCCATGGCATATCTTATGTCCGTTCAGCATGTAATCTACTACGCGCATCGTCATCACGGCGCGCCCGGGCCTGATGTCCTTCAGGGTGATACCGAGATGCTGCGCCGCCGTGTCCTTGCGGTACATGGTCTCGCTGACGGTTCTGGCGATGTCCTGCGGGCTCAGCCCTTCGTTGTCCGGCATGTCAACGACCCTTGAAATTGGCTTTCCGCTTGCCGAGGAATGCGGAAACGCCTTCCACGAAATCCTCTGTCCGCCCGGCGATCTGCTGGTAATCCCGCTCGATCCCCAATTGTGTTTCAAGGTCATTTTCAAGGCTGGCATTCATGGCCTGCTTGATGAGAGCATAACCCTTTGTCGGACCGGCGGCCATTCTGCTTGCCAGGGCTTCGGCGGCCGGCATCAGTTCGTTGTCCGGGTAGGTTTTCCAGATCATGCCCATCTTTTCCGCATCCTCCGCCGGTATTTTATCCCCCAGCATGGCAAGACCCATGGCCTTGCCGGAGCCGACGAGGCGGGGCAGGAAGAAGGTGCTGCCTGCGTCGGGAACGAGTCCGATATGGCAGAATGCCTGAAGAAATGTCGCTGATTTCGCGGCTAACACAATGTCGCAGGCAAGCGCAAGGCTCATGCTGGCGCCCGCCGCGATACCATTTACGGCGGCGATGACGGGTTTGTCGATGGTCCGGACAAAAACGATCAGTGGATTATAGTTTTTTTCCAATGTCTCCCCGGCGTCAAATCCGCCCTCGCCGGACAGGGAGCCGGGGGATAAATCCGCGCCCGCACCAAAGGCCCGGCCTTCCCCGGTGATCAGGATGGCCCGCACGTCGCTGCCCTTCAACACAGGCATAATGGCACGGAGCTCTTCATGCATCTCGTCGCTGAAGGCGTTGAGCTTGTCCGGCCGGTTCAACGTAATTTTCGCGACTCCGTCCTGGACATCAAATTTGATCGTTGCGTAGGTCATTATCCCCGTACTTTCTTGATTGTTGTTATTGAAAGTCTGTCCGCCCGAGATTAATCGAATATTCGGGGGGATAACAGAAATTTTCTTTGATGGCCACAGGTGGCGGAGCTGAACAGTTAGAAGGCCACAGCAAAAACCAAAATAAATCAGGTGAACGAACCGGCATGGTTTATTGGCTGGCGAGTACCGGCGCCGCATGCTTCACGCAATTGCGACCGGAATTTTTCGCCGAGTACAGGGCCTGATCCGCCCTGTTAATGAAGGCTAGTATATTTTCGCGGTGGGCATAAGAGGTTACACCCAATGACATGGTGATTTTCCCTACTTCTGTCTTGGTCGCCCGCTTGACGATTTTTTTCGCGGAAATAGCCATGCGAAGGTCATTCGCTATATTGACGGCCTCTGTCAATTCGGTATCGGGGAGAATGACACTGAACTCCTCTCCCCCATATCTCGCGGCGATGGCATCCTTACTTACGCCCTTCGCCAATGTGCTGGCAACCAGCTTGATGACCTGATCCCCGAAGGTGTGGCCATGCGTGTCATTAAAGGGCTTGAAATGATCAATGTCGGCCATGATCAGGCAGAGGTTTGAGGCATTCTCTTGTGCCTCATGGACTTTTCTGGCGAGCTCTTCATCAAAACTTTTGCGATTGTGGATGCCGGTCAGGGAATCGGTATAGGCTTCCTGCTGGACAAATTGCAGTCGCCTTTTCAGATCCGCGATTTCCCGGGAGGCACTGTCAATGCCTTGTTGCAGGCTGAGTGTACTGCCGGACATGGAATATGTCTGGCTGACGATTTCATCGATAACATTTTGCAGTTCCAGCCCGCTGAGCCCCTCCGCTTTTTCCGCAAAAATATTCAGGTTTTCGCCATAGGAGGTGAAATTGGCAGAGCTTTTGGTAAGATCACCCATCATGCTGTCCATGGATTTCTGGATCATGCGGCTCGTTTCCTGGACGGCCCTGCCTTCCTTCTCTCGCGTAAAAAACTGCGCGAAAAGCTCGACGCCGATCTTATCCGTGTATTTCCCGTTTTTAGCGATAAGGTCGTTGACCGCCCGCGTCAAATCCGGATTGGATTCCTGCAGATACTCAAACCAGATCGCATAGTTGTGCGGGGTCTGGCGAATGCCCCTGTCTTCCATCAGTGCCATTGCTTTTTTGGCATTGACCCGGACTCTTTCAAAATCGTCTGTCGGCAATAATTTGTCCCCCAATGCTAAATTTTTTGGAGACTTTAATGTGCTAATGCCGGTTTGTCAGCAGGCAAAATATAGGGATGTATAGAAAGCTACGGAAAATGTGAAATATTTCTTTTATTTTAGGTATGCCCGCCATTTGCCTGTATTAAAATATAAATATTCTATAATTAAGTGTTTTTTATAACCCGAGATATTTATGTTTTATTTCTTCATTCTCAAGTAATGCAGGTGCCGTGCCTTCCCAAACGATGGCGCCTTTCTCGATTATATAATGACGATCGGCGATGTCGGTGAGAGCCCGGATGTTCTTGTCGATCACCAGGATTGACTGTCCCTCATTCTTCAGGCTGTAAAGGCATTGCCAGATTTCCTGACGTATCAACGGAGCGAGGCCCTCTGTCGCTTCATCGAGTAACAGGATATCGGGGTTTGTCATAAGGGCGCGGGCGATGGCGAGCATTTGCTGTTCCCCGCCGGAGAGCTGGTTTCCCATGCTTCGTTTGCGTTCCAGGAGTTTGGGGAAAAGCGACCAGATTGTCTCCAGCGTCCAACGATTATTTCCCGAAGGTCCTGAATGTGCCGTTGCCACCAGATTTTCCTCAACACTCAGGTTGGGGGATATCATCCGGCCTTCCGGTACCAGTCCTATACCCATTCGGGCAATACGGTACGGGGAAAGTGTTGTGATGTCCTGGTTCCTGAACCGGATAGCGCCGCTTCGCGCTGGTGTAAGGCCCATGATTGAGCGGATCGTTGTCGTTTTTCCCATGCCATTTCGGCCCATGAGAGTAACGACCTCGCCTTCCTTCACTGTCAGGGACATTTTGAACAGGATCTGGCTTTGTCCGTAAAAGCTGTCGATGGCATTTACTTCCAGCATACTCAGCTTTCCTCCCCGAGGTAGGCTTGGCGGACTTCCTCGTTATCGCGGATCTCATCCGGTGTTCCCGTTGCAATTGTCCGGCCATAGACGAGGACGCTGATCCGGTCCGCAAGACTGAAAACAACATCCATGTCATGCTCGATTAGCAGGATGCTATAACGTGTCTTCAATGCAGCGAGCCGTTCCACCAGGCGGTCGCTATCTTCCCCGGACATGCCCGCCATCGGCTCGTCAAGCAGGAGCATTCTGGGCTTCGTCGCCAGGGCAACAGCGATTTCGAGTTGTCGTTGCTCGCCATGGCTCAGACTGTAAACCGGGGTATTGGCCCAGTCCTCCAGATCCATCTCGCGCAGAATTTTAATGGCGGGTTCGTTGAGCTGCTTATTTTCCTCGACCTTTTGCCAAAAGCGAAAGGAATGCCCGCTATGGGCCTGGACCGCAAGGCGGATATTTTCAAGCACGGTGAAGTTCTGAAAGAGGGAGGTAATCTGAAAAGAACGGGCGAGGCCAATATGAGAGCGTCTCGGCTCCGACAATCGTCGCAGATTGCGCCCACCGAACATGACCTTTCCGCTGTCGGAGGAAATTTCGCCGGTCAGCTGCTTGATCAAGGTGGTCTTTCCTGCGCCATTTGGGCCAATGATTGCGTGAGTCTCCCCCTCGCGTACGGTCAGTGACAGCTCATCCGTTGCCAGCAGTCCGTCATAGCGTTTCACGAGTTTCTCGACAATGAGAAGGTCAGTTGTCGTCATGAGCCTTTCCTTGCTTGGGGAAGAAAGCTGTCAATGCCATTGCGGGCAAAAAGAACGATCAGGATCAGGAGCGGCCCGAATATCAACTGCCAGTATTCCCCGACGTGAAGACCGCCGATTGTCAGCGGGATGGAGGACAGCAATTCTTCCAGCATCAGAAAGGCGAGGGCGCCGTAAAGCGGGCCGAACAGGCTGGCCATGCCGCCCAGCACAATCATGATGATCAGGTCGCCGGAGCGGGTCCAATGCATCATGTCGGGACTGACAAAATCGCTGAGATTGGCCATCAGGAAGCCCGCATATCCGGCAATGGTCCCGGCAATAACGAAGGCGGTCAGGCGGTATTTATAGGGCGAGAAACCGATGGCGCGCATTCTCGCCTCATTCGATTTGGTGCCGCGAATAACGTTGCCGAACGGCGAATTTACGAGGCGGTGCATGAGGTAGAGAACGATGAGCAACGAGACAAAAATCAGGTAATAAAGGCTCTTCTCGTCATTGAGGTCAATCAGGCCCAGCATGTCGCTGCGCGAATAAATCGACAGCCCGTCATCCGCGCCATAGGCCTCGACCCCAACCGCGCTGAAATACAGCATTTGGGAAAAGGCCATGGTGATCATGATAAAATAGACACCGCGGGTTCTGAGGCTGATGGCGCCAATGATGAGAGCGATGATGGCGGAGCCCAGCAGCGCTGCGACAAGCTGCGCATACCCGTTCAGCATCCAGTCGATCCCATCTTCGAATGCATGAAACGCCCCGATGCCGACGACGTAGGCCCCGACACCAATATAGGCGGCGTGCCCGAAGCTGACCATTCCGCCATAGCCGATCAGGAGATTGAGGCTGAGGGCGGCAATGGCGAGGATCAGAATTCGCGCGACAAGCCCGGTATAGAAACTGTCGCCTATCCAATCCGTCAGGAAGGGAATAATGCCGAGAAAAACAAGCAAGGCTACATTTATGACGTGCCGTATGGATATGCTCATTTGCCAACCCCCTTCGGCGGAAAGAGGCCTTGTGGCTTTATCGCAAGAACGAGGGCCATCAAAAGATAGATCATCATTGAGGAAATGGCCGGGGCCGCCGTCGACGCGCTGGCCTCGGGCAGGACCAGGTTTAATATCTCCGGCAGGAAGGAACGCCCCACCGTGTCAATCAGGCCGATCAGGATTGCCGCGATAAAGGCCCCCTTGATGGAACCAATACCTCCGATAACGATGACAACGAGCGTCAGGATCAATATTCCTTCGCCCATGCCGATCTCGACAGAGAGAATAGGTCCGGCCATCAGACCGGCCAGCCCGGCCAGTGCTGCACCAAGTCCAAAAACGAGCGTGAACAGGAGCCTGATATTGACACCAAGTGCACCAATCATCTCGCGGTTGCTGGCACCCGCCCGGATCAACATGCCAAGCTTTGTCCGGGCCACGATAAAATAAAGCAGTCCCGCGACGATAAACCCGACAAGAATAATCGCGAGACGAAAAGCAGGGTAGGGCGCGCCGGGAATGATCTCCACCGTCTGGTTAAGAAAATCCGGAAGGGGAATGACGAGCCCGATCGGCCCCCAGATAAGGCGGGTTGCCTCATTGAAAAACAGGATCAGGCCAAAGGTTGCCATGACCTGATCCAGATGGTCGCGGGCATAAAGGGTTCGAAGGGCGATGACCTCGACAATGACACCGAGGAGGAAAACGGTCGGCAATGTCAATAACGCGCCAAGTAAGAAGGAGCCTGTCCACCCTGTGAAAGTTGCGCAGAAATATGCGCCCATCATATAGAGCGATCCATGGGCCAGATTGACCATGTCCATGATGCCAAAGACAAGCGTCAGTCCCGCCGCCAGCAGGAATAAAAGCAAGCCGAGCTGGAAACCGTTGAGTATCTGTTCCAGCAATAACAACCAGTTCATGGATACGCCTTATCGTGAAATCGTCTTACTATGTGGAAAAAGCGCGTAGGCTCAATCGACTTACGCGCCTTTTCCGGTCTCGTCAGAATGGCAAGAAGCTTATTTCATTTTGCATTCTTGCGCATATGTATCCTGATGATTTTCATACACAGTGGAGATGATCTTCGTCGTGTAGTCCCCGTTTTCATCCTTGACGACTTGACGCAGGTAGAAGTTCTGGATCGGCACGTTGTTGTTGCCGAATTTGAGCTCTCCGCGAATGCTCTGGAAGTCCGCGGCTTTAAGGGCACTTCGGACGGCGTCCCGATCGCTCAGATCGCCCTTCACCTTTTCGACCGCACTGTTGATCAGCATGATAGAATCATAGGATTGCGCGGCGTAATGGCTTGGGTAATTACCGTATTTCGCCTTGAAATCACTGACAAACTTCTTGTTTGCCGGGGTATCAAGATCCGGTGACCAGAACATGGTCATGAGGCTGCCTTCCGCCAGTTCACCAACGCGGGGCAGGCTGATGCTGTCGATCGTGAAGACCGTGTAAAGCGGTACGGTTTTGTTCAATTCGGCCTGGGCATATTGCGTGATGAACTGGGCACCATGCTTGCCGGGATAGAAGACAAACAGCGCATCCGGTTCGGCGGCACGGACTTTTGCCAATTCGGCAGAGAAGTCAAGCTGATCCGGGAATTTTGTCATGTCCTTACCGATTATTTCACCCTTGAAGGTCCGCTCAACCCCGCTCACCATATTCTTGCCGGCGGCATAGTTCGGGGCCATGATATAAAGCTTCTTGATCCCGCGCTGGTTCAGCACTTCACCCATAGCCATAGTCGTCTGGTCATTCTGCCAGGATGTCGAGAACAGGTCTTCATGGCAGAGTTTTCCGGCAAGAGCGCTTGGGCCCGCGTTGGAGCTGATCAGGAATGTGTCGTTATCGACAGCGCTTTTATAGGAGGCCATCAGGACATGGCTCCAGATGTAGCCCGCGACAAAATCGACGTTATCCTTCTTGACCAGCTTGTCGGTTTTCTGTTTGCCGATTTCCGGCTTGAAGCCGTCATCTTCATAAATCACTTCAATATCGCGTCCGGCCATTTTGCCACCGAGATGCTCGACCGCGAGGTCAACCGCCTCGCGCATGTCTTTTCCGATGGCGCCCGCACCTGTTGACAAGGTCGTCACGAAGCCGATTTTTACGGCATCAGCCGCACTTGCCCATGTCGGTGCGCCCATCAAGGCGATGGCGGATATCAGGCTGATAAATGTCTTGTTCACAATGAGTTCTCCCTGTGCTGTATCAGAAACGGGCTGTCCCGCTCTTCTCCCTAAAGCGATTCATAGAGTACGGAATTTTACCATCGGAGCAAAGGAATTGTTTTATCGCATTTGCGTCCGACAGATTGGAATGATGTCAGTTGAAGGCCTTGAAGGTGATCATGGTGAAAGTGTCCTTTATGCCGGGAAGCGTTTGGATCTGCTCATTAACGAAATGGCCGGTATCCTGATCGTCATTGAGGTAGCATTTCATCATCAGGTCATATTCGCCGGAAATTGAGTAAACTTCCGAGACCTGTTCGACATTCTCCACCGCCTCTGCTGCCACATGATAGGCCTTGCCGAGCTCGCATTTCACCATGATAAAAATCGTCTTCACAAATAGCCGCCTTTTCCGTGGCGCTGGCGCCACTGCATATTTTGAAGTGCAAAATACTGCTGAATACTACAAATTTCACTGGCACTTGAAAACAAAAAAGGCTTCCCTTGGGAAGCCTTGTACCGGATCGCGGATTATTTCTGTGCGGACTTGCCGAACGGTATTTTAAAGAAGGCCGGCACATTATCGCCGAGCCCGACAACCGGGGCATCCCCTTCATCGTTGGCATGTCGGGGCTGGCGGGTTTTTGTGGCCGGAGAGTTTGCAGCTTTCTTTTCCTTTTTCTCGGCCTTTTGCGGTGCCTTGTCTTCCGCTGGCTCAGCTTTCTTGCGAGGCGCTCTCGCTTTTGGTGCGTCCTCTGTATTGCGGCGGCGGTTACTACCCTTTGGACTACGGCTTGTCTTTTTCTCGCGTTCGGCGATCTCTGCGGCTTCCTCGCTGACCTCTTCCATTCCATCCAGTGTCAGAACGGGGATTTCCCGACCAACCAGCTTTTGAACGGCGTCCAGATACTTGGTTTCGCTTTTCGTGGCGATGGTGTAGGCGTGGCCTTTCAGGCCCGCACGGCCCGTCCGCCCGATGCGATGAATATAATCTTCCGCATGGGTTGGAACGTCGAAGTTAAACACATGGCTGACCGAGCTGACGTCAATGCCGCGGGCGGCGACATCGGAGCAGACGAGGAGCTTGATTTCGCCATTCTTGAATTTATCAAGGGTTTCCATGCGATGGCTTTGGCTCATATCACCATGTAGCGCACCGGCATTGAAACCATGCTTGATGAGCGAGCCGTGCAGGACATCGACATCTTTCTTGCGGTTGCAGAAGATGAACGCGGTCTTGACTTCTTCCTGCTTTAGCAATTTGCGGATGGCGGGGCGCTTTTCAGCGCGCTGCACGATATAAAGTCCCTGTGTGACTGTCGCCGCGGTGGAAGTTGGCGCGGAAACGGCAACTTCCTTCGGGTTCATCAGGAATTTATCCGCCAGCTTGCGCATTTCCTTCGACATTGTGGCGGAAAAGAACAGTGTCTGGCGCAATGGCGGCAACAGGGATACAATCCGTTCAACATCGGGAATGAAGCCCATGTCCATCATCCGGTCGGCTTCGTCAATCACCAGTGTTTTGACGCCATTGAGCATGACCTTGCCGCGTTCCACATGGTCGAGCAGGCGGCCCGGCGTTGCGATCAGGACATCAACACCCTTGTCGAGTTTTGCGTCCTGATCGGAAAAAGACATGCCGCCGATCAGGAGCGCCATGGAGAGTTTGCTGTATTTACCGTAAGTCTCGAAATTGTCGGCGACCTGCGCCGCAAGTTCCCGCGTTGGCTCCAGGATCAGGGAGCGCGGCATGCGCGCCTTCGCCTGACCGGAGGCGAGAATATCAATCATTGGCAAGGTGAAGCCTGCGGTCTTGCCGGTACCTGTCTGGGCAGTGCCAAGAACATCGCGCCCCATCAGTACGTAAGGAATAGCCTTTTCCTGTATGGGGGTCGGATTTTCGTAACCGGTTTCTTTAACCGCTTTCAAAACTTCGGGGCTTAGGCCGAGATCTGCAAATATCATGTAGTGTGAATTACCGTTCGAATAAATATAAAACCTTCGTAAAACTGAGCGCAATCTAGTGAATTAACGCACTCTGTCAAATGTTTCCTGCGAATTTCCCAGTAAAACCGCGCCTGAGAAGGCTGTATTACACTAAAATGCCAAAGGATTAAAGTTAACGGTTCTCAAGCTGGCGTCTTGACTGTAAAAGAGATTTCAATCTCAAAAAAACCAAAACGTATCCTAAACTACATCATATTGCGAAAAAATGACAGAAAAACATTCACTTGTCCTCATTCCCGGGTTGCTTTGCACGGCGGATTTATGGCGAGACCAGATCGTGGCTCTTGATGATATTGCGGATATTACCGTTGCGGATCACACTCGCGACGACACCATGCCCGCAATCGCGAAGCGGTTGCTGGCAGAGGCACCGGAACGGTTTGCCCTCGCGGGATTGAGCATGGGCGGTTATATCGCCTTTGAGGTCATGCGCCAGGCACCGGAGCGGGTCACGCATCTTGCCATCATGGACTCCCGTGCGATCGCCGACTCGCCGGAAGAGGGGCAGAGGCGACTTGATTTTATCAATCTGGTGGAGAAAGGTTCGGCTTTCAAGGGGGTGA